>JAKALO010000085.1 GCA_021824125.1 Deltaproteobacteria bacterium | reverse complement strand
GAAGGGGGACCCCACCGCCATGATGCTGGGGCGGGTAACCCTCAACCCCATCGCGCACATCGACCTTTTCGGGACGATAATCCTCCCCCTGATGCTGATCTTCATGCGGAGCCCGTTCCTGTTCGGGTACGCCAAGCCGGTGCCCGTCAACTTCAGGCTCCTCCGGGACCAGAAGCGGGACCCGGTCTACGTCGCCGCCGCGGGAGTGGTGACGAACCTGGCGCTCGCCGCGGCTTCCGGAATCCTGTTCCGGACGATCGGCTTCCTGGATCCCCAGACCTTCCAGAAGATCTCGGGCTTCGGGAGGGCCGCGACGGCGGACGGATCGCTGCAGATGGTTCTCATCCCGGTCGCGCTGATGTGCGTGGCGTCGGTCAAGTGGAACGTTCTCCTGGCGATCTTCAACCTCATCCCGGTCCCACCGCTGGACGGAGGCCGGATTGCCGTCGGTCTTCTCCCGTACGGTCCCTCCCGGGCGCTCGCCTCGGTGGAGCGCTACGGGATGATCATCCTGATCATGATCTTCGTCTTCGATCCGTTCGGCATAATCTGGCGGGTCGTCAATCCGGTCATCCACCTGCTGACCATGCTTTTCCTGGGCGGATAACCCTCCATGAGGAGGTTCTGAATTGCGCAAGCGGATCCTGAGCGGCATGCGGCCGAGCGGCAAGCTGCACCTGGGGCACTACCTCGGGGTGCTGGTGAACTGGAAGAAGCTCCAGGAGGAGAACGACGCCTTCTACTTCGTCGCCGACTGGCACGCGCTGACCACGGAATACGAGCGGACGGACGTGATCGGAGAGAGCATCGACGACATGGTAATCGACTGGCTCGCCGCCGGCATCGACCCGGGAAAGGCCACGCTCTTCATCCAGAGCCACGTTCCCCAGCACGCCGAGCTGCACCTGATGCTGTCCATGATCACGCCGCTTCCCTGGCTGGAGCGGAACCCGACCTACAAGGAGCAGCTGCGCGAGCAGACCACCCGGGACCTGAGCACCTACGGCTTCCTGGGGTACCCGGTCCTCCAGGCAGCCGACATCCTGATGTACGACGCGGCGCTGGTGCCCGTCGGGATCGACCAGGTCCCGCACCTGGAACTTTCCCGGGAGATCGCCCGGCGGTTCAACTTCCTCTACAAGGAGGTCTTCGCCATCCCGCAGGCCTACCTCACCGAGACACCGAAGATCATGGGTACCGACACCCGGAAGATGAGCAAGTCCTACGGGAACGCGATCCTGCTTTCCGACACGCCAGCGGAGGTCTGGGCGAAGGTGAGGCCCATGGTGACCGACCCGGCCCGCGAGCGCCGCACTGACCCCGGCAACCCGGAGATCTGCAACGTCTTCGACTACCACAAGATCTTCTCGGACGAAGAGACGGTGAAGAAGGTCGACGCCGGCTGCCGGACCGCCGGGATCGGCTGCATAGAGTGCAAGAAGTGGATGTACGAGAACATGGAGAAGGTCCTGTCCCCCGTCCGCGAGAAGCGGAAGGAGATCGTGGGGAGCGGGGTCTCCGTGCGCGGGATCCTGGCGGAGGGGACGGCCAGGGCGTGCGGGATCGCGAAAGAGAAGATGCGGGAGGTACGCGACGCTGTCCGGATCTGACGCGCAGAACGGCGTGCCGGGCATCCCGGTCAAGCTGGAGGCGTTCGAGGGGCCGCTCGACCTCCTCCTGCACCTCATCCGGGAGGAAAAGCTCGACATCCACGACATCCCGATCTCCCGGATCACGGAGCAGTACCTGGCCTACATCGACGCGATGAAGGCGCTGAACCTGGACCTCGCGGGGGAGTTCCTGGTGATGGCCGCGACCCTCCTCTACATCAAGTCGAAGTCGCTGCTACCGCGGACGGACGAAGAGCTCGATCCGGAGGAAGACCCGGAAATAATGCGGGCCGAGCTCTCGAGGCGGCTCGTTGAATACCTGAAGTTCAAGGAGGCCGCGGCCCGGCTGGCGGACCGCCCGATCCTGGGCAGGGACGTCTTCGTGCGGGATTTTACGGGCGAGGATATCCCGCGGGGGGAACCGGAGATCACCGAGCTGTCGCTGGCCGACCTGATCACCGCCTTCAAGGACGTCCTGGCGCGGATCCCGCTGGACGAGGCACACCAGGTGTTCGTGGACCGGCTCACGATCGCCGACGCTATCGCCTTCCTCCTCGACCGGATCAAGGAGGACGGGTCGATCCGGTTCGACCGCCTCGTCGAGGAGTTCAGGACGAGGAACGAGGTCATCTCGTTCTTCCTGGGGATCCTGGAGCTGGTCCGGCTCCGGACGGTAAAGGTCTACCAGGCCAACCCGATGGGGCTGATCACGATAGTCCCATCCGTACGGGAGGGAGAACATGGAAGAGCAGACGAAGAACCCGACGTCGAGTGACGCGGTCCCGGAAGCGGAGGCGCAAGGGGAAGAGGTCGACCTTTCCCGGGCGGCATCGGCCCTCGAGAGCCTCCTGCTCGTCTCGGACAGCCCGCTCTCCTTCGACAGGATCGGCCAGCTGCTGGGGGGAATCCGGAAGGAGACGGTGATCGAGGTGGTCCGCGGGCTCCAGGCGAAGTACCCGCCGGAAACCTCCGGCATCCTCGTGGAGGAGGTGGCCAGGGGGGTCCAGTTCCGGACCAACCCCGCGAACCTGGAGCACGTGCGCAGGCTCTTCGACATCAAGCCCCCGCGCTTCTCGCGCGCGGCGCTGGAGACGCTGTCCATCATCGCCTACAAGCAGCCCGTGACGCGCCTGGAGATCGAGCAGATCCGCGGCGTGGACTGCGCCGGGCCGCTGAAGACCCTGATGGAACGCCGCCTGGTCAAGGTCGTCGGCAAGAAGGACGTGATCGGGAGGCCCTTCCTCTTCGGGACTTCGCGGGAATTCCTGGAGGTGTTCGGACTGGCAAGCCTCTCCGACCTGCCCTCGATGCACGACATCGAGGATTTCATGGCGGCGGCGACGGGCGTCGCCGTGCCGGATTCGCCGGGTGAGGTGCCCGCGAATTCCGGAGTATCCGAGCTCGTGGCGAGCCTGGAGGCGGCGGAACACGATCACCCGATCGTGCTGTCGGAGCCCGGCCTCCCGGATGGGGTATCCGACGACGTGCTGTCCGAGGGCGCATCCCGGGAGAAGAACGGGGAACCGGATGCTTAGCAGCCCTCCGGGTGAACGGCTTAACCGGTACCTGTCGCTCGCGTCTGGCGTCTCCCGGCGCACCGCCGACGAGCTGATCCGCGGCGGGCGGGTCACCATCCGCGGCACGGCGGTCACCGACCCGGGGACGTTTCTACAGCCGGACGACGAGGTGCGGCTGGACGGCAACACGCTCGTCCTCGTCCCCGAGGAGAAGATCTACATCATGGCCTACAAGCCCGACAACGTCGTGAGCACGATGAAGGACAAGGAGGGGAGGGACACTATCGCGTCGCTCGTGGGCGGGCTTGCCTCGCGCGTCTTCCCCGTGGGGCGGCTCGACTACCACACGACGGGCCTGATCCTGCTCACCAACGACGGCGAGCTGGCGTACAAGCTCACCCACCCCCGGTTCGGCGTCGAAAAGACGTACGTGGCCAAGCTTATGGGAGCCCCGCCGGCGGCTGCGCTGAAGATCCTGCGAAAGGGGCTGCCGATCGACGGCGTGATGACCAACCCCGCGGAGATCACCTTCCTGGAAAAACGGGAGGGCAAGTCCTGGGTCGCCATCCGGATCGCCGAAGGGCGGTACCACCAGGTCCGCAAGATGTTCGACGCGATCGGGTACCGGGTGATGAAGCTGCGTCGCTCCGCGATCGGCCCGCTGGAGCTATCAGGCGTGGAACCGGGCGAGTGGCGCTACCTGACGGGGAAGGAAGTGAGGGAGCTAAAGGCCTACGTGGGGGAAAAGGAGCGCGAGCCCCGCGCGGCGCCTCTGCGGGAGCCTCACGCGGGCAAGCCGAAGTTCGTCCCCCGCGCGAAACGGCAACAGCCCCCGAAGCCAAAGGAAGTCCCGGTGGAGGGGAAAACCCCCCGCCAGCCGAAGCCGGAGTGGAAGAAACCTCCCCGTGGACCGGGGTCGCCTTCAACGCCCCGGCCCGGCGCAAGGCCGGGCACGCGCAAGGATCGTGATTCCCGGGTTCCCGGGCGGAAGCCCGGCAGCCCCCCGCGGGGAAAAGGGCCCGGCCGGTAACACTCATCCCGCCGTCAGTACCCCACGTGGCAGTCGCGGCAAAGCTCCGTCCAGTCGATCTTCTTCCCGTCGACCTTGACGATCCGCACCATCTTGTAGGAAGGGGGGGCAGGTATGCTGTGGGTATGGCACGTCGAGCAGGTGATGTACCCGTTGTACAGGGGGAGCGTCTTGGGACGGCGGAACAGCTTCCAGTCCCAGTCCTTGATGTTGGAGGGGTGGTTGCTGCCGTGAAGGGAGCCCGGCTTGCAGCACGTCGCCTCGTGGCATACGTGGCAGGTGTCGTCGATGGTGTCTTTAAGTAAGAAGTAGTTCCCCGCTTCGCCGTCCGCCTTTGTAGGCGTTTTCATGTGGCAGCTTTCGCACGGCTCCGGTTTTACGTGGGGGTTCAGCAGCGCGAACGCGGAGGCGGATGAAAAGACGAGGAACAGAACGAGAAAAACGGAGCGAAGCGCAGGGCAGGACATGAATTCCTCCACGATTTGCCGGCGTAGGCCCACCCAATACAGGCGCCGAACCGGTCTGCCATGGATTAACTGCGACGGTCCGCTCAACTCGAAGTCAGGCATTCAGTATAATGCGGGCGGATTCGTTTTATTTTGATTATAAAAACTTGACGGTAAACGGCATGAAGTGGTATTGTTTCCTGTCCTGACGCGGGGTGGAGCAGCCAGGTAGCTCGTCGGGCTCATAACCCGAAGGTCCCAGGTTCAAATCCTGGCCCCGCTACCAAAGAAATCACGGGGTTGCGGCAACTTGCCTGGTTGCCGCAATCCCTTCACTTGAACGTCCCCGGGGTTTGGGCCCAAATCGCGCCCAAACGCCCGGTCCATAATACAACCCCCAACATACAAGGTTCCAGCGGAAGCCCTGAAGCAGCCGGGATGGATTATCACATTGCCCGGTGGCGTGAGAAGGAGGCAACGGATGAAGAAATCAGGATCGACGATAAATCGTGTCGTGTTCACACTGCTGTTCCTGTTTGCCGCGGGGATTATCCTCATGGGATACAACCAATTCGCGGGTACCGGGTCGGCGAGGAACCCGGACCTGACCACCTGGCTCCCCAAGAAGGAGATCGTGCAACTTATGCGTTTTCACGGCACCGGAGCTCTTAAAATCACGCAAGACGAGGTCTACATCCGGCGCAACAGCAAGTGGATCCCGGTGCTCAAACGCGGCCAGGTATGACGCGTAACTCTCCCGGGTTCCGCTGGCCACAGGGAGTGCTCCCGGGATCGGTCGGCAAATGAGAGTCGGCCGTGGAGGGATCTCCGTTCACCCTGTCGCGGCGAACTTTTCAGGTTAAATGCGCTCTCCGAATAATTTTCTGTCCAACGAGAACTTCCCCGGTCCCAGCACCAGGACCAGCAGGGCAATCCCCAGGTAGACCAACGCCAGTTCGTACGAATGTCCCCCGGTCAAATTCACAAAGGGATCTTTAAGCACAATCAAGTGCAAGGAAACGGCAATCGTCATCGTCGAAGCTATGCCAAGGGAAGCAAGGGGAGTCAAAAAACCGGATACCCACCCGATGCCGCCGCCAAACTCGGAAATTGCCGCCAGGAACTGAAGGACGCCGGGAATCGAGGATGCCGGTCCCATCCACCCCACGGGATTCTGGACCTTTTGCCAGCCGTGAAGAATGAACGCCGACCCCGCGATCAGGCGCAACAGCAACAAGGCAATCGAAGCCGCCGTGGAATGGCCCGAAACCCGCAAGGCGTTCCGAACGGAGAATCCGGTCATTTGCCGTCCTCCTTGATCCCCCCCGTCTGCATATTCGGATGCAGTGGAAATCCCCGCGATTCATCCAACGATCACGCCTGCAATTTTTCCTTCACCGACCGGACCTTTCCCTCGATCGAAGACGCCTTGTCGCGGCGGTCGTCGATCTTGATCGAGGTGGACACCCGGACCGCGCCCTCGGCGAACGGCTGCTCGTGCATCCGGCGGCCAACCGGCAGGCGAAGCGGAACGCCCATTTCGGGGAAGACCGGGCCATCAGCCCAAGCCCGCGGCACAGCGTCCTGGCCGACACGAGGTACGTGATGGGCCGGAGCCGGCCGGAAGAGATCGAGATCGTCCGCCTGGGGTGGAAAGAGGATTCCCTCCTCCCGGGATAGGGACGCGACCGCCCTTATATGGTCCTCGGGGAACCCATGTCGGCCTCGACCGCCACCGCATGCGATAGGACGTTGGGGTTTCTTACGTGATCGTTGAGGATCTTCCACGTTTCTTCGCGCGTCGGTTTACGGTCCATGATGTCCCTACCTTATCGGAACCGGACGTCATGCGCTCGCCCCGTTCAAAAGGTCGATGGCGGAAGGGTCCAGCTCGAGCTCCAACGCCTTCAGGAGTTCGCTCAACTGGTCAGGGGTCGTCGCGCTTGCGATGGGGGCGGTGATGCCCGGGCGCGCGATCAGCCAGGCGAGGGCCACGGTGGCCGGGACCGTATGGTATTGCATCGCCACCCGGACCAGCGCGTCTACGATCCGAAACCCCCGGTCGTCGATGTATTTCTTGACGATTTCTCCCCGCGCGCGGCCCGCCAGCTCCTTTTCCGACCGGTACTTGCCCGTGAGGAACCCGCTGGCCAGCGGAAAGTAGGGGATGACGCCCAATCCCTTTTCCCGGCAGAGAGGTTCGAGCGCGGATTCGTACTCGGCGCGGTCGTACAGGTTGTACAAAGGTTGAAGGCACCGGTAGGAGGGAAGCCCGAGCCGCCCGCCGACCTGCAAGGCCTCGGAGAGCCGTTCCGCGTTGTAGTTCGACGCTCCGATCGCCCGGACTTTTCCTTCCCGGATCAGTTGCGCGAAGGCTTCCAGCGTTTCCTCTAACGGCGTCTCCGGATCGTCCGCGTGCGCCTGGTACAGGTCGATGCGGTCCGTCTGCAGCCTTTTCAGGGAATCCTCCGCCGCGCGCAGGATATATGATTTCGAGAGCCCCTTCCTGCCCGGGCCCATCTCCATTCCGACCTTGGTGGCCACGAGGACCTTCTCCCGGTTCCCGCTCCGCTTGAGCCACTTGCCGAGGACGGTCTCCGATTCGCCGCCCTTGTGGCCCGGGACCCACGTGGAGTACATGTCCGCCGTGTCGACCAGGTCGCCGCCGCCGGCCGCGAAGGCGTCCAAAAGACGGAACGACGTTTTTTCATCCGCGGTCCACCCGAAGACGTTGCCTCCCAGCGCCAGCGGAGCGATCTTGAAGCCGGAGTTCCCCAGTTCGCGTTTCTTCATACGATCGACCTCGATTCGTGATTTATGGAACGGCGTCGACTTCCTGCGCGGCCTTCCTCAGCGTCGAGCGAAACGCCTCTCGCCCACGTGGCAGAACGGTCATATGTAATCGGTAAACACCGCCATCCGATGCCCGGGCTTCTTTTCCGTAAGCGTGTTTATTCGATGCGTGGAGCCTCCACTGCGGTTCCGGTTCGGTCTTTCGATCGAACTGGCCTCCTGGGCGAGGGAGGCGGCTGCGCGCAAGGGGAAGAGGAAGGGAAGGGCGACGGCGAGGAAGAAAGGATAAGCGGGCCTGCCGGTGTAAAGCGCATCGAACAAGCGATATTTGCGGTATCGTGAGAGGTGCGCGCGGAGGCCAACCAGACCATGTCCTTTCGTGGAACAACCCTGTCGGTTGCTTGCCTGGGACTCGCGATTTTCCTGTTTGCGCTTCCGTGCCTATCCGGTGACCTGGTCGTCGGGAACTTCGGTGCGGGCGATCTTTCCGGATGGACCCCCAAGGTCTTCAAGGGGGAAACCTCCTACTCCTTCGTGAAGGAGGACGGGAGGACCGTGCTGAAAGCCCACAGTCGCGCGGCCGCCTCGGGACTCTTCAAGAAGATGGAGCTCAACCCCCGCGCCTATCCGGTATTGCGCTGGTCGTGGAAGATCGAGCACACGATCGGTAAGGGAAACGAACGGACCAGGGCCGGGGATGACTACGCCGCGCGCGTCTACGTCGTATTCCCGAGGACACTTTTCTGGAAAACCAGGGCGATCAACTACATCTGGGCGAATACCCTTGCCAGGGGCGCCTATGTGCCCAGCGCTTACACTTCGAATTCGATCATGGTGGCCGTGGAATCGGGAAACGGGGAAGCCGGCAAATGGGTCGACGAGGAGCGCAACATCCACGAAGACTACCGGAAATTTTTCGGGGAGGAGCCGCCGCTCCTGGGCGCCGTGGCCCTGATGACCGACACGGACAACACCGGGGAGGAGGCAGTGGCCTGGTATGGGGACATTACCCTGGAGAGCCGGGAAGCTACCCGATGAACCAGCCGCCGCGCCCGGTCTTTGAGGTCGCAGCGATAACCTCTGCATAGGAAACCCGACCGGATATCGAACTTGCCCCTTCCATGAAAGTGTCAGAATCCGATCCGGCGCCGTGGGGTCTTGGGCGGTTCCATCAAGGCGCGGATCGCGTCGAATACCCCGCGGAATTGGGAGTCATACTTCTTTTCGAGGGTGTCCACCTTACGAGCCAGTTCTTCATGGCCTACAAGCATCCGCCGCATACGGACAAATGCGCGCATGATGGCGATATTCACTTGGATTGCCCGCTCGCTGTTTAGGACGCTGGATAGCATAGCCACTCCTTGCTCAGTGAAAGCATAAGGCATCTTCCGCCGGCCGCCCCTTCCAGGCTTTGATATCGCAATTTGCGATATCAAAGAAATGTATTCATCTGCAGTCAACCGGAACATGAAATCATCGGGAAAACGGGCGGAATTCCGTTTGATGGCTTCATTCAAACGGTAAGTCGGCACGCCGTATAATTCAGCCAAGTCCGCGTCCAGCATGACGCGGTGGCCCCGAATAGTATGAATTCGTTGAAAAATATCCTCTGCACGCAGTGGGGGCTTTGATATCGCAATTGGCGATTTCAAATCGTCGCTCATATCGAAATCGTCCTCAATTTACGTGCCCAGCCCCCCCGACAGCGACTGTCGCCCCCCGGTCCTATTATCGGTCTGTGCCCTGGCTCGCCCCCAGGATTGAATTGACCGCATCCGGCATCCCCAATATGATGTCGGCAATCGTTCTTTTCCCTGTCGCCCAACACCTGGCCCGGAGGAATCCCGTGGCGGTCTTGATCCCCGAGGACATCAACTGAAAGGATTGAATCTGTGGCCTGTGACGTAGACAAACTGATACAGCAGATCGTCGAATTCCGGGATAAACGCAACTGGGCCCAGTTCCATAATCCGAAAGATCTTGCCCTGGGCCTATCCATCGAGGCCGCCGAACTCAACGAGCTGTTTCTCTGGAAAAAACCGGAAGAAGCCGACCCCGTCCGGGTACGGGAGGAACTTGCCGACGTCCTCATCTTTGTCCTGATGCTGCTTGAAAAATACGGGCTGAATCTCGAGGAAATCGTGCGCGAAAAGCTTGCAGCCAACGAGGAGAAATACCCGGCGGACAAGGCACGCAACAGCGCCGCCAAATATACAGACCTCTGACGGATGAGACTATACGCCGGCAGCTCCGGACAGTTCGTCGAAGACACGGTCCTTAACCAGGTCGCCGGCAAGCTCAAGAACGCCTTCTTCAGCCATTATCGCTACAATCCGTCAAAGGCGAGATCAGCTCATGGCAGAACTCCCTGAGAGCCATGTCGGGGGTCCTGCAATATGGGAATCTGCTGGACCACGGCGTCATGCTTGAATACCAGCTTCCATTGACATCCCGGCGTCTGGATTTCATGGTCACCGGCAAAGGGCATGGCAACTCCGACAATGCTGTGATCGTGGAACTCAAGCAATGGGAAAAATGCGGGGCAGCGGACGGGGAAAATGAGGTTGCCACATTCGTGGGAGGAGCGAGTCGGGAGGTCCTGCATCCCTCGGCCCAGGTAGGCCGCTATCGGATGTACCTGTCGGATACCCACACGGCGTTCCATGAGGGAGATAATCCCGTGTCGCTTGCGGCCTGTGCTTACCTTCACAACTATCCCTACGACTCCGAAGATGTTCTCTACGACCGGAAGTTCGATAGCGTCCTGAAAAGCAATCCGATCTTCACCATGGACGATGCGCCGGAACTCATGGGCTATTTGCGGGAGAGGCTTCACGCCGGCCAGGGAATGG
>JAKALO010000084.1 GCA_021824125.1 Deltaproteobacteria bacterium | reverse complement strand
TGGACGGGTTTATTGCCTTGACCGGCACCCGGAATACGGGAAAATGATACCATGACGCCGACCGTCCCCGAGGTTCTCCTTAAGGCGCCCCTCTTCGCCAGCCTGCCTCCGGACGACCTGCGCCGCCTGGCCGACATCGCCATACCGCGCCGCTGCGAAAAGAAGAAGACGATCTTCCGGGAAGGGGATCGCGCCGAGGGATTTTTCCTGGTGTCTGCGGGCAGCGTCAAGATTTTTAAGCTGTCCGAGGACGGCAAGGAGCAGGTCCTGCACATCGTCTTGCCGGGGCAGTCCTTCGCGGAGGCGGCAGTCTTCGAGGGAGGGACGTTCCCCGCCCACGCGGAGGCGCTCGAGGACTCCGAGCTGGTCTTCATGCCGAAGCGGCAGTTCATCGAACTCCTGGAGAGGAACCCGCGGATCGCGCTGCGGATGATGGCCTCCCTCTCCATGTGGCTGAAGCGGATGACCGACCTGGTGGAGAGCATATCTCTCAGCGACGTGGAGACGCGCCTGGTCCGGTACCTGTCGGAGGATATGAGAAACCGGGGCGTCACCCCGAAGGACGGGACGGTGTACGAGCTGGACGTCGGAAAGAACGTCCTGGCTTCCCGCCTGGGGACCGTCCCGGAGACTTTTTCCAGGACGCTGAAAAAATTGCAGGAAGAGGGGAAGATTCGCGTCAAGGGGAAGCAGATCCGCATCCTGAAAGCGGGTTTCCTCGACCCTGGCGGGCCGGGATAAACGAGGCGGAGCGGGGGTCTCCCCCCGCCCCGGCCACCGCCGCTACTTCGCGGCCGCCTTCTTGTCCAGCGCGTCCGCGACGATCTTGATCCCCTTCTTCGACTCCTCGACCGACCTTGTGAGCGATTCACGCGCTGCTTGCGGGTTGTGGAACCCGTCGGAATTTTCCGCGGTCCACCACTCCCAGAGGACGTGCGCCTTCTGGTGCTGCTCCTGCGCCTGCTTGACGGTTTCGGCGTCGAGCCCCGCCTTCTTCCCTTCGACGATCTTGTCGATCAGGGCCGAGAGCCAGAACTCCGATTTGCGCATCTTCCCCTTGACGAAGCTTTTCACGGAGTCGATCTCGTAGAGGGCCTGCTCCTGGGTGAGCTTCGGATGGCACTTGGCGGACAGGCATGTCTCCTTCAGGTAGTTCCTGGGGCTGGTCTGCCAGTGCGAGGTGTACACCTTTCCCTTCGCGTTCCTCACCTTGGGCATGTGGCAACTGTTGCAGCTTGCGCCCGCCTTGTCGTGGACGGAGTTCCAGAACGTCTCGGCCTCCGGGTGCTGCGCCTTCCAGAGAAGTCCGCCGGTCAGCCCGTGCTTAAAATCGCGGAAGCCGAGCGCGTTGTAGTGGTCGTAGATCTGCAGGACGTCCTTGAACGGGAAGTGGTTCGTCCGCGGATCCGCCGCCTTGATCGAATATTCCCCGGTATTGGGATCGTACCCGGGGTTGCAGTTGTATTCCACGTGGCACTGCCCGCACTGCAGCTTCGTGTCGTACTTCTCAAGGAGCGCGATCTTCCGGAACCCGCCCCGGAATTCCTTGACGTCGATCTTCGTCGCCTTCGGGTCCTTGTGCCAGAGCGTGTCCTTCTCCGGCCGGGACAGGGCCTGGATCAGGGCATCCCGCACGATCCGGGGTTTCGCGGCGTGCGGGTCGTGGCACATGAAGCAGTTCATCGAGTTGGAGAGGTCCTTGACGAACTCGACGACGTTGGAGGTCCGGTCCCACTTCGCCTTTTCGTCCCTGTCGCCCAGGAATTTCCACTTGAGGATCTGGTCCTGCGTCTTGCACTGCAGGCAGGTCGGGTTCGCGGCCGCCGCGCTCTCGGGGAGGAAGGCCTTGTGCTCCTTCGAGTCGGGGTAGCGATCTTCGAGAACGTCCCATGCCCTGGTCGCCCCCGGAACGGCGACGTACGACCAGCCGGTCTTCGACTGGAAGCGGCCCCCGTACGCCCGGTCGACGATCAGGTGGTCCACAAGCATGAACTTGTGGCTGCGGGGGGCGGCATGCTCCTTCGTGAAGCCGTGGCCCATCATCAGCTTGTCCCAGAAGGGATTGGGCGACCGCTCGGTGAGCAGGGACTTTTCCACCCGCGCCGGCTTCTTGAAGTTCAGCGTGCCGAAGCTTTCGTACTGGTCCTTGTGGCAGCCCCCGCACGCCTCGAGGTCGACCCGGGTGCCGGGCCTTTTGTCGCTGTCCTCGATGTGCGCGTCGATTCCGGTGTGGCAGCGGACGCAATCGACCTTCGCGTGCTTCCCGCCCTTCTTGAGATCCTTGATCTCATCGTGGCATTCGAAGCACTTTTCCTCCTTGACCGCGGCCTCCGCGGCTCCGGAGAGAATCCAGAGTGCGGTGCCGACCAGCAAGACGACCCATACCAGCGCAGCTTTCTTCATCGTTTTCCCTCCCCGGATCCTTGATCGGATCCTTGAATGGTTCTCCTCTCCAGCAAGGGGTACCGTTACGATCTCCGGTTGCGCGACGGACCAGCGCGCCCTGCCGATATGCTATCATTATCCGAAGTTCCAGACGGGGAAAGGGGGATTCCGGAATGGGGCATTTCTCGGTTAGCGTCGTCGGGAAGGACAGGCCGGGGATCGTCGCGGAGGTGAGCCGGATCCTCTTCGAACAGGGATGCAACATCGAGGATTCGACCTGCACGATCCTGTCGGGGCAGTTCGCGATGATCCTCGTGGTCTTCCACGCGAAGTTCACGACGATAGGAGAACTCTCCCCGGCGTTCGACGAGGTTCGCTCGAAGATGCGGCTGATCGTCACGGTACACGACTTGAAGGACGATGAGGTCGTGCACGAGAAGGCGTTCGCCGGGCACCCCCACATCATTTCCGTCTACGGGGCGGACCGGCCGGGGATCGTCTACACGGTCACGAAGGAGCTCGCCCGGCGGAAGGTGAACATCACCGACCTCAACACGCAGGTCGCCGGGGCGAAGGACCGGCCGGTCTACGTGATGGTGCTCGAGGTGGACATCCCCGAGGAAGTCGACATGAAGGAACTCGAGGGGGAGTTCGGCCGGATCCGGAAAGAGCTCTCCGTCTCCATCACGGTGCGGCCGATAGAGACCCTGGACCTGTAGCGGCGCGCAGCCGGTCCACGACGATCATGGCCATCCTTCCCATCCTGAAATTCCCGGATCCCCTTCTGAAGGAGAGGTCCGTCCGGGTCGAATCCGTGACGCCGGAGATCTCCGCGCTGATCGACGACCTGCTGGATACTATGCGATCTTCCCCTGGAGGGGTGGGGATCTCCGCCCCTCAGGTGGGTATCCTGAAGCGCATCGTGGCGATCGACGTTTCCGCGAGCAAGCGGGGGGGGCAGCAGGAAAACCACGGCCTGCTCGTCCTGATCAACCCGGATATCCTGGCCAGGGGCGGAAAGCAGATCGTCCGGGAGGGGTGCATGAGCATCCCGGACTACACGGCCAACATCCAGCGCGCCCAGTGGGTCCTGGTGGACGCCCTCGACCGCAGCGGAAAGCAGGTGATCCTGGAGGCCGTGGGGCTCGAGGCGGTCGCGATCCAGCACGAAGCGGACCACCTCGACGGCGTTCTTTTCCTGGACCGCGTGACCTCGGTCAAGACGGACGTGTTCCGCAGGAAGAAGTACCGCTGAATTATCTCGCCATGGAAAACGGTCCCGGAACGGTCGTTTCTTTTACGGTTGCGACGCTTTCCTCCGCGGGCGGCTTCCGCCGGTTCTTTTTCACGGCATCGCGGACGTTGCGGAGGATTCCGGATACCTTGGTGTAGGAGATCTCTTCCATCCCGGAAACCATCGCGCCGATCCTCCCCCCGACCTTCCTGTCTTCGAGCAGGGCCGTGGCGACGGCATTACCCGTGGTCCCCGCTTTTTCCACGTTCGACAACGCCTCGAAGGTTCCACCGTGCTCCGGGTTCCGTGTCTCTTCCTTGCCCGGGGTCGAACCCGCAGGCCTGGAAACGACCACGTATGGGACCGCCGACATCCTTCCTTCCGTCTCCTTGTCCGAGATCCGGACGAACATCCGGATGCTATCCCCCACGCTGCCAGCTCGGATGGTGTTCCCGTCGTCGCCGGCCCAGACGTTCGGGGGGAACAACAAGGACCACACGATCAGGACCAGTAACCGGGTGACCGCTCCGCGCGACAAGGTGGAGCCTCCTTCGCAGTTATTTCATTCATTGCGACACTTATAATGCATTATTCGCGCCATGGGGCTGTAACAGGAAATGTAAACAAAAACAGACATTTGTCTCTGAATACCCATGGCCAGGCGAATTCGGATTTGTAATGTTCCTGCCGGCGGGATTTCATCCCTGGTCGGCTCGTTGCGAGATCGACCGGATTTTGTCGAGGGGAGGATCATTGACATGAGAAAAAGGGCCGGACTCCATCGCCCGGCCCTTTGTGTGTTTTAATGGTGGCCCCTCCCAGAATTGAACTGGGGACACGAGGATTTTCAGTCCTCTGCTCTACCATCTGAGCTAAAGGGCCACCTTTTCGGAAACCGAAATTCTATCGGATACCGCCCAATGGTGTCAAGCGTGGGTCTGGACGACGATGGTCTTGCAAACCTTGTCGTGGAGTCCCTGTTTACGCTTGTCGAACAGGGCCCAGACGTATCCGAAATACAGCGTCGCGTCGCACAGGAAGTAGGACAGCCACCGAAGGAACGCCCTCCTGTAATTCATGGTGGAGCCGTCCTCGTTGAGGACACGGATCCGGAACGCCATCTTGCCGAAGGTCTGCCCGTAGGCCCCGTGCAGGTAGACGTAGTAGAAGATCGGAAAGCCGAAGAAAAAGACCCCCCGGAGAACGTTCGCCGCCGAAATTTCGCCGGGTAGGGGTAATTCGTCCGCCCACCCGCTCGGGGGCCACAGGCCGCCTTCCGATCCGAATCGGTCCACGAGGTAGAAGAGGTTGAATACCGCGAGGAGAAACAGGAGGTCGATGATCCGCGCGCCGGCCCGCGAAGAGAAGCTTGCGTAGGGATATTCCTTTTCCATCACGAGGCAGGTTCCTTTCACGTTCTTTCGAAATGGTACATCGTCATGCCGAGCGCCGCCAGCGCCGCCGTCTCGACGCGCAGGATCCGCTTCCCAAGGCCCGCGCGCCGAAATCCGGCCTTCTCCGCCTCGCCCACCTCGTCCTCCGAGAACCCCCCCTCGGGTCCGACGAGCAGCGCCACGCTCGAAACCGCGCCGAGTTCCCCGAGGACGGACTTCAGGCCGAACTTTCCTTCCCCCTCGTAGAAGACGACTTTTCCCTCCGAGGATGCGACGGCACGGAGCGCCTCCGGGTAGGAAAGCAGCGGGGAGACCTCGGGGGTGCGGCCGGAGCCGCACTGCTTCGCGGCGGAGAGCGCTACGCGTTCCCACCGCAGCAGCCGTTTCCGCGCGTCCTGGGCGTCGAGGCGGGGGATCGTCCGCGAGGAGCGGAAGGGGACCAGGCGGGAGCACCCCAACTCCGTCGCCTTTTCCAAAATGAAGTCCATCTTGTCCGCCTTCGGGAGCCCGACCATCAAGGTGACCGCCACCTCCGGGGGGGGGTCCGGCGGCGAGCTCTCCAGCACCTCGGCGCGCAGGGAGCGGGAGGTCGCCTCGAGGATTCTCATCCGGTAGCGGTTTCCCTCCTCGTCGAAGGAGAAGAAGGAATCCCCGGCCCGAAGCCGGAGCGTACGCAGCATGTGCCCCGCCTCCGTCCCGGAGAGCACGGCCGTGTCTCCCGAGATGTTTTTCCGCAAGACGAAGAAGGTCGGCATCGGATGGGGGTCAGTGCGTCTCCCGCCGCAGGAGAAGGGCGGCCCATTGGCCGTCGGTTTTCCGCTGCAGCGGCCGGGCGCCTCCCGCCCGGAACTCTTCCTCCACCCAGCCGCTCTTCTCCGTCAGTATCCCGGAGAGGACCAGAAGGGCACCTGGGGCGCAGCGGGCCAGGATCTCGTTTTTCATGTCGACGAGGATCTCCGCGATGAGGTTGGCCAGGACCAGATCATAGGATCCGTCGATGGCGGAGAGTGGTTTGAAGGTGGACGCGAAACGGTCCGCCACACAGTTCGCCTTCGCGTTCTCCCCGGCGACCTCCACGGCTTTCGGGTCGGTGTCGACCCCCAGCACGCCGGAGGCGCCCAGCCTCGCTGCGGCGATGCCCAGGATCCCTGTCCCCGTCCCGATGTCGAGCGCCGTGGAAGGCGGCGGCGCGAGATCGAAGACGTCCTCGACGAACTGCAGGCACATCTGCGTGGTTTCGTGGGTCCCCGTGCCGAACGCCTGGCCGGGATCGATCGTCAGCACGATCTCGCCGGGGTTTGCGTCGTAAGGCTCCCAGGACGGCCTCACGACGAGGCGCCTGCCGAGCTTGCGGGGCTTGAAGTGTTCCTTCCACTTTTCCGCCCACCCGAAATCGGTGATCTCGGAGGCGGAAACGAACGAGCCGGTGCCGTCGCCGAACGACTCGGCGAGGACGGGCAGGAAGTCGAGGAAGGACTTTTTCACGTCGTGGAGGTCCGCGTCCCAGGGAAAATACGCCGTGAGCTTCGTGACTTCCTCCGGAGGGGGAAGGGGGTCCGCCGGGTCGCCGTCCGGACCGAAGAGGCGCTCGTCGTAGGCCATTCCGAGCGACCCGTGCGCCAGGAAGAACTGGGTCAGCGCGTCGACCGCTTCCCGGCGCGTCTCGACGGTGAATGATTTCCAGCGTGTCATCCGTTGCGCCTCGCATTCCCGTTCGGCAATGGATAATTATACAGCTTGACGCCGTGGAGGGTTCCCGATTGGATATGCTAAGATAT
The DNA here is from genome assembly GCA_021824125.1 of Deltaproteobacteria bacterium. GTDB lineage: Bacteria > Desulfobacterota > Deferrimicrobia > Deferrimicrobiales > Deferrimicrobiaceae > JAKALO01. The sequence goes on along the minus strand of JAKALO010000084.1, from coordinate 3,514 downwards.
CACCTCGCCGCCCCGCGGCGACGGAAAAAATGGACCGCCAGAGAAAAATCCTGATATCGGAAGCGGAGGCCCTTCGTCCGGAGGCCGTCCGGATGCTGCGGGCGATCTCCGGGTTCGCGGAGCTCGGCCTTTCGGAAGTCAAGACTTCCGGGACCCTCACGGAGTTCCTGCGGGAGAGGGGATTCCGGGTGGACCGGGGGCTGGCGGGGATGAAGGCCGCCTTCCGCGCGGAGTTTGTCTTCGGCAGGGGAAAGCCGGCGGTCGCGTTCCTGTGCGAGATGGACGCACTGCCGGGGCTGGGCCACGCCTGCGGCCACAACATCGTCGGGGTGTCGTCGGCCTGCGCCGCCGCGGCGCTTGCCGCCTTCGGGGCAGGGCGCTTCCGGTCGGGAAGGGTGGTGGCGATCGGCACCCCTGCCGAGGAAATGGGGTACGGCAAGGCGCGCATGATCGGGGAAGGCGTCTTCGACGGGATAGACGCCGCGATGATGGTCCACCCCTCTTCACGCCGCCACGTCGCCAAGGGGTACCTGGCCCTGCACAAGATTCGTTTCACCTACATGGGGAAGGCCTCGCACGCGGCCGCCTACCCGGAGCACGGGATAAACGCCCTCGACGGGGTCCTCCTCCTGTTCCAGGGGACCGCAGCCCTGAGGCAGCACCTGCCCGACACCGTCCGCGTCCACGGGATCGTCACGGATGGCGGAAAGGCGCCCAACATCATCCCGGAGCGCGCCCAGGCCTACTTCTACGTCCGCGGGGAGAACGACCGGGAGCTCGCCGAGGCGGTCCGCAGGGTGAAGGAGTGCGCCCGGGGGGCGGCGAGAGCGACGGGCTGCCGGCTGCGGATGGAGGAGGGGCCGTACACCCTTTCGTCGATGAGGGTTAATCCCGTCCTGGCCGGCTCCTACCGGGAGGCGCTCGCCATGCTCGGTCTTCCCGAAAGCGGCGCGCCCGTAGACAGGAACCGGGGGTCCTCAGATATCGGCAACGTGTCGCAGATCGTCCCCACGCTCCAGCCAAACGTCCCGATCTCGGGGGGCGAGAAGGTGGAGATCCACACGCGCCTGTTCGAGGAGGCGACGAGGAGTTCCTCGGGCATCGAAGGGATGATGGAGGGGATCCGGGCGCTCTCCCTGACGGGGTACGACCTCTTCGCGTCGCCGGCCCGCGTCCGCGATGCATGGAAAGCCTTCCACACTCAAAAACAGGGACGTTCTTAAAAACTCGGTCCGGCTGCGGCTCCTCGCTGTTATGGATGGACCGGAGGGCGCTACTGCAGCAGCACGATCGTGACGCCGTCGCCGCCCTGTTCCCGGGGCGCCGGGATGGAATTCTTCACGTAAGGCGATCCCTTCAGGTGGCGGCGGACCGCGGTTTTGAGCGCTCCCGTCCCGTGCCCGTGGATGAGGAAGGCGTGAGGCGCCTGGGACAGCGAGAGCCGGTCGAGGAAGGTGTCGACCTCCGGCAGGGCCTCGTCCACGTACATCCCGCGCAGGTCGAGTGTGTTCTCAGCCGTCTGGGGGTAGAGCGCCGCGGACGCCTCCTCCCCGCGCCGCGCGGACATCGGGGCCTTCCCTTCCCCCACCCGCGGTTCAGCCTGAAAGATGCGCACCTGCTCCCTCGCCACGCGCAACCTCAACCCCCCGACGAGCACCTCGATCTCGCGGTCGCCCGAAGCCGGGACCGACGCGACCTCCGCCTCCTTGTGGATCGTCGTCAGGAACACCTTCCGGCCCTGTGAGAGTACAGCCCCGGGAGCCAGGGGCGCGGTCCTGCTGATCATCCCGCGGACGACGGGGTCCTCCTCGGCGGATTTTCCCGCCTCCTTCCACTCCCGGATCACCGACTGGGCCTTTCGCACCGTCTCGATCTTCTTCTCTTTCCGCAGCTCTTCCGTGACTCCCCGTAGCTGGGCCTCCGCCCTCCGGATTTCCTCGCGGACCTTCTGGCGGGCCCCCGCGATGATCCGGGACTCCTCCTCCCTTGCGCGATCCCGGTCGGCCGCCAGCCGGGCGGCGAGGGTTTCCGCTTCGCGGCGCGACTCCGCCGCCTGCAAGGACTCGGTCTTCGCCTTTTCCCGCTCCGCCGTGAGGCGCGCCAGCGCGGTCGAAAACTCCTGCCCCGAACCGGCGAGGTAGGTCTCCGCGCGCGCGAGGACCTCTTCCGGGAAGCCGAGGGCGCGTGCGATCGTGATCCCCATGCTCCTTCCGGGTACGCCGGGAAGCAGGCGATAGGTCGGTCGCAGGTTCAGGTCGTCGAACATCATCGAGCCGTTCTCGAACCGGCGGTCCTCGTAGGCGAGCCCTTTCAGCTCCTCGAAATGGGTCGTGGCGACCACCCGCACCTCCCGGTCGGCCAGGGTTTCCAGGAAGGCGCGCGCGATCGCGGCCCCCTCGCGGGGGTCGGTGCCGGATACGACCTCGTCAAGGAGGACGAGGGAGCCACGGTCCGCCCCGTGCAGGATCTCGTTCAGGCGCCGGACATGCGCGGAGTAGGTGGACAGGTCCTGCTCGACGCTCTGCTCGTCCCCGAGCGTCGCGAAGACGCGGGAGAAGACCGAGACGGTGGAGTCCGCCCCCGCGGGGATCGACAGGCCGGCCATCGCCATCAGCGTGAGGAGGCCGAGCGTCTTGAGCGCCACCGTCTTGCCCCCCGCGTTGGGGCCGGTGAGCACGAGACACAGTGCGGGGCGCCCCAGCCGGAGGTCGTTGGGCACGACGTCCTTCCGGCCGAGGACGAGCAGGGGGTGGCGCGCGGCGTAAAGGGTCACCTCGCCAGAGGTGTTGACGGTGGGCTCCGCGGCCCCCAGCTCCTCCGCGAGGAGGCACCGGGCCTGCACCATGTCGAGCAAGGCAAGCCGTTCCCGGCACGCGAGGAGCTCCAAGGCCTTCAGGGCGACTTTCCCCGAAAGCTCGGCCAGGATGCGCGCGATCTCCCGCTCCACCTCGAGATCCGCCATCTTGACCTCGTTGTTAAGGTGGACCAGCTCCTCGGGCTCGAAGAAGACGGTCTGCCCGCTCTGGGAGGAGTCGTGGACGATCCCCTGGAAGAGCCCCTTGGCGGCGGTCTTGAACGGGATGACAAGGCGCCCGGAGCGAACGGTGGCGTACGTCTCCTGGACGTGCCGGGAATATTTCGGGGAAGCGAGGATCGCGTCCGCGGTCTTCTGGAGCCGGTTCTTGACCTCGGCCAGCTGCCGCCTCAGGGGGCCCAGCGACGGCGAAGCCCGGTCCGTCAGGGTCCCCGCGGGGTCGATCTTCGTCTCGATCTCGTCGGCAATGTCCCGCAGGGGAGGGATCTCACGGGCGTGGTGGGCAAGGCGGGGATGCTTCCCCCGGCGCTCCTCGAAAAACTTCCGTACCCGCTCCCCCGTCCGGGCCGTCCGGCCGACTAGGAGAAGTTCCGCGGGGGCGAGGGAGCCGCCCTTCGTCGCCTTCTCCACCTCGGCCGCGATCTCTTTCAGGCCCTCGAGCGGCAGCGGCCCGTCCACGGCCAGCATGCGCCGCCAGAT
>JAKALO010000007.1 GCA_021824125.1 Deltaproteobacteria bacterium | reverse complement strand
AGGCAAGGAGAATGTCGCGGAGCTGGTTCCTCTGCTTCGGGTCGATCGACGGGCTGACCACCAGCGCATTTTCCGGGAAGTAAGTGGAGGATTCCAGGACCCGGATCCTGTCCTTCAGCGCGCCGGATCCGTTTTTCCCCCGCTCCCTTATCATCCGGTTGAGGACAAGGTCCTTGACGACCGCGCCGTCCAACTTGCCATCCGCCACCAGGTTCACCGCGTCCGCGTGCGTGGATACCCGGACGACCCTCGAAAAGAAGGACTGCTCACCGACCTTCCCGTTCTTCTGCAGCAGGACGCGGGAGAACAGTTCGCCCGCCGACGTGTTGGGGACGTACGCGAACGATTTTCCCTTGAGATCGGAGAACTTTTCGTTCCCGCTGCCGGCACGGACGATGAGGATCCCATGGTAATACGAAATCTTCCCCAACTCGGGTCGCGCCAGGGGAATGACCCCGAGCCGGTCGTGCAACTGGCCGTAGATGAGGCTCCCCACGAAGGCGGCGTCGATCCGGCCCTCCTCGAACTCGCGTATGATGCGTCCGTACGACTCCATGTGCTTCAACTGCGTCTTGACGCCCATCTCCTCCGCGATGATCCTGGCGATTCCCGAGTACCGCATCTCCTGCTCGATCGCCCCCAGCTCGGGAACGACCGCTATGGTGAAGTTGCCCGCGAGCGGCGATCTCCGGGTGGGTGTGAAGGTCCCCTCGGTCGCCCTGCAATGGCAGGCGGTGAGCGAGAGCTTTCCGGCGGCAGGCACAAGCCCGAGCGACGCCAGGTGGTGCATCCCGTCGACCGACCCAAGGTAGTTCGCGAAGTCCGTCACGATCGGATCCGCGGACTTGGAGGAGAAGAGAATACTGTACTCGAGCGTCGCCGGATATTTCACCGACGGAACGCTGGTGATCAGGGGGAGCATCCCGTCGATGCTCAGCGGAACGGATAGAAACTGCTCAACCGTGATCCGGGAAATCGGCGCGTACGCGATATAGGAAGACAGGGTTTTCAGCGCCTGGTAAGTGTTCTCGCTCGTCTCGAGGGTCAGGGTGGATTTCGATTTCGGGAACTCCCCGTCGAACAGGGAGTTCCCCATGGAGATGCGGACCGCCGAATATTCGGGCCGGTTTATGATCTGGATCTGCCTGTCCGCCCCGCCCACCTCTTTCCAGTTGGTGATCTTCCCGGTCAGGATCTGCCGGACCTGCGCGACGGTGAGCGCCCGGACATTCGCGTCGGGAGCCGCCATGAACACCACGCCGTCAAAGGCATACGGGATATAGCTGAGGTTCGCCCCCCTTTCCTTGGGGGAAAGCCGTCGCGCCGTGACCCCGAGGTCCACCGTCCCTTTCTCGACAAGCCCCGGAATGTGGATCCCCTGCGTCTGGGAGATTTCGAACTGGGCTTCGTGCCGCGAGGAGTAGGTTTCCGCGATTTTCTGGAAGTGGACGATCGTCTCGTCCGAGGCCGCGACACGTATCAACTTCTTTCCAGGGGAGGAACCCGAAAGCACGGAAACTTTCAACCCCTTCTGGGAATCGCACCCGTTCAGGGCGAGGAACAAGGCGAGCAACGGCATGAAAACGTGGAACCCGGTTTTCATCCTCATCTATTCCGCTCCCTTTACCTTTTTTCCGTCACCCCTGGCATGACCACCACCCCTGTTTCCACCAACCGTCGGACCCCTTCCTCCGCAGCGGAGTTGGCGGCGCCGTTGACGGCCTGCAGAGTGCCTTCCGGCGTGATGAACAAAGGGTCCGTATACCAGTACGTGGAAGTGACGGCGCTGCTCCAGCCGGGGGGAGCCGACCCGCCGGTCCCGAAAACCCTTAACGCGACAACCGCCGCGGCTTCCACCTTCAACGTATCGACCCGCTTGACGTTCACGTGAAACTCCTCGACGCGGCCCCAGACCTTCGCCGGGATTCCGGAGTGGACATCCGCCTCCCCGGTCGCGCGGATCGCCGGAACCCCCTTCTCCGCCAGGACCGCCGCGATCAGGTCGGCGACGGCCTTGCCGGGATTTCCCTTCCAGACGATCGGCCGGACCTGGTCGTAATCGCGCCCGATTTCGAACGAGGGGGATCCTTCCCACGTAAAATCAAGCACGGCGACCGCCGGGCCCGCTTCCGCACCGGCGGTTGCCTGCGACGCGGGGCGAACCGGGCCGCCTGGGAGGTAGAGCACTTTGCCGGTGACGCATCCGGTCACCCCCATCCAGAGAAGAAGTAACGCCCAGGTCTTTCCTACAGTAGGCATATCGGCAGGACCCCCGTGAAACTTTCCTAAATCTATGGTATATGTCGCAAGGATTCAATCAAATATCTTCCTTTCCCTTTTCCTTGAAATACCTGGCTCCGATGACGTATCGTGAAAGTCGTTCGCGCGGAGGCACGGCGCAGCGCATTCGTGCCGCCCGCGGCGCCAAGGAGAACCCATGCCTGCTTCCCCGGAGATCCGCAAGGCGATCAGCGAGGGATCCTGGATCCGGAAAATGTTCGAGGACGGCGCCCTTCTGAAGGCGAAAAAGGGTGTGGAAAACGTCCACGATTTCACCCTGGGCAACCCCTACGGAGACCCGCCCCAATCGCTGGCGCGGGAGATCGCCCGGCTTGCGGCCGCCCCGACACCGGACCTGCACAAGTACATGCCGAACGCTGGATTCGCCGACGTACGCCGGAAGGTGGCGGAAGACCTCCACGGGTCGACGGGACTCCCCTTCACCCAGGGACTGGTCGTGATGACCGTGGGGGCGGCCGGCGCCATCAACGTCGCGTTGAGGGCGATCCTCGGCCCCGGCGACGAGGTGGTGGTGATCGCGCCGTTTTTCGTCGAGTACCTTTTCTACGTTCGCAACGCGGGAGCGGTCCCGGTCGTGGCGGAATCCACGGAAGAGTTCCAGCTCGACCTCGAGGCTATCCGCGCGGCGATCTCCCCCAGGACGAAAGCCCTGATCCTGAACTCCCCGAACAACCCGACGGGCGCGGTATACCCGGCGGACGCGCTTCGGGCGCTCTCCCGCGTCCTCGCGGAGGGGGAGGAGCGCACGCGGGGTCCGATCTACGTCCTTTCCGACGAGCCGTACCGGAAGATCGTTTACCCCGGCGCCTCGTTTTCACCGCCCGCCGCCGCGATACGGAACACCCTCGTGGCCTATTCGCACTCCAAGGATCTGAATCTCCCCGGCGAGAGGATCGGCTACCTCGCGATCAGTCCCCGGGCGGCCGATGCCGCGGAGCTGGCCGACGCCTGCGTCTTCTGCAACCGCGTGCTGGGATTCGTCAACGCCCCTTCCCTCATGCAGCGGGCAGTGGCCGGCTTCCAGGGAGCCGAGGCGGACCTGTCGGTTTACCTGCGGAACCGGGACCTCCTGGCCGCGACCCTCCGGGACGCGGGGTTTTCCCTGGTGCTCCCCGGGGGCGCCTTCTACCTGTTCCCGCGATCCCCTTCCGCGGACGAGATGAAGTTCGTCGCGGCCGCCCGCGAGGAAAACATCCTGGTGGTTCCCGGCTCCGGCTTCGGGAGGAAGGGGCATTTCCGCATCGCCTACTGCGTTTCCCCGGAGGCGGTCGAGCGCTCGCTTCCGGCCTGGAAAAAACTCGGGGACCTGTTTTCAGGAAAGAAAAGGAACCGCAAATGAGCGTCCCGTTCCGGAAAAACGTCGCGCGCATGCGCGGGTACCAGCCCGGCGAGCAGCCACAGGATGGAGGGTTCATAAAGCTCAACACGAACGAGAACCCCTACCCCCCCTCACCCGGGGTCCGTCGCGCCATACTCGCCGAGGCGAAGGATACGCTCCGCCTCTACCCTGACCCGGACGCGACGCGCCTGAGGCGGCAGGCCGCGCTCACCTACGGATTCGAGCTCCCGCGTGTGATCGCGGGAAACGGTTCGGACGACCTGCTCGCCATGATCGCCCGGGCCTTCATCGGGGAAGGGGACGTCCTTTGCTGCCCCACCCCCACTTACACGCTCTATGACACCCTCGTGCGGATCCAGGGAGGGAAGGTCCGCGGCGTTCCCTACCCGGACGACTACTCGCTCCCGCCGGGCCTCTTCCGCGCGCGAGGGAGCGTCACGGTCGTGGCCAGCCCCAATTCCCCCTCCGGGACCTCGGTCCCGCTTGCGACCCTTGACCGCCTGGCCGCGGAGGTCACCGGCCTGCTCGTGGTCGACGAGGCGTACGCCGACTTCGCGGAGGAAAACGCGCTGTCGCTGGCGCGGGAAAGGGCCAACGTCATCGTCCTTCGGACCTTCTCCAAGTCGTTCTCCCTCGCGGGGATGAGGATCGGCCTTGGATTCGCGCACCCCCGGATCATAGAAGGGCTCGCCAAGGTGAAGGACTCCTACAACATGAGCCGCCTGGCCCTCGCCGCCGGGGAGGCGGCGCTGCGGGACACGGCGTCTATGGAGAGAAACGCGGCCCGGATACGAAAGACCCGGGAGCGCCTGGTTTCACGCCTCCCCGGGGTCGGCTTCACCCCGTTCCCCTCCCGGGCCAACTTCGTCCTGGCAAGGAGATCCGGGGGGAAATCGGCGAAGCCGGTATACGAAGAGTTGAAGAACAGGAAGATACTCGTGCGCTACTTCGACACTCCCAGGCTCCGCGACTGCCTGCGCATCACCGTGGGCACTGACGCCGAAATAGAGGCGCTGCTTTCGGCCCTCCGCAAGATCGGGGGCTAAAGGGTCACGCTCCAGTTCCCTCCGTCGCGGTTCCGCCACCCCGCCGACACCGATCCGTCCGGCCTGCGCACCAGCACCTGGAAACAGTATTCGACCACGCTGCCCTCCGGGCCGTAGACGAAGGCTTCGAACACGCGGGGAGGCGGCTGCCGGTCGAGCGCCCCGGCACGGATACGCAGGTACGCCTCCCGGTCGTCGGCGAAGAAAACGTCCGCCGCTCCACCCTCCGGGGAGGCTAATTTCCTGACCTCCATCACGGACAGGTTCTGCGCGTTCCAGGAAGGGTCGCCCCATAGAAGCCGCGCGCAGAGCACGTCGCCCTCCTCGTCCCTGAAAGTCAGCCGGGCGCAGTTGATCTTGTCGGCGACCAGGTTACCGGCGTCCCCTGCCACGTGGTAGAGGAAATAGGGCATCGGACGGTTCTTGAGCACCGAGAGCGCCCCGGGGACTTCCACCACGGGAGGGGAAAGAGTCGCGGGGAACGCCGCGCGGCAGAGGTCCCTGGAGGGCTTCTTCCGCATGGCGCCGAAACCGTACCGCACGGAGCCGTCCGCGGGATTCGCTCCCCGGAGCGGCAGAAGGAGGCGGAACGTGCCGCACCCCGGGGCGGCGCGAAGGTTTCCTTCCCCCGCTTCCGGGATCGGGGTCACGTCTCCCGCGGCGTCCTCCCCGGGAACCTGGACCTCGTAGGCCTGGGAAAACCACTCGCCCCCGTTTTCCACGGTGGAGAAGAAATAGCGCACCAGGAGGCGGCGGCCATCCGGCGGACCAGGAAGGAACAGGAACGCTTCCCGAAGGCCGGGCTCGGCGGTCCGGGACATGACGAGCGAGGAGCGGGACAGTTCCCGGGACGGTGACCCGTCCAAGAAAACCCTGCAATGAAACAGCACCAGTTCGGGGTGGGAGGCTCCGTCGAAAAACACGCGTCGAAGTGCCAGCACGCCTTTCCCCCTTTCGCCCGGTACGGGTTCCATTTATCCCACGGAACCGCGCGGCCTGCGGTTTTATCGTGAATTACGAATACTGTATACCTAACGGGCGGGGGGTTAAATAGAAATATCGGGGAAACGGAGAGGAAAAAGGGGCGTGGGCTACCTGTATCCCAGCCTGTCGAGCTCCTCTTCCTCCATGCCGAAATAGTGGCCGATCTCGTGGAGCAGGGTCATCCGGATCTCGCGCCCGAGCTCTCCCGGATCGGGAAAATCCTCCTCCAGGGGCCCACGGTAGAGTGAGATCTTGTCCGGGAGGTTGCCGGTAAGCGAGACCGAGCGCTCGGGCAAGGGGATGCCGTGATAGAAACCGTAGAGGGTGTCCCCGGGCGGGATCCCGAGCTCTTCCAGAAGCCAGTCGGGCGGCCATTCCTCCACGACCACGGCCACGTTCGCGAGCGCTCCACGAAACAGGTCAGGAAGGTCGTCCAGCGCCTGGCGAAGGATCTTCTCGAAACTGGCCCGCATTTCCAACCACCTTCCTGCCGCGGCGGCGGATCCGGGAAGGGCTATTTCCGGCGGACCGGCATGCCTGGGCGGATCCGGGCGACCTGCGGCTCCGCCAGTTCGGCCGTCAAGGTGTAGCCGCCCTCCGCTACGGGCGTGGAAAGGACCACCGGGATTTCGTCCTTACCTTCCTCGTCGAGCTCCACGAAAACGGTCTCGCCCTGTTTCATGAAGGGAGGGATGAAGGTCACTGTCGCCTTGCTCCCGAAGATGTCTACGACCTGCCCATGGTTCACCATGCTGTCGACCACCAGCCGGTCCCCGATAAAGTCGTCACGGAACATCTTGAGCCGCACCAGCTGCGCGACCTGCCGGTCGAAACCCTGGCGCTGCAGGTAAAGGGCGCAGTCGATAGCCTCGCCGCCCACCGTGACATTGGGGTAGAAATCGACGAGGTCCTCCGGCCTCGAGGCGCCGATGGGAAGCAACCGGCGCACCACGGAGGGGGAATCGAACACGAAATCCACCAGGCTCTCGTCGACCCCGAACTGCTGGGTGAGGATCCTGTGGACTTCCCAGTAGATGATCTCCCGGACCTCGTGCAGGGGGGAGGACCGGGACACGGAAGTGTGGGGGCCGAAGGGGTTGAACCCGATCTGGATGCGGAGCGGGTAGAGGTAGGTGTTGATCTCGTCCCTTTCGCGCGCCTTCCTGAGATATTCCCTGGCGATGTCGGCCGCGATGCGATGGAACTTCTCTATCTTGTTCAGGGTCAGGCGGGAGCTGACCCTGATCGACGCGCCTTCCACGTCGAGTGAGGCGTTTCCCAGTTCCCTCCGGAGCTTGTTCTGGTATTCGTAAACGGTGGAGAGTCGCGAGCGCAGGGAATCCATGTCGTCCGGGACCGTCCAGACGACGAAGGGGAGCCAGTCAAGCGGATCCAGCGCCTCGTATACGTCGGGAGAAAGGGTCGTTGTGTAGGATATGTCCCAGTAGACCGAGGAAAGGGACAGGACCCGCTTTTCCCCCGTCTTCCTGTTTTCGAGCCACACTTCCTTGCTGTCGCCGAATTCGAACGAGGAGAGGGACAGCACCAGTTTCCCCGACGCCTTCCGGAGAATCTTGCCGTCGATGCGTATCCGGAATTCGGGAGCAGGCTCCGCAAGGGACGTCCCGGCGATGAACATGAAGAACAATGCCGCAGCGGCGGAGAATGAACGCAGCATCGAACACCCCACTAGCCCGCTTGGTTTTCGCAGATTCTATCTCAATTACGGGTGATGCGGGTAACCAGATTACGGGAGCCGTCGACGGATTTCCCGGACGGCGTCATCGACGATCTTCCCGGCGACCTTTTTCGCTTCCACGCGGTAGTTCCCCCCGGCAACGGCCGCCCGGATGCTTTTTCCCTTTTCCGCGGCGCACTTCTTCCCTGCGTCTTCGGGAGCGGTACGATCCGCGCCTTCGGATCCATCGGGCTTCTTCCCGGGAGAGTCCCCGGTTCCGTTCCCGTTCCGGCCCGAGGGCTTCTTCACGAGGGTTGACCTCCAGTAGGTAAACTTGACCCTTCAGGATGCATATCGACCGATTCCCGGAGAAACTTTACCCCAGGAAAGGTAAAATGCACCCATGCCGAAAACATTATTGATCGCCGACGACGAGGAGTTGACGCTTTCCCTGCTCCGGGAAGTCTTTTCCTCTCCGGACATCCGGCTTTACACCGCCAGTTCTGGCAACGAGGCGATATCCATCGTCGACCAGAACGAGGTCGATGTCGTACTGACCGATATCATGATGCCCGGGGTGGACGGCCTCGGCGTATTGATGCACGCGAAAAAGGTGCACCCGAAGTGCGAGGTGATCCTGATGACCGCGTTCGCGACCGTGGAAAGCGCGGTGGAGGCGATGAAGCTCGGCGCCTTCCACTACATCACGAAGCCTTTCAAGGTGGTGGCGGTCGAAAACCTGGTGGGGCGTGCGCTGGAGCTCACGAGCATCCGGAAGGAGAACATCCACCTCAAAACGCACGCGATCCGGCACTACACGTTCGAAAACATAATAGGGTTGAGCGAGCCGATCCGCCAGGTGCTGGATCTTGTCCAGAAGGTCGCGGCCACCGATTCCACCATCCTCGTCCTGGGCGAAAGCGGGACCGGGAAGGAGCTTATCGCCCGCGCCATCCACTACAACAGCAACCGCGCGGACCGGATCCTGGTGCCGGTCAACTGTTCGGCCATCCCGGCCGAGTTGCTGGAGAGCGAGCTTTTCGGCCACGTCAAGGGGGCTTACACGGGGGCGCACATCGAGCGGACCGGCCGGTTCGAGATGGCCAACCGGGGGACGATCTTCCTCGACGAGATCGGGGAGATGAGCCCCCCCCTGCAGGCGAAGCTCCTGCGCGTCCTCCAGGACCAGTCCTTCATCCCGGTGGGCGGCACTAAAACCGTGAACGTGGACGTCCGCGTGGTCGCCGCCACGAACAAGGAACTCGAAAAAGAGATCGCCGCGGGGCGCTTCCGGCAGGACCTCTTCTTCCGGCTCAACGTCATACCCATCCTCATCCCCCCGCTGCGCGATCGGATCGAGGATGTCCCGGTCCTCCTCGATCACTTCCTCCACAAGTGGTACCACAAGACGGGCCGCCACCACCCGGGGTTCCGGCCGGAGGCGATGGACGCCTTGATGCGGTACTCCTGGCCTGGAAACGTCAGGGAGCTGGAGAACCTGGTGGAGCGCCTCGTGGTCCTGAAGCCCGAGGGTTGGTTCGAAAAGGGGGATCTTCCGCCGGCGATGCAGGGCGGCGGCGCGGCCAGGATCGACGCCGTGTTCGATTTCGACGCCGGGGGGATAGACTTTCGGGAAACGATGGGGGCGTTCGAGGATCACCTCCTGGCCCACGCGCTCGAACTCTCCAAAGGGAACAGGAACAAGGCAGCGAACCTCCTGGGTCTCAAACGCACGACTTTCCTCGAGATGCTCAAACGGAAAAACCTTAACCGCCGAGAATTGTCAGAACCCTGACCAACTGTCATTTTTTTGACGCTTTCCCGTCACTCCGCTTCGTGGTGGATTTTTTTATTTCCCTTTAAATTCAGCGCGTTATCAACAATGAAAACATTGGCATACCTGTTGCTACAGTCTTAAAGGCACTTTCCCGTGACACCTAAACAGGAGAGGAGGCAATATGGCTCCGAGAGTTAGCGTGGCTGTCTCGAGCAGGAATTGCGATGCCCCTCCCTTTCCCGGAATCGACCGGGAGAAAATCGTTGGCGAGTTCATCCCCACCATCAAGTACCATGCCGCGCGCCTCAAGATGCGCATTCCATCCAGCATCGAAATGGATGACCTCGTAAGCTCGGGGATCGTCGGGCTCCTCGACGCCGTCGACCGGTTCGACCCTTCCCGGGGGATCAAGTTCAAGACGTACGCCGAATTCCGGATTCGCGGGACGATGCTCGACTATCTCCGCGAGATGGACTGGTTCCCCCGCTCGATCCGGCAGTCCTCCAACCGGCTCCAGAACGCCTACTCGCAGCTCGAGGGAACCCTGGGCCGCCCCCCCGAGGAGGAGGAAGTCGCCAGGCACCTTTCGATCACCGTGGACGAGCTTCGGAAAAGGCTGGCCAATCTTTCGAGCCTTTCCGTCCTCTCGCACAACGAGTCGGAGGAGGATGGGGAATTCTCCCCCGTGCATCGCCAACTCATGAATGCCGCAAAGGACGAGGCGAATGAAGAGGAACTGTTGCGGGACCTCAAGGAGGTGCTCGCCAAGGCCATCGACGCGCTTCCGGAGCGGGAGAAGCAGCTGGTCGCCCTCTACTACTACGAGGACCTGACCATGCGGGAGATCAGCGAGATATTCAACCTGGGAGAGCCCCGGGTCTGCCAGCTGCACGCGCAGGCGGTCCTTCGGCTGCGGGGCAAGATCAACACCCAGTTGGAGCGGTAGCAGGGGAGCCGGCAGTCACTCCTCCGGCAGTTCCCCCTCCCCGCTCCGCAGGGATCCGATCCGCGTCCTGAACCGCTCGACGTCCCTCAACGAATCCATGTACTTCGCCTGGGCGTTGTCCAGGTGCCTGCCGAAGATCCGGTAGTTGTCCGCGAACCGCTCGAAATCCTTTCCCACGCGCTCGAGGAGCACCTGGATCTCGCGGGTCTTCTGCTCGATCCGGAATCCCCGGAAGGCGAACGCGAGCGCCTGCAGGTAGGCGTAAAAACTGTTCGGGGACGTCGGGATCACCTGCATCCGGAGAAGCTGCTCGTGCAGGGCCCGGTCGCGGAGGACCAGGTAGCTGACCGACTCCGCGGGCACGAAGAGAAACGCGAAATCCAGCGTCTTCGGCGGGCGGATGTATTTCGAGCGGATCGATTCCGCCTGCACCAGGACATCCCTCGCGAAGGCCTTTTCGAACTCCTTCCGTGCGGCCTCGTCGATCTCCCCCGATAGCAGCGGCTGCGCGTTGGACATCGGGAACTTCGCGTCCACGCAGACGAACTGGCTCCTGTCCGGCCGGACGAAGATCGCCGCGTCGGCTCTCTCCCCCCACTCCATTTGGTACTGGAGCTCGAACATCCCGGCGTGGTCCCCGAAAACGTCGGAGAGCATCTGGGAGAGGGTCAGCTCTCCGAACACCCCGCGCGACTTGGGCTGGGTCAGCAGGACGTTAAGCTGGTTGATGTCCCGGGATAGGAGAACCATCTGCCCCGTCGCGGCGGATAGATCCTTGAGGTGCCCCGCCACCTGGTCGAACCCCTTGATGTTGCGGTCGGCCGTCTCGGAGAGCTCGCGCGCGACCTCCTGGCGGATTTCCGAGAGCCTCTCCTCTATCCGGCGCGAGACATCGGCCATTCCCTTGAGGATGTTCTCCGACACCTCCTGCCGGATCCTACCCGCGGCGTCGGCCTGGGCCCGGGCCAGGTCCGCGGAGCTCGCGCGGAGCGCGTCGGCGAAACCCTTTTCCAGCAAGTCGATCCGGTTTTCGATCGGCGGCGGGCGGCGTACGAGGAGAACGACGAGGGTGGCCGCGACGACGACCAGCGTCAGGACGGGAAGGAATTCCATGATGGGATCACTATACCAAGAAAATCGATCCGTCAGCGAGGCGCATCGCCCTTCCTCACCTCCTCCCCAAGCGTACCCTTCACGTATTCCAGGTTCACGCGTGCGACGAGGTAGTCGCGGCGGGCCCGGGCCAGGTTTCCTTTCGCCTGCCGGACGGAGAGCTCCGCGTCCTCCACCTCGAGCCGGGTCTTGACGCCGTATTCGAACCCCTTCTCGGCCATGACGAGAAGGCGCTCCGCCTGGGAGACCGTGCCCGAGAGGGCCTTGACGATCTCGCCGGATTCCCTCACGGAGTTGACCGCGTCGCGCGTCTCCAGAGAAATGGAGTCGAGGAGCTTCGCCTCGTCGATCCGCAGGGAGGCGGCCTCGCTCCTGGCCTGGGCGACCCTCCCCCGGGTACGGAACCCGTCGAAGAGCGGGTAAGAGAGGAACAGACCGGCGGACCACACCTTCCCGTCCGCATCGCTTGCGCCCGTATCGAGCTCCCGCCAGCCGTATCCCGCCTTCAGATCCAGGCGAGGCTTGTCGCCCGCATCGGCTATGGTCACCAGCTCCTTCGCGATCCCGAGCCGGTGCCGCAGCTCGGCGAGCTCCGGCCGGTTCTCCCGGGCGGCCTGCAGCGCCTCCCCGTACCCGGGGGAGGAATCCACCGTGGAGACCAGGGTCCCGTCCACGTCGACCTCCCGCCCCTCGACGGCGAGCAGGAAACGAAGCCGGTCCCGCGACACCCGCGTGAGGTTTTCCGCCCGTATCACCTCGGGGCGCGCGTTCTCCACGGCCACCCCGGCCGCCAGGACGTCGTAGTCCGTGGCGGTCCCGGCGGCGAGCTTCTTCCTCGCTTCTTCGAGGTGACGGGTTTTCTGCTCCAGGGTCTGCGCGGCAATGGCGCCGAGCTCCCGGGCGAGCAGGACATCGTAAAAAGAGGCCGAGACGTCCCTCGCCGCCGCCTGCCGGAAGAACCGCAGCCGGTCGTCGGCCGTCCCGAACCCGATCTTCGCCGCCCGGATCGCCGCCCCGACCTGCCCCCAGGTGTAAAGCGCCTGGGAGAGCCCGGCCTCGGCCGAGCGGACCTCCTGCTGCAGAGGGATGAACCCGCCGCCGAACGCCTCCTGGCTCTCGTCCCGGCTGCGGGAGATGCCGGAGGTGATCGTGACCCGGGGGAGGGCAGCCGCGCGCTCCTCCACGTAGCGCCCTTCGACCTGCCTGCGGAACTCGATCGCTTTCAGGATGTCCCGGTTCCTCTCGCCGGCGATCCGCAGCGCGTCGTCGAGGGTCAGGACCCTCACGTTGTCGTCTCCCGCAAGGGACACCCGCGGGAAGAAGGATACCGCTGCGATGAAGATCGCGGCGAACAGGACGAAAGCGCCCCGCCCCGCCGACGCGACGGCCCTGCCCTTCATGTGCGCACCTCCCCGGCGACCGGCGTGCCTTCCTTCTTTCCTTCCCACCGGAGGCGGATCCATTCCCCGAAATCGTCCATGATCGTGTACACGACCGGCACGACCAGAAGCGTAAGCACCGTTGAAGTGATCAATCCCCCTATTACGGCGCGGGCCATCGGGGCCCGCATCTCCGCCCCCGCCCCGAGCGCCAGCGCCAGCGGCAGCATGCCGAAGATCATCGCCAGCGTCGTCATCATGATGGGCCGCAGCCGCGTGCGCCCCGCCGTAATCACCGCCTCGGCGCGGGCCATCCCCCGCGACCGCAGCACCTTCGTGTAGTCCACCAGCAGTATCGCGTTCTTGGTTACCAGACCCATGAGCATGATGAGCCCGATAAGGGACATTATGTTGATCGTATCGCCCGTCAGGAACAGCATCCCCGCCATCCCCACGATGGAAAGCGGCAGCGACAGCATGATGGCAAGCGGGTCGATGAACGACTCGAACTGCGCGGCCAGGATGAGATATACGAAGATGACCGCCAGCAGCAACGCCTCTCCCATGTACCCGAACGACTCCACCATGTCTTCGCTTTCGCCGGAGAAGACGACCCGGTACCCGGGAGCCAACTTCATCCGGGGAACGACCTCCTGGACTCTCTTCATGGCCTCGCCCAGCGGAAGGCCGTCGAGGTTGGCGGAGATCACCACCTGCCTGGTCAGGTTCTGCCGGTTGATCTCGGAGGGGGTGTTGCTCATTCCGTAGCTCATGAACTCCCCGACCGGGGCCAGGCTTGCGCCTCCCCCTTCCCTGTTGACCGCCAGCCGCAATTGCTCTACCTGCGACGGGTCCTTCCTTAGCGCGACCGGGAGGCGAACCCGGACGTCCACCGCGTCGCCGTCCTCGTCCTCGTAGGTCGATACCGCCTGCCCGCCTACCAGCGCCCCCACGGAGCGGACAACGTCGTTCGTCGTCACTCCCAGGTCCGCCGCCCGCTTCCCGTCCACGCGAAGGCGGAACTCCGGTATGTCCTGCTCGAGCGTCGCCTCCAGGTCGACGATGCCGGGGATGCCGTACATCTCTTTCTTGAGCTCCGCCGCGTAACGCTTCAGCAGGGAGATGTCATCCCCCCTGATGTTGACCAAAAACGGCTTTTCTCCGTGCATCCTTCCCACCTCGACGATGGACGGGACTATGCCCGGGATATCCTGAAGGCCCGCCCTAACCTCCCGCTGTATCTCGTCCTGTGTACGCTTGCGCTCCTTCTTCTCCAGCAGCTTGACGTACACCATGCCGTCCCTGACGGTGCCCGAATCGCCCGCACCGATCGTCGAGTAGGTTTGCCCGACCTCGGGCAGTTTGCGGAGCTGGGCCAGCACGGCGTCCAGGCGGCCGCGAGTCTCGTCGATGGACGCGTCGGGGGCAGTCTGAAAGTTCACCTGGAACTCGGCCCTGTCGTACCCGCTGAAGAACTCGCTTTTCAGGAACAGGAAGACGACGAACCCTCCCGCGAAGGCCACCGTCGCCAGGAGGAGGACGGTTTTCCTGTGACCGAGCGCCCACGCGATAACCTCCCGGTAACGGTCGGCGGTCCGGTCGAACCAGATGTTGAAGCGGTCCAGAACGCGCGCCACGAGGTGCCTTTTCCCTGACCGGTCGATGTCCGGGTCGTGCCAGCGTGAGGAGAGCATCGGGTCGAGCGTGAAGGACACGAAGAGGGACACAAGGACCGCGAAGGCGACCGTGATCCCGAACTGGAAGAAGAAGCGGCCGACTATCCCCTTCATGAACGCGACTGGAACGAAGACCGCGACTATGGATAAAGTCGTCGCCAGGACTGCGAGCCCGATCTCGTTCGTCCCTTCCCGCGCCGCCTGGAAATGGTCCTGCCCTTGCTCCAGGTGCCGCACGATGTTCTCCCGCACCACGATCGCGTCGTCTATGAGAAGGCCGATGGCGAGGGAGAGAGCCATCAGGGTCATGACGTTCAGCGTCATCCCCATGAAGTTCATCGCTATGAAGGATGATATGACCGATATGGGAAGGGTCAGGCCGGTTATGACCGTGGAGCGCCAGGAGTTCAGGAAACAGAAGACGATGAAGATGGTCAGGATCCCGCCCAGGATCATCGTCTCCTGGACGTCCCTCACGGAATCCCGGATCATGATGGAGGCGTCGCGCACCATCTCGATGGTCGTGCCGGCGGGCAGTTCCGCCTTGAGCCTCGCGATCTCCTTCTTCACGGAATCCACCACGGCCACCGTGTTCGCCCCGGACTGCTTCTGGATGTCGAGCGCCACCGCCGGCACTCCGTTGACAAGAGCCAGCGAGCGCTGCTCCTCCGTGCCGTTCCGGACTTCCGCAACTTCGGAAAGCGCTATGGCCCTGCCTCCCCTGTTTGCGACGACCATCGCCTTGAACCCCTCGACGGCGTCCGGCTTCCCGGACACGCGCAGCGGGAATTCGGAGCCGTTGCGGTTCAGGCGCCCGAGCGGCGTGTTGACGTTTTCCGACCGGATCCCCGCTATCACCTCGTCGACGCCCATGCCCATCGATTCCAGCCTGGCCGGGTCGATGTCCACGCCCACCTCGCGCCTCGATGCTCCGACCATGTCGACCTTGCCTACGCCCGACAGGTTTTCGAACCTGCGGCGGATCCTCTTCTCCACGAGCGTCGTCAGGTCCCTCCGTGAGAGCTTGTCCGACCGGACCGCCAGCGAGACGACCGGCATCGCCGAGAAGTCCAGCTTCTGGATGATGGGCTCTTCGATCCCCTGCGGGAGGTCCCCGCGCACTGCCGCGATCTTGGCCCGCGCTTCCTGGGACGCCTCGTTTATCCGCACCTCGAGCTGAAACTCCACGATGACCGTGGATACGCTCTCGCGTGAAGTCGAAAATACTCGCTTTACCCCCGCGATCGGGTTCACGGCCTCCTCGATCCGCTTCGACACCTCCCTCTCCACGCTCTCGGGCGAGGCGCCGGGAAATTTCGTCACGACCGTGATCACAGGGATCTCCACGTCCGGGAACATGTCTATCGCCAGGCGCCTGTAAGAAAACGCGCCCAGCGTGACAAGCGCCAGCATCATCACCGACGCGAATATCGGCCGCTTTATGGAAAGGTCGGAAAGGAACATCTATTTGTCCCCGTTGACACGCGTGACGTTCACACGGTCGCCGTCCTTGACGTTGAAGGCGCCGCGCGTGACCACCGTTTCCCCCTTCGCCAGTCCCGAGTGGATCTCCACCAGGTCCCCCGATACGGCCCCGGTCCGCACGGTTCGCCGGCGGGCGACGTCGTTGTCCAGCGCGAACAGTTCGCCCTTCCGCGCGGTTACGTCCCAGGAAAGCAGGGTTCCCCGCGGCACCTGGAGGACATCGTGCCGTTTCCCCGTGACGATCCTGCCCTTGACGAACATCCCGCTCCGAAGGGCCTCCGGGACGTTCCGGACCTCGGCGACCACACGGGCCGACCGGTCCGCCTCGTTGACCACGGGGTTGATGTACTTGACCTTCCCCGCGAACACCTTCCCCGGGAGCGCATCCGTGGTAAAGGACAGCGCCTGCCCAACGCGCACCGCCCCCGACTCGCCGGACGGAACGCTGACGGTCAGGTCGAGGAGGCGGTTGTCGACGATCCGGAAAACGACCTTCTGCATCTCGCCGACGACGTCGCCGGGGCTCACGCTGCGCTCCGCCACGACCCCGTCGAAGGGGGCGCGGATGACGGCCTTGGAAATCCGCGTCTTCGCCTGCAGGACGTCCTCGTCGGCGACGGCAACCTGGGCCTTCGCGGCGGCGACCCGCGCCGCCGCGGCCTCCTTCTGCGTGAGGGCGTCGTCCAGGTTCTGCCGGGTCACAAGCCCCGCCTCCTTGAGATTCCGCGCGCGTTCCTCCTCCCGGTCGGCCCTGTTCGCCGCGGCCCTGGCCTCCAGGAGGCCCGCCTTCGCCATCTCCACGGATGCCTCCGCCCTTTTCCGCATCGCCTCCGCCTCCCGGGTGTCGACCTTGGCCAGCGGATCGCCCTTCTTCACGCGGACCCACTCGGTGACGTAGACCTCGACGACGGTCCCGCCGACCTCGGACTTCGCCTCCGTCTGGAACCGGGCCGAGAGCGTCCCCACGACGTCGATCCCCTCGGTGATTTCGTTTGTTTCCGCGCGGGCGGCCTCCACGGCCACGGGCGGCTTACCGGCGCCCTCCCGGGCCGCCTTGCCGTCGACCGCCCCCCCCTGCCCGCCGCATCCGGCCGACAGGACCGCCGCGGCCGCCAGCGCGAGCCCAGCCGCCCATTTTCGATTCATCGCCTTCCCTCCTTCCGGGAACGATTCCGGCTGCGCGCACCCTGTCCGCCGATCCTCCCGCGACGTCCGGCGGCGGCCTTTTTCGGCATCCCTATCTCCGCGGCGATCCCCGCGAAAATAACGTCCAGCACCCGGGCGAGCCCCTCCTTGTCGAGCCCGATCTCCGGGTGGCAAAGCTGCGACTCCATCGCGACGTTGACCGCCCCGATGAGGGCCCAGGACATGTCCACAGGGTTTCCTTTCCTGAACTCGCCCGTCCGGATCCCTTCCTCCACGAGAACCCGGACGGCATCCTGGAACTTGAAATGGTAGGCGTCGAAATCGAAAAACGGGGCGCCCTGCGGCGGGCCGTAATAGATGGCGTACATAACCCGCGCAACGTCGATGTGTTCGCGGAAGAGGCCGAAGACCTCCCCGCAGAAACGGTGTATCTTCTGCGCGGCGCTACCCTCTTCCACCCGCACGGCGTCGAGGAGGAGATCGAACCTCGCGAAACCCTCCCGCATCAGCTCGACGTAGATCCCCTCCTTGTTCCGGAAATAATAATATAGGGCCGGCTTGGTCACCCCCGCCGCCGCCACGATCTCCCTGACGGTGGTCCCCGCGTACCCTTTGCTGGTGAACAGCTCCGTCGCGCTCACGAGGAGCCTGCGGCGGACCGCGGCGTCGTGCGTCCCCCTGGGCTCGTTTCCCATTTTCCCTCCTCGTCCCGCAGCGGGATTTAGTCGTACGTGCGATTATACCTACCGGTAAGTACAACAGCCTCGCTACGATGTCAAGAATAAAATATACCTACCGGTAGGTAGAGATGCGGATCGCGGGTAAGCCGGCGCAAGAAAATTCTTCCGGCCGGAAGTCGCACGCAACCGTATGGTTCGGCGGAGCCCCCCTCCGAGGCGGCGCAGCCGAAGGGTGAGCCCCGGAAACCGCAGCGACTTCCGGCAATCGGGGACTAGGCGCCGCCTGCCTTCTTCGCGACGCGGGCGTTGAACTTGGCGAAGTCGACCGAGAAACGCTCGTGGGTCCCCTTCCCGATCGCCTCGACCTCGTCCCTGGCCTCGATCTCCCAGACGGTGCGCCGACCCTCCACGCCGGTGCACCGGACAACCACGGTCACCTCCATGCCGGGCGGCGTCGCGGCCGTGTGCGTTATGTTGACGAGCGTCCCGACACTCCCCTCGCCCGTGTCCATGTGCGGGGCCATCGCCTCGATGCACGCCCACTCCATCAGCCCGACCATGAAGCCCGTCGCGAAAACCCGTGGCATCTCCTGGAAAGGCTTCGCTTCCGGGTAGAGGTGGGGAACCGTCTTGTTCTCAGGGACGCGATACCTGTGCGTGTGCTCCAGGCCGACCTTCAACGTCTCCTTCATCTCGCCCTCCTTATGGGAATCCCTTGCCGGGTTTTCCCGTGTCCGCGCATGGCGCGGGGTCCGGACCTGCACACATCAAACGATAATCGATTTACCGCTGGAGGTACAATAACGGAGTGGATAAGATAGCAGGGACAATGCCGGGGGACCGAGGCGTCCGGGGAAGGAGCGACATGGTGCATTTTCCCTTCAGATCGTGCGCGGCTGCGGTCCTGCTGGCTTTCCTGGCCGCGGGATCCTGCGGATGCGGGACCATCGAAGACGAAAAGGCGGAATCGGTCGCAACGCTCGCCGGCGCCGCGGGGGGAACGGGATACTTCGACGGCACCGGGGCAACGGTGCGTTTCGCCTCTCCCCTGGGCGTTGCCGCGATCGGCTCCAACCTCTACGTCGCCGACAACACCAACCACGTCATACGGAAGATCGACACGGCGACGGGGTCCGTCACCACCCTGGCGGGGAGTTTCGGCGCCTCCGGCTCGACGGACGGAACGGGCTCCGCCGCGCGCTTCAAATCCCCGGGCGGCATCACGGCCGTCGGCACCACGCTCTACGTATGCGACACCGGGAACCACACCGTACGCAAGATCGTGTCGACCTCCGGGGCGGTCACGACGGTGGCGGGGAGCGCCGGGAACGCGGGATCGACCGACAACACGACGGCGACCCTCGTCCGGTTCAACTCGCCAAGGGGAATCGCGACGGACCTTGCCGGGTCCGCACTTTACGTCGCGGACACGGGAAACCACAAGATCAGGAAGGTGGTGGCCTCCACGGGAGCGACCACGACCTACGCGGGATCCGGCGCTGCCGGAGCAGGCAACGGGGTGGGGACCGCCGCGAGCTTTTCCTCGCCCGAAGGGGTCGCCTGCCTCGGCTCCTACGTCTATGTCGCCGACACCGGGAACCACACGATCCGGGAAATCACCCCGTCCGGCGCGGTCGGCGATGTGACGACGTTTGCCGGGACGGCCGGGGTCCAGGATTTCACGGACAATGTGACCGGATCGCTCGCAAGGTTCTTTTCCCCCTCGTCTATTGCTGCGATCGGAACCGACCTGTACGTCGCCGACACCGGGAACCAGGTCCTTCGCAGGATCGACGCGTCGGCTTTCGTCACCACCCTCGCGGGCGGCGCACTTGCCGCCGGGCACGTGGACGGCGCCGGTGCGGCGGCCCGGTTCAACGGGCCGAAGGGGATAGGGACGAACGGGACTTACCTGTACGTAGCCGACACGCAGAACCACGCGGTCCGCAGGGTGACCGTGGCGGGGGTCGCGACGACCCTGGCCGGCAACCCGCCGCAGGCCGGCACGATCGACGGTTCGGGAACTTCGGCCCGTTTCCGCGCACCCGCGGGCGCCGCAGGCCTGGGGGACAACGTGTTCGTCGCGGATACGGGCAACCACACGATCCGGAAAATAACCTCCGCAGGCACGGTAACGTCCATCGCGGGGTATCCCGGGGTGTCCGGATTCGCGGACGGGACCGGGACATCCGGGCGGTTCACCAACCCCCAGGGCATCGTGGAGGTCGACGGCGTTTTCTACGTGGCCGACACCGGGAACCACGCGGTCCGGAAGGTGACTTCCGCCGGGGCGGTCACCACGTTCGCCGGAAGCACGTCCGGGACCCCGGGCCTGGTCAACGCGACTGGAACGGCGGCCCGGTTCAACACGCCGAAAGGGATCGCGTCCGACGGCGTCTCGCTCTTCGTCGCGGACACGGGGAACCACGCGGTCCGCAAGATCGTGATGGCAACCGGGGTGGTGACGACGCTCGCCGGGACCGGCGCGGCGGGATTCGGCAACAACCCTACGGGGACCTCCGCGTCGTTCAATTCGCCGGAGGGGATCGCCGTCATCGGGAGCAACCTGTACGTCGCGGACACGGGGAACCACGCGGTCCGCAAGGTCGTAAACTCCCTCGCGGCGGCGGTGACGACGATCGCGGGAGCCGATGCCCCGACCGCCGTTTCCGGGTACGCGGACGGCTCCGGAACTTCGGCGCGGTTTTCATCCCCGCGCGGCATCGCGGCGGTCGGTTCGGTCCTCTACCTGGCCGACACCGGAAACCACGCGATCCGCAGGATCACCACCGCGGCCACCGTCACCACGTTCGTGGGAGACCCTTTGGCCGCGACGACCCGGGACGGCGAAGCCTCCCAGGCCCTGCTCAACGCGCCCACGGGGATCGCGGGGACTTCCGGGACGATCTGGTTCACCGACGTCAACGAGAACGTCGTTCGGAAGGTCCTCTATTAACGATTACTGACGAGGGGTGATCGACCCGCCCGCAGGCGTCGCGCTATTCGAAGCGGATCCCTTCGGCCCATTGGCGAAGCACCAGCGGCCGTCCCGAGGCGGCCCGCTGCTCCAGCTCCCCGTCCGCGCTCATCGTGCCGATCGGCCCCCGGACGAAGCGGTCGATCACTCTTCCCAGTTCCCGGATGCCGTATTCCTCGCTGTACCCGGCCACGGCGAGCCACTCCCTGGCTCCCGGCTCCACCTGGAACGCCACCCCGTGCACGTTGCGCAGCTGCTCCTCGAGTTCCGACAGGTGGATGTCGAGAACCTTCCCGACATCCGACGGCACCAGGGGGCGAAAGACGATCTGCTCGTCTATACGGTTGAGGAACTCCGTCCGGAACCGCTTTCGCGCTTCCGCCAGCGCCCCGTCGGCGAGCACCGCGCGGTCCCCCGCGAGGAACCCCATCTCCTTCCTCACGCGGATGTTCCCGGTCATGACGAAGATCGCGTTCCGGGCGTCGGCCGTCCGCCCCTGCCCGTCGGTGATCTTCCCTTCGTCGAACAGGTGGAGGAACAGGTCGTAGACCCTAGGGGACGCTTTCTCCATCTCGTCGAAGAGGACGACCGCGTACGGCGTCGTCCGCAAACGTCCGGTCAGCTGTCCCCCCTCCTCGTGCCCGACGTATCCCGGGGGTGTTCCCACGAGGCGGCTGACGCTCATGTCCTCCTGGTACTCGGACATGTCGAGCCGGATGAAGGCGCGGTCGTCGGAAAAAAGGTATTCGGCCATCCGTCGGGCCAGCTCGGTCTTTCCGACTCCCGAGGGGCCCATGAACAGGAAAACGCCCAGGGGGCGTCGACGGTCCCCAAGGCCGGCGTGCGCCAGGAGCAGCCTGCGGCACACACGGGAAACGGCGGCCTCCTGACCGACGATGTGCCGGTTCAGGTACTCCTCGAGCCCGCGTATGCGGGACTCCGACATTCCCCCCATCCCCCCGCGGACGACCTCCAGCGGGATCCCCAGTTTCTCCGCGACAACGTGGGCGACGACTTCGGGCTTGACCACGGCGACCGCCATCGGACCCCTTTTGTCGGGCTCCAGGGCCCTGGACAGCAGCGGCAGCCGGCACTCGGCGCATGCACGGTCCAGCAGGTCGATCGCCTTGTCGGGCAGAAAGTGCGTCGGGTCGAACCGGATGGAGAGGTCCACCGCGGCGGAGACCGCGTCGTCGTCGATCGTGACGCCGAAGTGCGATTCCCGGTGGGCGCGCAGGCCCAGCAGGATATCCAGTGTCTCGTCCCGGCCGGGTTCGACGACATGGATCTGCTGGAAACGGCGCTCCAGGGCGGGGTCCTTCTCCACGCTGCGCCGGTACTCGGAGATCGTCGTCGCGCCGATGCACCGAAGCTCGCCGCGGGCGAGCGACGGCTTCATGATGTTGCCGGCGTCCATCGGAGCGCCCTCGGCGCGTCCCGCCCCGATAACCGTGTGGAACTCGTCTATGAACAGGATCACCTCGGGGTGGGAACGGACCTCTTCGATCAGGCGGGTCAACCGCTCCTCGAATTCCCCCCGGTACTTGGTCCCCGCCACAAGCTCGGCCATCGACAGCTCGACGAGCCGTTTCCCGCCGAGCACCCAGCGGTCCTGTCCCAGGACGATCCGTTCCGCGAGCGCCTCGACCACCGCCGTCTTGCCGACACCCGCCTCCCCGACGAGCACCGGGTTGTTTTTTGTGGGCATCAGCAGGACCTTCAGGAGCTGGCGCAGCGTGTTGCGGGTCCGATCCGATTCCACGAACGGCATCAGCCGCCGTTCGCGGGCCGACCTCGTGATGTCCCGGCCGTAGCGGTCCAGCAAGGGCGTATCGGTGGGGCGTTGTTCCCCGGAAGTCGCGACGCTCCCGCCCTCCTCCAGCCCCAACGACTGTTTCTTTTCCCCGGTATTCCCGGACGCGAGCTCCCGTTGAAGCACTTCGGGGGTGACCCCCGCCGCGACGAGCACGGAGGTGATGATCGGGCCCGGGTCCTCCAGGATGGCCTTGAGCAGGTGGTTCGGCCCGGTCTCCTCGGAACCCGCCCCGCCGGCGATCTCCTCCGCCCTGCCGAAGATCCTTTTGCACGCCTCGCTCCTGTGGAGCGCAGGCGAAGAGTGGTACGCGTGCCCGGGGCGAATCCTCGAGCGTACCCCGCGGCGGAACGCCAACGCGGAGATACCCAGCTCCGCGAGAATCCCCTCCAGCCGGTCCGCGTCGACCCGGATATGCTCGATGGGCAAGGTCCCGGGCTTGGAGAACCGGAGCAGGCCGATGGCCTTGTGGATGCTGCAGAGACCTATCAGCAGGTGCTCGCGTTCGATGAAAGGGTGACGTGAAGCGGCCGCTTCGGAGGCGGCGATCTGCCATGCCAAGCCTGATGCGCCGGAAAGGCCTGCCATTCCTGTCTCCTGTAATCCGATAAAACCGGTGAACGGCGGGACGGCGGCGGATGCGCGTGCAACCTTTATCGAAATTCTATTCCCCGGGAAGCCCGCGGGTCAAAGGAAAAAGGAGCGCTTCTCAATCCCGGTCGTATTACCGCGATCCCTTTGTGGTTCTGCCAAGCCCTCACCCAAACCATAAAAGGCGGGACGGTCCTGGCACAAAAAAAAACAACGGCCTCGCGAGGAGGGGCGCGGGGCCGTTGCTTCAACCCGGAAGGAGGGATTCCCGGGAACGCTCATCAGCGTTTTCTTTTTAGACACGGGTAACAACCAACAAGTTTCGTGCCATATCCATAAAACTGTTAACTACTTGTTTATGTGGATTTATTTCGCCCAGGCCATGTCCGGGCGACGAACGGAAAAAAACGGATTTGTGATTTTGCCTTACAATTTCGTTTTCGACGCCTTTCTATACCTGGAACTCGGTAAGCGCCCGGAAGGATTCGACCCGCTCTGTTATGTCCCCGTTCGACAGGCCCTGCAGCCGCTCCGTGCTGAACGCTTCGACGGTGAAGGAGGCTATGGCGCTTCCGTACATGGTCGCCAGCCGGTAATCCATGTCCGAGAGTTCCGTCCCGGCCCGCGACGCGAGGTACCCCATGAACCCCCCCGCGAAACTGTCGCCCGCGCCGGTCGGATCGAAGATCGTCTCGAGGGGATAGGCCGGCGCCGCGAACATCGTCCCGTCCGATATGTGCAGGACACCGTATTCCCCCCGCTTGATCACGACCCGGCCCGGCCCCCATCCCATAACGACGCGCGCAGCCTTGACGAGGTTGTACTCCCCGGAAATCTCCCGGATCTCCCCTTCGTTGAAGACCACGATGTCGACCTTGCCGATCACCTCGCGCAGAGGCCCCGGGCTGTTCCCTATCCAGTAGTTCATCGTGTCGAGCGCGACCAGCCTGGGCTTCCTGACCTGCCTCAGGATGTCCATCTGGAGGCGGGGGTCGATGTTGCCCAGGAACACGTACGGGCTGTCACGGAACGAATCCGGCAGGACGGGAGCGAAGTCCTTGAAGACGTTGAGCTCGGTCTCGAGGGTATGGGCGGTGTTAAGATCGTACTCGTAATACCCTTTCCATCGGAAGGTTTCCCCCTCGGCGATCCGCAGGCCGCTCGTGTCGATGGACCGCGCGGCGAGCATGTCGATCACCCCCGCCGGGAAGTCCTTCCCCACCACGGAGACGAGGCGTACAGGGGCGAAGTAACTGGCCGCCAGGGAGAAGTAGGTGGCGGAGCCGCCGATGACCTTCTCCACCGCCCCGAAGGGGGACTTGATGCTGTCGAACGCCATCGATCCCACGACCAGAAGGCTCATCCCGGCGCTCTCCTTTCGCTCCGCGGCGCAGCCGCAGGGGAACGCATGCCGCTCATACGATCCCCGCGTGGTACTGCTGCAGGCTCTTGACGGCGCCCCGGCCCTGCCGGACCGCCTGGATCCCCTTGGCCGCCGCGATGGCGGCCGCGGTCGTGGTGATGTAGGGGACCTTGTGCCGGATCGCCGTCTTCCGGATGTAGGAGTCGTCGTGTACGCCCATCCTGCCGACGGGAGTGTTCACGACGAGCTGGATCTCTCCGTTCTTGATCGCGTCCGCGATGTTGGGCCGCCCCTCGTGCATCTTCAGGATCGGTTCCGCCGGGATGCCGTTCTCCAGAAGATACTTCCTTGTCCCTGCGGTCGCCACGATGGTGAACCCCTGCTCGGCGAACCGCCTCGCCACTTCCAGCGCTCCGGTCCGGTCGTGGTTCGCGACCGTGATGAGGACCCGCCCCGCGAGCGGCAGAATCTGCGAAGCCGCCTCCTGTGCCTTGAAGAACGCCTGGCCATAAGTTTCCGCCATCCCCAGCACCTCGCCGGTCGAGCGCATTTCGGGCCCAAGGACCGGGTCGACCTCGGGGAACATGTTGAAGGGGAACACCGCCTCCTTCACGCCGAAGTGGGTGATCGGACGCCGTTTCAGCCCCAGCTCGGAGAGCTTCTTCCCGAGCAGCACCTGGGTCGCCAGCCGCGCCATCGGGATGTTGCAGACCTTGCTCACCAGGGGGACCGTCCGGCTGGCGCGCGGGTTCGCCTCGAGGATGTACACGATGTCCCTGGCGATGGCGTACTGGATGTTCATCAGCCCGACCACGCCGAACTTCACCGCGATCTTCCGGGTGTACTCCTCGATGGTGTCGATGTGCTTCCGGGGGATGCTGACCGGCGGGATCACGCAGGCCGAGTCGCCCGAGTGGACGCCCGCGAGCTCGATGTGCTCCATCACCGCGGGGACGAAGGCGTCGGTCCCGTCCGAGATGGCGTCCGCCTCGGCCTCGATCGCGTCCTCCAGGAAACGGTCGATGAGAATCGGCCGCTCCGGGGAAACGTCAACGGCCTTGGCCACGTATTCGCGGAGCATCTCCTCGTCGTGCACGACCTCCATGGCGCGGCCGCCGAGGACGTAGGAGGGACGGACCATGAGAGGGTACCCGATGCGGGCGGCGATGACGAGGGCCTCGCCGAGGGTGCTCGCCATCCCCGACTCCGGCTGGGGGATGCCCATCTCCGCGATGATGCGCCGGAACCGGTCCCGGTCCTCGGCGAGGTCGATGATGGACGGGGAGGTCCCCAGGATCCTGACCCCGGCCGCCTCCAGCTCCGCGGCGAGGTTGAGCGGGGTCTGGCCCCCGAACTGGACGACGACCCCTTCCGGGCGCTCCTTCCCGTAGATCGCCAGGACGTCCTCCACTGTCAGAGGCTCGAAGTAGAGCTTGTCCGAGGTGTCGTAGTCCGTGGATACCGTTTCCGGGTTGCAGTTGACCATGATCGATTCGTAGCCCGCTTCGCGCAGGGCGAGGGCCGCGTGCACGCAGCAATAGTCGAACTCGATCCCCTGGCCGATCCGGTTGGGCCCGCCCCCCAGGACGAGGACCTTGCGGTTGCCGCTGGCCGAACTCCGGTCGGGAGCGTTGTAGGTCGAATAGTAGTAGGCCGCGTCCTCCACGCCGCTCACCGGGACGGCGTGCCACCCCTCCACGACCCCGAGGGCGGTGCGCCTCGACCGGATCTCCGCCTCGGGGACACCGAGGATCTTCGACAGGTACCTGTCGGCGAACCCGTCCATTTTCGCCTGCCGAAGCAGGTCGTCGGGCGGCAGCCCGCCCTTGTGCTCCAGCAGCCGCTCTTCCAGCTCAACCAGCTCCCGCATCTGCTCCAGGAACCACGGCTTGATGTGCGTCTTCCGGTACAGGGTCTCGATTTCCGCCCCTTTCCGAAGCGCTTCGTAGAGAAGGAATTGGCGCTCGCTGGACGGCTCGGAGAGCATCTCCAGGAGCTCCCGGAGCGTCTTCCGGTTGAAGTCCTTCGCCCACCCGAGCCCGTGGCGGCCGATCTCCAGGGATCGGATCGCCTTCTGCAGCGCCTCCTTGTACGTCTTCCCGATGCTCATCACCTCGCCGACGGCACGCATCTGGGTTCCGAGCTTGTCCTGCACTCCCCGGAACTTCTCGAAGGCCCAGCGGGAGAACTTGACCACCACGTAATCCCCCGACGGGGTGTACTTCTCCAGCGTTCCGTCCCGCCAGTAGGGGATCTCGTCGAGGGCCAGCCCGCACGCCAGCAGCGACGAGACGAAGGCGATCGGGAAGCCGGTAGCCTTGGAGGCCAGGGCGGACGAGCGGGAGGTCCTCGGGTTGATCTCGATCACGACCACCCGGCCCGTCGCGGGATCGTGCGCGAACTGGATGTTCGTGCCGCCGATCACTTCGATGGCGTCGACGATGTCGTAGGAGTACTTCTGCAGGCGGGCCTGCAGTTCCGGGGCGATGGTCAGCATGGGCGCGGTGCAGTAGGAATCGCCCGTGTGGACCCCCATGGCGTCCACGTTCTCGATGAAGCAGACCGTGATCTTCTGCCCCTTCGCGTCGCGCACGACCTCCAGCTCCAGCTCCTCCCACCCGAGCACCGACTCCTCGATCAGCACCTGGCTGACCGGGCTCACGGACAGGCCGCGGCCGACGATCGTCTGGAACTCCTCCATGTTGTAGGCGAACCCGCCGCCGGTGCCCCCCATGGTGTAGGCGGGGCGGATCACCACCGGGAAACCGATCCTCCTGACGACCTCCTTCGCCTCGTCGAGGCTCGTGGCGATGTCGCTGCGCGGCATGTCGATCCCGAGGCGCCGCATGGTGTTCTTGAACTCCTGGCGGTCCTCCCCGCGCTTGATGGCGTCCACGTTCACGCCGATCACCTTCACCCCGTACTTTTCCAGCACACCCTCCCGGGCCAGTTCGGAGGACAGGTTGAGCCCCGTCTGCCCGCCCAGGTTCGGCAGCAGTGCGTCCGGCCTCTCCTTCTCGATGATCTCGGTGAGCGTGGCTGCGTTCAGGGGCTCTATGTAGGTCACGTCCGCCATGGCGGGGTCGGTCATGATGGTGGCGGGGTTGGAGTTGACGAGCACGATGCTGTAGCCGAGCTTCTTCAAGGCCTTGCAGGCCTGCGTTCCGGAGTAGTCGAACTCGCAGGCCTGGCCGATGATGATCGGCCCCGAACCGATGATCAGGACTTTCCGGATGTCCTCACGCCTGGGCATGCACGCCCCCCGTATTCGGATGTCCCGCCGAAACCATCAACAGGAAGTTTTTCCCGCAATAGTAAACATCATCCGGCGGCGCTCCGCAACGTTGCCGACGAAGTCACCGCCGGGCGCGCAACGTGTTCAGACCTCGAAAGGTTGTCCGGGATCCGGTACCTCGGCGTTCCATCGCAACCGGTCCCGCAGCGTCTGCGCGAACCCGATCGACACCGACTCCTCGCCGTGCGCCACGAAGACCCTCGCCGGTGGATCGCGGAAATTACCGGCCCAGGCGAGCAGGCCGTCCCGGTCGGCGTGAGCCGAAAGGCCTCCGATCGTGTAGATGTCAGCCGCCACGGCGATGTCATCCCCGAAGATCCGGACCCACCGGGCGCCGTCGACTATGCGGCGGCCGAGGGTCCCCTCGGCCTGGAACCCCACGATGACGACGCTGCACTCCTTGCGCCACAGGTTGTGCTTGAGGTGGTGCTTGATCCTCCCGGCCGTGCACATACCGCTCCCTGCAAGGATGATCGCGCCCCCCCGGATCGAGTTGAGCGCCATGGACTCCTGGGAGTTCGCCGTCGCGACCACCCGGAGCGCCTCCGGGTTTTCCTCCCTCCACTCCAGCACCTTCCGCGTCTCCTCGTCGAAACATTCCGGGTGGCGCAGGGTGATTCGCGTGGCCTCCGCCGCCAGCGGCGAATCGATGTACAGGGTGAGCCCGGAAATCCTCCCCTTCCGGGTGAGATCGGCGAGCAGGTACAGGATGTCCTGCGCGCGCCCGACCGCGAAGGACGGGATGATCACGTTGCCGCCCTTGCGCTGCAGGGTGTCCGTCAGCGCGTGGAGGAACTCCTCGATCGTTTCCCCCATCCCCTTGTGCAGCCGGTTTCCGTAGGTGGACTCCATCACCAGGACGTCGGCCCGCTCGACGGTCGCCGGGTCCCGGACTATGGGGAGCCCCCGGTGACCCAGGTCCCCGCTGAAGACGAGCGTTTTTTCCCTCCCGTCGTCGCGGACCGCAACCGACACGATCGCCGACCCCAGGATGTGTCCCGCGTCCAGGAATCGCACGCGGATGCCCGGGGCCGGGGAGATTTCCTCCCCGTACGGGACGGGTTTCAGGAGCGGGAAAACCGCCAGCGCGTCCGCCTCCGTGTAGAGCGGCCGGCCGTCGCGCCTTCCCGCCCGCAGGGCCCTCCGGGTCTGCCATTCCGCCTCCCTCTCCTGGATGTGGCCCGAGTCCGGCAGCATCACCTTCAGGAGATCGGCGGTCGCCGAAGTGGAGTAGATCGGCCCGCGGAAGCCGTCCCGCGCGATCTTCGGGAGAAGGCCCGAATGGTCCAGGTGGGCGTGCGTCGACAAGACGAAGTCGATCGAGGAGAGGGCCGCGGGAAACGGCCGCGAATTCTTCCGGTCGGCCTCCTCGCCCCCCTGGAACATCCCGCAGTCGACCAGGAACCGGGCCCCGGGGGCCTGCACGAGCATGCAGGATCCGGTCACCTCCCGCGCGCCCCCAAGGAAGGTGACGAGGACGCTCACGCGACCACTCTCGTCAGCACCCAGGAAATCACGCTGATCAGCACCGAGCCGGCCACCGCTCCCCAGAAGCCGCCGACGTGGAAGCCGGGGACGACGGCGGTGACGAGCCACAGGAGGAACCCGTTGATCGCGAACAGAAAGAAACCCAGCGTGAACACGGTCACCGGGAGCGTGAGGAGAACCAGGATCGGCCTGACGATCGCGTTGACCAGTCCGAGGACGAATGCCGCGGCAATCGCCGCCATGTAGCCGTCCGCCCTCATCACCGCGGGAAGAAGGTAGGCGATGAGCAGGATGGCGATCGCGTTCGCACCCATGCGGACGAGGAAGGGCATACTGTGGAGTATACCGCGTAACCTGCCGTTTTGTGAAAGGTTATTCGGAAGCGCACGGGGTATCGCCGGCGGCGGTTTCAGTGGAGGAGGCTTCGGAGGAGTTCGCCAGGTTACATGCCTGCCGAACTCCATTGAGTTGGTCGATCAGCTGGCGAAGCCGGCCATGGCTGCAGTTGTTGAACCGGAAAACTAACCGGGGCAGGCCTGCTATCTCCGGCTCGTCAGCCTCCTCGGGCAGGGCTTTCTCCTGTGTGAACGACCCTTCCACGAGGAGATCCTGAAAATCCCTGTTCAGGGCGGCGAGCGCGTCGGTGTCGAGTGGCTCCCGGATACGGATCACCAGGTACCTGCCCGCGTATCGCATGCTGTGGAACACCCGGTAAAAGCCGTGGATCTCCCGGACGGCTTCCTCGACGCTCGAGGTGATCCGGAACAGGGAGAAATCCCCGGCGGAGATCATTCCCGTTTCCAGCAAGTTGTCCACGAGGAACCGGCGCCACGTCGCCCAGTAGGCCCCCCGGGGCTCGTCCATGAGCACGACGGGAAAAAGGTGGGTCTTCCCCGTTTGGAGAAGGGTCAACACCTCGAACGCCTCGTCCATCGTCCCGAACCCTCCGGGAAAGAGGACGACGCCGCTCGACTCCTTGAGAAAAAGCAGCTTCCTGGTGAAGAAATATTTCGTTTGGATGAGATGCGGGTTCCCCTCCATCACCGTGTTCCCGGGCTGCTCGAACGGGAGCAGGATGTTCACCCCGATCGAGTGCTCCCGCCCGGCTCCGATGTGGGCCGCCTCCATGATCCCCTCGCCCGCGCCGGTGACGACGAACCACCCCGACCGCGCCATCGCCTTGCCGAATAATTCCGCCTGCCGGTACGCGGGGGAACCCGCGGACAGGCGCGCCGACCCGAACACCGTCACCTTGGGACGTTCCCGGAGCCCGTCGAAGAACCGGAAGGCGTGGCGAAGTTCCTTCAGGGTGCGGGAGAGGAGTTTCAGGTCCGCCCGGTTCGCCCCGTCTTCCCCCAACCCGTCGACGCTCCTGTGCATCTCGTCGAGGAGTTCCTCTACGGTCACCCGGGATATTCTTCGCCTGTCTTCCTTAATCACCACATCCCCTTCGTGACCCTTATGCCGCGAACGGATAGCCGGCGGCCTGCCAAGCCGCTACCCCGCCCTGAAGGGCCTTCGCGTTGATGAATCCATCCGCCTGGGACCTGGCTGCCTGACCGGCAGCGCTGGCTTCCCGTGGTCAGGCGCAGTAGAAGATGATTTCCTGGCTGCGGTCAAGGGATGGGACCCTGGACCGGAAATCCTGCAACGATGTCGCACCCTCCAGATGCATGGACAGGAATGAAGCCGGATCCTCGTATGCGCAGACCAGTAGAGCTTCGCCTCGAGACGCCCTTGAACGAGCCTCCTCCGCGGTAACCCGAATGATCTCTTCCACTTTTTTCACCTTCCTTCCCTGTTTTCCGTTTCCCTGACGCGTGCTTCGCACCTTGCGCCGTGTTCGAGATCCTTTATGTTGGATGCGGGAATATCATTTTGGATTGGAAAAATGTCTTCGGCTGCGGGAATCGCTGCGATCCTCCTTTTTATCGGCGGGACGGGGTCTGCCGCCCCGCCCGAAGCTGGGGAGGTACGGCTTCCGAAGAAAGGAGTGGAGGACGCGATCGCGAAAATGAAGAAGTGGCCGTAGCGCCAGGCCGGATTTTCTTAAGGAGGGCTTACGCGGCCGATTCCCCGAGCTCGACCTCGGAAACCCTGCGTTCCGTCCCGCGCAGCAGGTCGATGCGCACGATGTTCCGGATCTCGACTTCCGACTCGATGAGGTGCCGGTCAAGGCTCCGCATGCCGCGCCCCGTGGCACTGACGACCCCGGTGGACACGCTGGACTGGAACCCGAGCGGATTCCCTATGGCGATCGCCAGCTGGCCCACACGGGGCGCCGAGGAATCGCCCAGCGACGCATACGGCATGCCAGATCCGTTGGCCCGAACGACCGCCAGGTCGTTCGGGGGGGGAACCCCCTTTTCAGGATTTTTCGCCCTTCAGTTTCTTGGCAAATTCCTCACCCCGCCGTTTCATCTCCTGCGGCGGGACGTCTTCCCGGTGCGTGGCCAGGTCCCAAGTGTGCCCAAACGGGTCAAGAACGCTCCCGGTTCTGTCGCCCCAGAACATGTCCTCCAGGGGCCGTTTCACGGTAGCACCAGCCTCCACCGCCTTGCGGAACGCCTCGTCCACGTCCCGGACGTAGAGGTAGATCCCGGAGGGCGACCCACCGAGCGTCTCCGGCGAGCGGGAATCCATCCCGGGGACCTCGTCGCCAAGGAAAAACCGGGAGTCTCCGATCTGGAGTTCCGCGTGCATCACGGTCTTGCCGTCCGGTCCGTTCATCCGTCCAAGCTCCTTGGCGCCGAAGGCCCGGTAGTAGAAATCGATGGCACGATCGGCTCCCCGCACCGTCAGAAACGGGGTGATCGAATGGTACCCTTCCGGAATCGGCTTTACGGCCACGGTCAACTTCCTTGCTTTCTTCATCACCGCATCTCCTTTTCTTTCCCGGCACGAAAACCGCCGGGTTGACTCCCGCCACATACCGGGATTCGTCCGCGTCCGTAACGGGTCAACCCCTTCCGTCCTCCGATCTTGCAGTTCCTTTCTTTGATGAAACGAAAACGCCTTCGGTTGCCTACACGGGAAGTCTGCCCCGGGCGAAACAACCCGTTGTGCCGTATCATCCTATTCGAAAGGGAGGAGAAGAAATGGGCTTGAGAAGAAGGAATTCCATGGAGCACGATACCGAGCCGAATGCCGTCAACCCAATAGCCCCATCAGGTCCTTCACGGAGATGCCGTCCAGGCGCTTGATCGCGTCCACGATCTCCTCGCGGCGGAACACGTCGACCGATTCCCCGGCGAGCCGGTGGAACTTCTCCTCCACCCTCGCGAAGGACATCGGGCGGGTGTGGAACCCCTCGTAGCCGGATTTCTCCTTCGTGAACGTCCGCCCGTCCACCAAGGTCACGGTGAGCCGGCAGGCGTGCTCTTCCGGGAAGCGCCTCGAGAAATCCGGGTCCGAAACCACCGTGACACGGCGCAGCAGCGACTGGACGTCGTCCATCCGGATCCGCTCCGGTTCGAACTGCCGGGGCATCACCTCCCCGTCGAGCGCGGCCGCCGCAACCAGGTAGGGGAGGCTGTGGTCGGCTTCTTCCTTGGTGCGGACGACCGTCTTGTCCCCCTCC
The DNA here is from genome assembly GCA_021824125.1 of Deltaproteobacteria bacterium. Lineage (GTDB taxonomy): Bacteria > Desulfobacterota > Deferrimicrobia > Deferrimicrobiales > Deferrimicrobiaceae > JAKALO01. Next base: position 12,265 of record JAKALO010000007.1, on the reverse strand, counting down.
GCGCCTCCGCCGATTATGAGGTGCGCCACGTCGAAAATGTCGATCCGGATCCTGTCGATGTCCCTCCCCGTGAAGCCGGCCTCCCGCATCAGTTCGACCATCCCGTCGATGGCCGATTGGGAGTGGATCTCGGCGTTGTACTTCTTGAGAATCGTTCGGGTGACCCGTTCCAGGTTCTCCTTCGACCAGTCGATCTCGAATTCGCCGGAGATCGTCTGGCACCACCCCTTGTTCCCCTCGAAGACCTCCCGGGGGCCGGTGATGCCGCGCATCGCCAGGAACGCGGCCCGCAGGGCGTCGAATGCGGTGTTCGGATAGGCCAGCCCCTTCCAGTGGGACAGCTCCCCCGTGCGGGTGACGCGCAGGGCGTTGTTCGCGGTACCGGACATGCCGAGCGCGTTGACGATCTGCGGGGCGGTGAGCTCCAGCGCCTTCGCCGCGCCGGCGGCGGCTGCGAACGCCCCCTGCGTCGTGTGGTCGAACCCCCTCGCCCGCACCGGCGCCTCGTCGCTCAACCGGCACTGCACCTGGTAGGCGACCGCAAGCGCGGTCAGGAACTGCCGTCCGGACGCAAGGGAATATTCCGCCGCCGCGAGGACCGCCCCGAGGTTGTCGCTGGGGTGGCAGGTCTCCCCCCTGGCGAGGTAGCTGTCGTTGAAATCGAGGTAACGGACGAGCGCCCCGTTGTGGAAGGCCGCCCGGTCGGGGGAGGTTTTCCCTCCCCCGATCATCGTGCACAGGGGGTTCCCGCCGAATTCCTCGATGTTCTCCCGGACGACGCGGACGGGGGCCCCGTTGCCCGCGCCGAAAGCGCACCCGAGGGAATCGAGCACCCGGATCTTCAGCGCCTTGCGCGCCGCCGGCGAGATGTTCCCCCAGGCGGCGTGCTCCACGAACGCCGCCAGTTGTTCGGAACGCGAGGGGAACCGCTCCTCCCCCACAGCCGCCTGCAAGGACGACCGGGCCATGGGACCTACCTCCTTCCTTTCCCGGTCGGCTCGACCAGCTTGGGCCGGGAGGGCGCCGCCTCCCGGGCTTTTTCCTTGTAAGTGACGACGCGTCCCCATGTGCTTTTCGTCCCCCAGATCCCGGATCGGAGGCACTCCAGGTGAACCACCTGGGAATGGTCGACGAACAGGTTGACCTCCGGGCCGAAGTTCTTGACGTACCAGGAGAAAACCTCCGGATCCGCGGCCTCGAACATCACCTTGTCCAGCCCTACCTCGTTCACGATCTTCGCGACGACGTCCGTGCGCCACCCCCTGACGTTCTCCGTGATCCCTTCGGACTCGATCATGACGAGGTGCGCGCCGGCCTCCAGGTACCGTTTCGCGGCCCGGATCGCCTGGGACGGATCTCTTGTCCCCTCCGCCTCCAGTTCCTCCGCGCTGCTTGCTCCCCCGGCGCCGAACTGGATCCCGACCTCCGGCTTGGGCGTCATCCCGAGATCGCGCACCTTTCCGACCAGGCGAACCAGGTCGTCCGGAGGGACGGTGATGAACCCGCTCGATACCTCCACGATGTCGAATCCCATCGCCTTGCACTCCCGCAGGTACCGGTCGACGGCCTCCGGCCCGTGCGTGAGCACCCGCTCGATGAATCCCCCGGTGGAAACCAGGACGTCGTGCCCGTGGCAGGTGTCGATCAGTTCGCGCACCGCCTTCCCCGGCATGAGGCTGAAGGAACCGCCGCTGAATTTGAAGATGTCGACATATGCCCCCATCGTTTCCAGGATATCCAGAAGATACCGCTTCCCGACCGGTGCGTAGTAAGGCCCCCGGATCTCGGTGATCCCGCGTTTTCGTGGCTTGGGCTCGCGCTCGTTGACCGGCAGAAAGTCGAAGCTGCGTTCGATCCCGATGCTCATGGCTCTCCTCCTTTTCTCCTTACCTTCTCCGTTTCCCGGTGGCCGGGAAATTCCGATTCCCCGCGGCCACACCTTTTTCACATTTGATGATTTTCGTGGAGGAAACGATGCCGGGCGAGCGGAAAAATATCTTCGCGGTCAATCCGGGCGATGCCGCGGAAAGGCGTATCGAAGGAACAGGTGGCTTCCGGCGCGCTTGACGCCGGAAAGCGTTCCCCACAGGGGGCGCTCCGGCGCAAAAAGTTTCCCGGCCACGAACCCGGGACGTCCGACCGACCCGTCCCGCCCGGCAACCTGCGGGGCGATCGTCAAAAAAAGCTCGTCCAGGCATTCTCCCGCAAGGAAGTCGCCCATCAACAGCGGTCCGCCCTCGACAAGCAGGATCCCTCCCGTGGGGATGCGGCGGCCGATCGCGGAAAGAATCGCCCGGGCGCCGATTGCGCCCGCGCACTTCACTTCCCGGATGACGACGGCGGGGGAAAGACCGAGCTTGCGGATCCGGTCGGCGCCCTCCGGGGTCGTGACGACCAGCGCCTTCACCGCCCCGGACCGGAAGACGGGAAGGGCCGGATCGATCCCGCCGCGCCCGGTGACGACGACGTTCAACGGGGTGTCGCTCTTTCCCATCGCGGAGCGAAGCCGCCGGTACGAGTCGGAAAGCGCCGGGTAGATATGTTCCGCGGTCCAGAGGTGGTTCGGGACGGAGCGCAGCGTCCCGGCTCCGACGATAACGGCATCCGCGACGGACCGAAGCAGACCCATGATCATCCGGTCGTGCGGGTTGGAACCGCCGACGGACCCCCCTCCCGCCAGGCCGGGCGCGGAAAGGGAAGCGACGCCGTCCAGCGTGGCGACGAAGTTGCCGATGACATGCTGCCTGCCCTCGTGCGCCGGAAACCGCAGGGGACCGTAGAGCGTCGCCAGCGAAGGGGGCAGGGGAAGATCGTCCCCGCGGCACGTGTCAAGGAGGGATTCAAGGGGCGCCAGGGGATCCATCGCGCTATTCCTTGTGTGTTTTACCGGGGATCGGGAAGAATTCCACCTCGACGTACTTCTCGGCGCCGTCCCTCCGCACAACCACGGTCGCCTTGTCCCCAAGCTTCTTCTCCCGCACAAGCAGGAAGACGTCGGTCACGTCCGACACGATCCGGCCGTCGAAGGAGAAGAGCCGGTCTCCCTTGAGGATGCCCGCCTTCCCGGCGGGAGAACCCGGCGTGACGCCATCGACGATAACTTCGTTGTCCTTCCCCCCGGCAAGGCGGACGCCCAACGCCGCCTGCTTCCCTTCCAGCCCCTCGTACGGAACCGTCCAGACGAAGTCGGCCGGGAGCAGCGGGACCTGCGGAAGGTCGACCTTCATCATCTGGTCCTTCTTGTCCTCGGGGATTTCGATCTCCTCCGGCTGGACGATCCCGTATGTCATCGGCATTCTGCGGACCACCTTCTTGGGGATCCCGAACCCGTACCGGACGTGCCACCCCCCGGTGATGGTCACCATCCGCTTTCCCTCGCCGCGCGTGCTTCCCAGGTAGTCGACGATCCGCACCGCCATCGTCTCCTCCCAGAGGAGCTGGACGCGGAAGAACGATTCGAACATCCCCTCGGTGGACAGGTGCCCCCCGTAGACACCTTTCATCGTCGCCTTCTGGTACGGATCCGGCTCCCCGATCTCCGGGAGCTTCGCCTTGACGCCCGCGGCGAGGTTGTCCAGCCCGGTCCGGCTCACCTCCTGCTGGAGCTCCCTTGCCGGATTGAGGGCGATCACGTCGATCCCGTTCTCCTTCGCGAACGCGAGGATCTCACGGTAATAGCCGAAATCCGACCCCCAGTTCTCGTACCACCTGGTCGCCTTCAGGAATTCTCGCTCCGTCAACTCCCCCTTCGTCCACCGATCCAGGTTCCCCTGTTCGGGCTCCCGGAACATCTCCATCCCGATAGCGATCTTTCCCGGGTATCGCCGGTACAGCTCCCGGATTACGAGGAGCTCCACGCGGTGGGCGTGGAGGTTGTCGTGCGTCTCGCCGATGCATATCAGCCGCGCGCCGGCCAGCATGTCCATCAACCCGTCGAAAGACAGCTTGAGGCCGGTTGGAACGTGGTAGATCTCCTCCGCCTTCAGCGGCGCCGGCAGGGGATACGGCATCTCGAAATCCCCCTTGACGACAGGGCGCGTCGTCGCGCACCCCGCCAGCAGAAGTACCGTCATGATGAAGGTGCAAACCTGCCTGGATGTCATGTCCGCCCCCTCGCGAATACTCGAACGCGACGCCGCCACGTGATAACTATACATTACCTCGCAACCCAGTTCATTTTCGGAGATTGAAATCCAGGGTGCCGTCGGATAATAGCGGAAAAGCGATGACGCCTACCGTTTCGGTCCGTCCCCGCCTTCGTATCTGATGGTCCGGTTCCTGCCGCCGTTCTTGGCCGCATACATAGCCGAATCGGCGAAACGGGTCAGGTCGTCCAGCGTGTATCCCTCCAGGTATTCGGAGATCCCGATCGAGAGCGTCACGTGAACCGGGCCCTCCCCATGCATCGGGAGAAACCGAATCTCCGAAAACCCCCTGCGGATCCTCTCGGCAGGGACCATCGCCTGCACTGCCGTCGTATCGGGAAGGAGGACCGCGAACTCCTCTCCGCCGAACCGGAATCCCGAGTCCATCGCCCGGAAGGTTTTCATGATGTGTTCTCCGAGCGACCGGAGGACGACATCCCCCTCGGCGTGCCCGTATGCATCGTTGTACTTCTTGAAGTTGTCCACGTCGATGAGGAGCATCGCGAAGCGTCCCTTGCTCCGCCTCGCCCTCTCCATCTCCTTATCGGCGAGCGCCTGGAAATGCCGCCGGTTGTAGAGGCGGGTGAGCGGATCCGTGATGGAAAGGATCCGAAGCTCCTCTTCCATGGCTTTCCGCTCGGAAATGTCCCGGATGATCGCGGTCAGTATCTTCTTCCCCTTGCCCCCCTTGTCGGCCAGCGACATCTGGACGGGGACCTCGCCCCTCCCCTTCCGCAGGATCGAAAGCTCCATGATGTTGCCCGGCCTGCCAGGCGCCCGGGAAGACACGTATGCGAGGATCTCGTCGCAGTAGGCGTGGTACTTCGCCGGGAAAAGATCCTTGAAGTGCTTCCCCGTGATCTCCCCGACGCCGTATTCCGTCAGTTCCCCGGCGGACCGGTTGGCCAGAAGGATTATTCCGTCCTCCCCGAGGCTGACCATCGCGTCGTGGGCCGTCTCGAAGATGCCGCGAAACTTGTCCTCCGACTCCAGGAACCGCTCCTGCATCGCTTTCCGCTCAGTGATGTCCGTGAAGAACCCGACGATGCCCGTCTCCTCCCCGTCCTCGGAAAGGATCGTGCCGCAAAGGCGGATCGGGATCTTCTTCCCGTCCTTGTTCAAGACCTCCGTCTCGTAATCCACCAGGCGCCCCCGGCCGCCGTATTCCTCGGAATAGATGTTGTTCTTCACCTCGCGAGCCTCCCCGGGGGGATACAGGTCCCTCGCGTGGACTTTTCCGATCACTTCGTCGCGGGAGTAACCGAAGATTTTCTCCGCCCCGGCGTTGAAGAGGAAGATGTTCCCCCGCCGGTCGTTTCCGATAATCCCCTCGGGGCAGGTCTGCAGGATCTTCTCGAGAAACCCGGTCTTCCGCTTCAGGTCCTCGTGCAGCCTCCCCTGCTCGTCGTTCCTTCTTATGGTCTCCACTACATGGGAAATTTCCCCGGTCTCGTTCCTGATCGGGCGGATGGAAACGTCGACGAGCTTCTGCGCGCCCCCCTTCTCCTCGTGAAGGTGGACCGCGCGGGAAATCTTTCCCGTTTTCATCGCGTCCCTCACCGGGCAGTCGTGGCCTTCGAGGTCGCAGGGGCGGTCCGAGTGGTGACTGACCGTGTGGCACTTACGCCCGCGAGCGTGCTCCAGGGGCATGCCCACCGCATCCAGGTAATCCCGGTTCGCGTGGACGATGACCATGTCGGGAACGGTAATCAAAACGGCCTGATCCCCGATATCGTCGAGGACGGACCAGAGGGATTCGATGGATACCAGGGTCATGCAAACACTTATCGGTAAAAGATAAACAAAACTTCACTATCAAGAGCAAATCCTGGAAAAAGATTCTTGGGGCATTCCCTGCAGGCCGGTACAGGATAAAACCTTGGGGTATAATTTCTGGAATCCATGGCGAAAGTGCTTTTGATAATGCCTTCCCTGCCCCGAAAGACCTCGGTCCCCTACCTCGGGCAGCAATACCTTGCCTCCAGCCTGGTGAAAGACGGGCACGAGGTTCGTTGCCTGGACCTTGCGGCGGCCCGGTTTCTCGGAACCCCCGGGGAGGACATCCGTGTCGTCGGGTCCTGGCGGCCCGACATGATCGGGGTTACTCTTTTCACGCAGAACGCGCTCGCCGGATATCGGTTGGCGGAAAGGCTGAAGGGAACGACGCGGCTCCTTCTGGCGGGCGGGCCGCACCCCACCGCCTGCCCGGGGGAACCGCTCCGGTTCGGTTTCGATGCCGTCGCGAGGGGAGAGGGGGAACAGGCGGTCGTGGCGTACGCAAGGAAGCTGGAGGGCAGGAGAACCGGGACGCGGGTTACCGATCTTGACGCCTTGCCGTTTCCCGTGGAGAGCCTCGGGTGCTACGACGCTTCCTCCTATTCGGAAAAAGGCGTGGTCGTGCCTGGCGGCATGATAACAAGCCGTGGTTGCCCGGGCCGCTGCACTTTTTGCGCCACCCGCGTGGCCGGACGGAAACACCGCTGGCGTTCCGCGTCTAACGTCGTTGCCGAAATGGCGCTGCTTCGGGAGGCGCACAACGTATCCCATTTTTCTTTCTGGGACGACTCCTTCTCGGCCTGCCGGTCCCGTGTACACGAGTTGTGCGACGCCATTGAGCGCTGTCCCGCGTTGAGGGGGGTTACCTGGAGCGCCATCACCCCGGCGAACACGGTCTCGACGGAAGACCTGCGACGGATGAAGGAGGCCGGGTGCGTCGCGATAAATTTCGGGATCGAGAGCGGCGACGAGACGATCCTTGGGAACATCCGGAAGGGGCTCACCCCCGCGCAGGCAAAAGCCGCGGTCACGTCGGCTAAAGCGGAAGGCATGACCACCATCGCGAATTTCATGTTCGGCTTCCCGGGAGAAGGTGTCGGGGAACTGGACCGGACCCTTCGTTTCATGGAGGATATTTCGGATGTCGCCGACATGTTCAACCACGGGGGCGTCCTGGTTCCCTACCCGGGAACCGTGATCTACGACCGGAATCACTCGAGGTACGGGTTCACGGAATGGTGGCTCGATCCACGGTACCTGCCGGACGAACCCGACATGTTCGGGATGGATCCGGATCGCGCGCAACAATACCTGGAACGGGACGGGATCCTCGACCTGGACTTCTTCCGGTACACGGACGAGGTCCGGGAGAAGATCGCCGCCTGTGTGCGCTTCAAGGCCCGGCACAACCAGCGGTACGTGGAGAAATGCGGACGCGCCGCCATGGAGGGTAAACCCGGATGAGGAACTACTTCGACTTCGCGAGCCACGGCACCGGTTACCGCCAGGAGACCCTGGCCGGAGTCACCACCTTCCTCACGATGGCGTACATCATAATCGTGAACCCCGCGATACTGGAGGCGGCAGGCATCCCCAAGGGCCCTTCCATGGTCGCGACGATCCTTTCCGCCGTGTTCGGCACCGTCGTCATGGGCCTGTACGCGAAGCGACCCTTCGCCATCGCCCCCTACATGGGGGAAAACGCCTTCGTCGCGTTCACCGTGGTGAAGGTCCTCGGGTATCCCTGGCAGGTCGCGCTGGGGGCCGTGTTCATCGCCGGGGTCCTGTTCACCCTGCTCACGGTGTTCAAGGTCCGAAGCTGGCTGGCCGAGGCGCTCCCGCTGTCGCTGAAACTCAGCTTCGCCGTCGGCATCGGCCTCTTCCTGACCTTCATCGGTCTCAACGAGACAGGGCTCGTGCGGCTGGGGGTCCCCGGGGCGCCCGTTTCCCTGGGCGACATCACCCGGCCGACCGGGCTGCTGGCCCTGTTCACCTTCTTCCTGATGGTTTTGCTGATGATCCGCAAGGTGCCGGGCGCGATCGTCATAGGCGTTCTCGCCACCACGTTCCTGTCGTTCCTGCTGAAAGTAACGCCGACCCCCGGACAATGGGCGAGCCTTCCCCCGGACCCGCGTCCCATCATTCTGCAACTGGATTTCAAGGGAATCCTGCAGCCGGGGTTCTTCCCCGTCATCCTGACGATGTTCGTGATGGCGTTCGTGGACACGGTGGGCACGCTCATCGGGCTGTCCGCCCGGGCGGGCCTGCTGGACGAGAAAGGGAACCTTCCGGACATCGAGAAGCCGATGCTGGCCGACGCTCTCGCCACGACGGTGGCGCCCCTTCTCGGGACGACGACCACCGGCGCCTACATCGAGTCCGCGGCCGGGATCGAGGAGGGGGGAAGGACGGGGTTCACCTCTCTCGTGGTGGCGGCGCTGTTCCTGGTATCGCTCTTCTTCGCCCCGCTCCTCACCGCGGTCCCCGCCCACGCCTACGGGGCCGTCCTGATCCTCATCGGCGTGTTCATGGTCCGACCCGTCACCCGGATCGACTTCGACGACTACACGGAGCTGATCCCGGCCTTCCTGACAATCGTCCTGATGAGCTTCACCTACAACATCGGCGTGGGGATGACGGCGGGGCTCATCGCCTACCCGCTTCTCAAGACCCTTTCAGGGCGGCACCGGGAAGTGCCGGGGGGTATGTGGATACTGGCGGCCCTGTCGCTTTCGTTCTACGTCTTCTACCCCTACCCCCGCTGACCAGTCGGCGGCGCGACGGGTCACCGCGCGGGGGCCGCCCGGACGGCGGTAAGCGACGTCTCGATGACCCCGATCTTCCCGTAAGGGGGCATCGCCCGGGGCTCAGCGTACCGGTAGGCCTTCGGGTCGAGGCCGATGCCGTGGTGGACAAGTATTTCCTGCGCTTCGTCGTAGACGTTCCAGAGCCCGTAGCTCAGGTAGGCGGGGGACAGTGGGATGAACCGCTGCTCCCCTTCCGGGAGCCGGACCAGGGTCGCACCGATGAAGTCGTCCGCGACGGACTTCCACTTCCGGTCGGGCCGCAGGATCCAGCCCTCCCCTTCCGCGCCGGCGTAGCCGGTAAGGATCGACCGGCGCAAAAGCTCCTGCCTGGCCCGCATATCCCCCATCTCCCGCGCTTCGAGCAAGAGTTTGAGTTTCTGCGCCAGCTCCAGCGCCGACATGCAGAACGCCATGGTGGCCTGCATATTTTCGGCGGCGGAGCTGATCCGCCCCCCGACGTCGGCCTTTTTCATGTCCCAGTAATTCCCGCGGGAGCGGGCCTCTGAATATTTCCTGCCGTACCGGGCGGTGTCGGCCTGGTACTGTTTCAGAAGCTGGAAGGCGAACGACGATCCGTAGTCGACGTCGACGCCCGAAAGCTCGCCCGCCTCCTGCTTGAGGCGCGGGATGGAGGCGTCGAGCGAGGAAAGGTTGGCCTCGTTCGATACCGGGTTCATCCCGCGGAACCAGAGCCGTTTCCCGGTCGCCGGGTCCACCGCCGCGATCGCCAGCTCCCCGATGAAGATCACCCGGCCGGGGTACGGCACAAGCCGGACGGGAAAGGTCTTGCCCGTGTTCGTGACCGCCGTGCGGAAAAGTTCCCTGCCCGTCTCCGCGGAGAGGGCTACGACCGACGTGCCGGTCGCGAGGAATATCCGGTCCCCGAACGGGAGGATGTTGCTGACCGCCGGCTCCGGGCCGGAAGTCGTCCAGAGTACCTTACCGTCGTCGGCGCCGAGGCAGGAGATGATGTTGCCCTGGCTGCCCCGAGGCGATCCGCGGAGAAAAACGCGGTTCTCCAGCGTGAAGATGTTCGAGACGTTCATATCCGGCAGGGCGGTTTTCCAGCGGGTCTTTCCTCCGGCGGGCTCGATCGAATGGAGGGACCGGGAGGCAACCACGAGAATCCTACCCTCCGTCACCTCGGGAGGGGGATCGAACCGGGAGACGTAAAGGTCGGGGCGGGACCAGATCTCGGCCCCCGAACCGGGATCGATCCGGGTGACGCCGTCGAAAAAGTGCAATAGCCCTTCGGTAAAAAAGATCGGATTCTGCACCATGTCCGGAGCCCCGGCCTCCCGGGAGAAGACCGACCAGCGCGCCTCCCCCGTCTTCCCGCTCCTAAGGGAGAGGACCCCCTTCTTTTCCCGGGTTTCCGCTACGAGGATGTCGGAGGCGTCCGGAGAGGGGATCGCAAAGGGATCGGGACCGGACAGCGGGACGGACCAGCGCGCCTTCCCCGTCCGCGCGTCAAGGAGCAGAAGCGTCCCCTGCTTCCTCTCCTCCACGACGTAAGCGATCGCCTCCTCCGTGAAGTAGAGGGGACGGAAGGTCCCCTTCGTCCCGGACCGGTCGAACCTCCAGAGGAGCTTTCCGGAGGCGGACTCCACGAGGAGGAGGTCGAGGTTCGGAAGGCCGGCGCGGTCCTCCCGGAGACTCACGAGGAGCATCCCCGGGGCGATGAGGCGCATGTCGTCGACGATCGCCGGGCCGAGCGGGAGGGACCAAAGAACGTCGTTTCCTTTTCCCTTCCTCAGGATGACCTCGTCGGGAGGGTTCGGCTCGAGGTCCCGCGCGTATGCCGCGCCCAGCGGCAGAAGAAGCAGCAGCAGGCCGATCCGGATCGCACGCCCCCGTGCCACGCCCCCTCCTAACGGATAGAGTTCGCCATGCGGAGGATCTGCTCCGAGGCGGCCGGGCCCAGGTTGGGCACGACGAAGAGGAGCAGGTTCACGTACGACTTGCCCCCTTTCGCCGTGGCGGTGAGCACCCGCATCCTTACATCCTGTCCCTGGTGCGGCTGGGTCCCCTCGTACGTAATGAGGACCAGCTCCCGCCCGGCGGCCGTCTTGAGGTCCTTCGTGACCGCCACGGGTCCAGCGTTGGGGATGCTGGCGAGCACCGTCTTCCGGGAGGCGTCGATCGCCTTGGGCATGTTCATGAAGAACCCTTCGTAGCACGCGATCAGGAGCGTGGCCCCCGAAAGCCGGTCCGAGGAGAAGAACCCGACGACCTCCTTCTCGAAGCTGCGCGCCTTCGGCTGCTCCTTCCAGCCGGGGGGGATCTCCATCGTCACGAGGTCGTGGACGAAGGGGGCCGGTTTCTCCTCCGCCGCCGCCGCTACCGCCGTCCGCCCGGATACCCCCGTCGCCTTCTCCCCGGGAAGGCGCAGGGACGTGAAGACCTTCTCTACCTTCTCCCCCATCGGCTTCCGGTTGCCGGCGTTGAGGAAGACGGCGAAGACGGCCCCACCGTCCTTCAGTGCGACCCCGCCAAGGAGACCGTAGAGCCGGATCTTCGTCCCCGTCACGTAACCGCTGTAGACCCCCAATCGTGCCGGGTGGCCGCTCACCTCCATGTCGGAAAGCTCCCCCTCGGGGGCCGCGTCGGGAACGCCGCCGCCGCGCATGAGGTCGACCGACTTGCCGAACAGCTCCTCGCGGTCCTTGACGTCCGGGACGTATTGCAGAACGATCTGCACCTTTTCCGGGCCCTCGAAGGAGAAGACGGTGGTGTCGGTCTGCGGAAGGAGCTTCCACCCGTCGGGCAGGTCGAGCTCGAACCGGCCCTCGGGATCCTGGAACGCGTTGCCGGCGCTGGCGGCGCCGGAAGGGATGACGACGAAAATGACGAGGAAGAGAGCGAGAACCGTCTTGCTCGTGAAGGGCATCGTTTTCCTCCCGTGCCGTGGCTTTCCCTGTTCGTCTCCCGCGGGTGCCGGAGCAGTCGCCCCCGCCTCAGGGCGGCCTGCCTATTATGCCACAAGGCGCAGGCGCGGACGACGCGCGCTCCGGAGTTCGAATCTCCGAATGGCGCGGTACCTGTCCGCCTACGCCAAGGCTTCGGCGGACAGCCTTCGCTGGCGGAGCCAGCCGAAGCTCAGAAACCCCCAAATCTATCGTGGTGATGAGCGAAGGCTGGCGCGCCCTGAGGGATTCGAACCGCCTGAGCCTCGGCGTTCACGCCATCGGCCCTTGCGGCCGCCTCGCCCGCCTGACGGGCTCCGCAAGGTCGCCCTTCTCCTCCCTGGTCGGTCGGCGGCGGGCTCGGAGTTCGAATCTCCGTCTCGCGGCTTGAAGAAAAAAGTGGCGCGCCCTGAGAGATTCGAACTCCCAGCCGCCTGATCCGAAGTCAGGAGCTCTATCCGTTGAGCTAAGGGCGCGTCGAGTCGAAAATTTCCCTGAAGCTCTCCTGGTTGGACATGAAGACATCCAGGATCTTCGGGTCGAAGTGTTCGGGCCTCGTGCAGTAATTCCCCCGGGATATGATCAGCACGGCGGCTTCGTGGCCGAAGGGCGGCTTGTAGGGGCGCCTGCT
>JAKALO010000006.1 GCA_021824125.1 Deltaproteobacteria bacterium | reverse complement strand
ATGATTTCCATCCGCGGGAACTGCAGCCGCACGAGCGAGTTAAGCGTCTCAACGATGGTTTTTTCCTCGTTGTAGGCCGGCACGATGATGGAAAGCGGCGGCGTGAACGGCGAGCCGTGCACGATGTCCAGGTCCTCGTACGCCCGGGCGCGGAGTCTGCTCCGGACCTCCCGGAAGGCGATGCCCACGAAGGCGATCTGGAGGGTGTTGTAGGCCAGGCAATACAGTATGACAAGCCCGCTCGCCGCGTTGAGGAAAAAGAGCAGTACTTCCAAGTCAGCCGGTCTCCCCGGCCTCGAGCACTTCGATAGCCTCCTTGCGAAGGTCCGGGTCCGGGTCGCTCGCAAGGGCCCTGGCAACCCCGTAGGCCGCCTTGCCGGACAGCACCCGCAGTACATGGAAAGCCGTCCGGCGGCGCCCGGGGTCCATCGACTCCAGGCAGGCGGTCACGGCCTCCTCCTCCGGGAACAACTCCCGCAGGAACGTCGCGGTTTCGGGGTGGAGGCAGGCCACCTCCGGGCCTGTGGTACCCGTGAGGACCCCCCCGGCCAGCCAGACCGGCCGGAGCTCCTCCGGCTCCCCGGCGACGCCCCGGGCATGGGCGCGCACCACCCCGGACTCCATCCGGATGAGCGCCACGGCCGCCCTCTGGCGAACGTAGACGTCCGGGTCCAGCAGCATCGACGACATCGTATCCTCCCAATCCGGGAGCCGGATCCTCGACAGGGCGTTGACGGCGGCGGCACGGACGCGTCCGTTCGGGTCCGAGAGCGCCCTCTTGAGATGTTTCGCGACGATTCCCATCCGGAACTTGGCCAACGCCCCCACGGCTGCGGCGCGCACCTCCCCGTCCTCGTCCTCGAGGTACCGGAGGAGCGTTTTCATCGCTCCTCCCGGGCGTGTCTTGCCGAGCAGCCAGACCAGGCCCAGCTTCCGCGTCTTCGTGGAGGGGATCTCCGCAAGGAGTTTCTCGACGGTTTTCGTGTCCCCCAGGAGATGCCTGGAAAGGGACGTCGTGACCGCCTCCCGCAGATCCCGGTCCGGGGTGTCCAGGTAATGCAGGAGGGACTCGATCGCATCCTGGAATTCCAGCTCCCCCAGGATCTTCGCCGCCTTGACCCGCACCGCGGGGTGGGGATCGGCGAGGAGGCCTCCGACGACCCTTCCCGCCTCGGCGTCCTTCCGGATCTTCACTATCAGGTCAAGCGCGCGCGTGCGGACCTCCGGGGACGGGTCGTTCCGTAGGATGGAAAGAGCCGCGGTGTACGAAACCCCGGTCGCCACGATCCCGCAGATATCGAGGGCGCGCGCGCGCTCTTCCGCCGACAGGGCCTCCCGGGCGCGCTGCGCCATCTCCTTTTCAAGGGCGAAACGGCTCACGCCGAGGAACAGCCGGGTCTCGAGATTCCCGCCGCGCGAGGCGGCTTCCACCGCCCGCTCCACAAGCAGGTCTTTTGAGCCCGTGACGAAGACCTCCCTTGCGAGCCGGCACAGGTCCTCGTCGCCGGCATACCGCCGCAGGCTCTCGCGGAAAAACGCCTCGTCGAGCAGCGAAAGCCCCAGCGCCGCCGCCGCCCGGACGAGCGGACGCGGGTCGTCCCCCAGCCTGCGAAGGATGTCCGCGAACTCCCTCTTTCCCGACAGCCCCAGCGCGAGCGCCACGTGGAACCTGATCACCTCGCCGGGATCTTCCGCGAGCCCCGCGGCATCCCTGTAGAACTCCGGCTCACCCGCCAGCGCCGCCACCGTGACCGCGGCGTCCCGGACGCCTTTATCCGGGTCGGCCATCGCCCGCGAAACGTGCCCTCTCACCTCGGCCGAATCCCCCACCCCGCGCAGGGCGCACACGGCGGCCTTCCGGAGCGACGGAACCGGCGAAGCCAGGTATAATTCCATGTATGCAAGGCGGCCTTCGCCCGCCCCACGCGCGGCCATCTCCATCAACACCACCGCCTGCTCCTGCGACGCCTCCCCGGAAAGTAATGCCCGAAGCTCGTCGAAACCGCCCTTGTGGCAGGCCACCAGTGCGTCGACGATCGCCGCGCAAACCTTCTCCGAGGCGCCCCGCGCCGCCCGCAGGAGCGGCTCCACCGCGGCCCCGGTGCCGACGGACGCCAGCGCGCCGGCCGCCTCGCACCGCACCTCTTCGGAACTGTCCTGCAGGAGAGGGATGACGCGCGGCTCGCACCCGGCGTGTTTCCGGGACGCCACGGCGCGCAGCGCCTCCGCCCTGACCTCCGGCGCGGGGTCCGCGAGCAGAGCCTCGATATCCCCGAACATCCGCTCATCCCCAAGCCCCGCCGCCACAATGCACACCGCCATCCGGGTCTGGGGGGCGGGGTCCTTCATCAGCCGCAGGAGCTCTTCCTCGTGCTCCCCCGGGCCCATCGCCGAGAGCGCAACGACGGCCGCCCGGCGGACCCATTCGTCCGGATCCTTCAGGCAAGGCAGTATTTCGGGGATCGCCTCGCGGAACGACAGTTTACCGAGGGCCTCGACGACCCTCGAGCGTAGGGAGGCGTCCTGCTCCTGGGACAGCAGCGGGATGAGAATGCTCCCCGCGGACGGGTCCCCCAGGTCCCCCGCCAGCCGGACCAGGAGTTTCCGTGCAGGCCCCTTCGCCGACTGGATCCTCCTGAAGATTCCCTCGGTCACCCCGGCTTTCCCGACGAGTTGCAGGACCTTCATCACGTCCGCGCGAAATCCCTCCCGTTCAAGGGTGTCGATTTCCTCGTGGATGTATCCCATGCGCTCGAGGGCCGTCGCGGCGCGCCGGACGACCTCCGTGTCCTCGTCCTCCAGGGCCCCCAGCAGGGCGCCCGAAGCGGGTTTCCCGATCTGCTCGAGCGCCTCGATCGCCCGGATCCGCACCCACCATTCGGGGTCCTTGAGCACCTGGATGAGGTAGTCGACCACGCGGGGATGCCCGATGAAACCCAGGGCCTGGGAAACACGGGTCCGGACGAACGCGATGGGGTCGGAGAGGACCATCTCCAGAAGCCTTTGTATCGCGCGAGGCTCCTTGAGCTTCCCCAGGGAGCCCGCCGCCTTCGCCCGGACCTCCGGGCTCACGTCGCCCAGGGCTTCGATGAGGGGAACGCCGGCGTCAGGGTCGCCCAGCCAGCCGAGGATTTCCGCGGCCCACATCCTGCGGACGTCGCTCCCCATGTTCCTGAGCTCCCCGGTCAGGGGAAGGACGGCGTCCTTCCCGAAAAGAACCAGGATCTCGGCTATCCGGGGTGGAAGCGACGCTTCCGGGAAACCGAGCGCGCCGATCAGATCCGGGATCGCCCGTGGGTCCCGGATCCTCCCCAGCGCTCTCAGCGCGGCCCCGCGGACATCCTCGTCCTCGTCCTTGACGTCCCGGATGACATCGAGGAGCGGGGGAACCGCGCTGGCGGACCCGATCCTTCCGAGCCGTTCCGCGGCCATCGCACGCCGGTCCCAGGAGGAGTCTTTTCGCAGTTCCTCGATGTGGCGATGCGTGATCCCGAGGTCGTCGAAGGCCTGTGTCAAACGTTCCACGGACTCCGGCGAGCCGCCCTCCCGCGCCGAGTCCAGGAGCGACTCCCGCACGCCGTGGTTCCGGATCCCGCGCAGGATTTCGAGCGCTTCCCGGAATTCCTCCGGCGACCCTTCGCGGAGACGCGCCGCCAGGGCCGAATGCCTTTTTACCTCCCTTGCGAAAATCGAATCCCGCAGGGCACGGAACCATTCGCGGCCGAAGAGAAGGGCGGAGACGATCACGATGACCGACAGGAGGACGCCGGTGACCGATAGTATGAAGGTCATTTCACTGACGGCGACCGCGTTTCGGGCTGGCAGTCGCCCCCGCCGCCGCGGATCTTTTCGATCGCGTGGGGAAGCACGGCGAGGATGGCTTCGAGATTTTCCCTGGCGCCCCCGGGGCTGCCGGGCAGGTTGACGATCAGCGTCTTCCCGCGGATGCCGACAACCGCCCGCGACAGCATCGCCGTGTGCACCTTCTTCTGGCTCTCGGCCCGCATTACCTCGGCCATGCCGGGGATCTCGCGGTCGATCGCTTCCCGCGTCGCCTCGGGAGTGACGTCCCTCGCGTCGACGCCGGTCCCCCCCGTGGTGACGACAAGGTCCACGCCGAGCTCGTCGGAGAGGTGGCGCAGGGCGCGGCCGATGTACGGTATTTCGTCCGGGACGACTATCCGCTGCTCAACTTCCGCGGGGAGGCGCGCCAGGACTTCCGCAACGGCCGGGCCGGAGGCGTCCGCGCGCTCCTTACGGAAGGAACGGTCGGATACCGTCACGACGGCGGCCCTGATCACGGCCGCTCCTTGCGCACCACGTCGCCCGGCGAAACTTTCCCGCCGCGTATCACCCGGGCGAACACCCCTTCGCGCGGCATCACGCAGTCGCCTGCCTGGATGTAGATCGCGCAGCGGTCGTGGCACTCCTTCCCGATCTGCGATATCTCCAGCAAGGCCTCCCCGACGCGGATCCGTTCCCCGACCCGGACTCCCGGCAAATCGAACCCTTCCACGGTGATGTTCTCCGCGAAATCCCCGGGGCCGACCTGCAAGCCCTTCCCTCGCATCTTCCCGATGCTCTCCGCCGCAAGGAGGCTAACCTGCCGCTTTCCCGGCCCCGCGTGCGCGTCATCCCGCACGCCGTGATCCGCGACAAGTGTCGCCGAGGGCACCGGGGTCTTCTTCTCCCCTTTCTTTCCGGCGACCGACACCGCGACGACCTTTCCCTGCCGCTCTCCCATCACTTCCTGAGAATGTTGGATTTGAAGATGAGCTTCTCGTGGTCGTCCCCGTCGTCGGGGAAGGAGGCGTGCCCGAAGCGGAGGTCGACCCGCACGTCCTTGATGCGCCTGCGAATCTCCTCCACCTCGGACTGGATGGCTTTCTTGATCCGGGGGATGGCGTTCATCCGGCCGTCCTCGGCCTCGGGAAGGATCATCCCGAACTTCCACTCGCTGATCCGCGCCACGACGTCGTATTCGCGAAGGGTCTCGCGCATCACCCCCGCCAGCCGCTTGATGACGATATCGCCGCGGTCGACTGCAGTGAATCCCTTCTCGGGGATCTTGAGGGTGACCTCGCAGATCATGAGGACCAGCCGGCGCTTGAACCGCTTCGCCCTGGAGAGCTCGTGGAGGAGGCGTCCCTGGAAATATTTCAGCGTCGGGAGCCCGGTCGCGTCGTCGAGGTTCCTGAGCCGGTCGTTTCTTTCGAACGCGATGGCGTTACCGATGGCTTTCTCGACGTACCGGATGAACTTCTCGAGCGTAGCCAGGTCGTCGCTGTTGAACGAACTGGGGTAGAACGTCTTGTGCGGGAACTTGTCGAATATCGACACCGTGCCGATGATCTCGCCGTCGCACTTCAACGGGAAGCAGATCATCGTGCGGGCGATGCCGGCGAACTCGTTCCAGTCCTTCTCTTCCGCGACGTCCCGGACCAGGATCGGCGGTTCCCCCTTCAGGATCCTCGTGACCGCCTTCTTGTCCATCCGGAAGAGGTCCTTCTGGTCGCTCTCCGCCTTCATGCCGTAGAACTCGCGGATGGCGTATTTCCCGGTTTGGGCGTCCAGCAGGCGTATGACGCACGATTCCGCCTCCATGATGAGGCATGCCGACGTGGCGACCAGCTTCAGGAGCCTCTGGAGGTCCAGCGTGGAGATGATGTTTATCCCCGCCTCGTTGATCGCCGCGATCTTCGTCATCCGCAGCGCGGTCGACTCCTCGCGGAGGGAGACGCCGACCGAGTCGGACAGCAGGGCGGAGGCCTCGCCCACGGCAGCAACCCGCTCCGGCGCGATCCCGCCGGACGACGTCGACTGGATCGCCAGCACGCCGAGAGGCTGGTCGGATGAGACCAGGGGGAAGAACAGCATGTCCCCCCTGAGCCGGCTCGTGGGCGCCCGGTGGATCTCGGAGAGGGTCACGACCCTGCGCTCCCGAAGGGCCAGGTCCTCGATGGTCCCCGCCGAGGAGAAGTGGAGCGTCTCCTGCGAGGGCGCGATCCGGAGAGTCGTCGCGCGGAGGTAGAAATCATCGGTGTCGCGATCGAACAGCAGGACCGACGAGATTCCGCCGGGGAGAAACGCGCCCACCGCCGCCGTGAATTCGCGGAGCCGCTCCTCGATCGATTTACCCGACCGGAGGATCTCCCCCGCCTTCTTTACGAAGTCTGCAGGCATTCCACCCTCACTCCTCGATCGTGATGCGGACGCGCAGCCGCAGGATGTTCCCGCCGCCGTCCAGGAACACCGCCGGGAGGACGGCGTGCCCTTCCGGAGACAAGAATGGGTTCTCGAACTTCAGGAAGGTAAGCCCGATGTCTTCCGGCTCCACTGAAATATCTACGCGGGCTTCCTTCGGCGCGGAAGGAGGCCCGGGCGGGCGCTCGGGGATCTCGATCTCGATCTCGTCGAACGCCTTCGTCGGGTCCTGGTCCTCCGGAACGGCCTCCTCGACGATCGGGGGCGCGGTGGACAGGAGCTCGATCTCGTCCGGAACGGAATCCGCGTCCGCGGGAGGTTCGGGCTCCACGGCCGCGAAAGACGCCTCGGGCGACGCATTCGCGTCCCGGGCTTCCTGGTCCACCTGGATCATTTCGCTCTCGGAGATCTCCTCGAGCTGCTCGGCTTCCTTCCTGCCGAAGGATTCCCCTATCTTCGCGTCCGCCAGTGCGCCGATTTCCTCGTGTTCCGCCGTCTCCCCGGGCATGAGCAAAGTCTTACGGAGACTCGAAAACACCATCCGTGAGATCGTCACAAGGGTCTCCGAAACACCGACGCCTTCCTTGGCTATGCCTTCGATGGCCGGGACGTTCATCGGGTTGAGCTGCGCGTCCATTTCCTTGACCGAGAACCGGTTCTTCAGGTCGCGCTTGTTGTACTGGAGCACGAACGGAAGCTCATCGAGGTTCTTGCCGTAGGATGCGAGGTTCTCCGCCAGGTTCTTGAGGCTCTCCACGTTGCTCTGCGCCATTTCCTTCTGTGAGTCGGCGACGAAGACCACGCCGTCCACCCCCTGCAGGACAAGCCGCCGCGTTGCGTTGTAGAACACCTGGCCGGGTACGGTGTAAAGGTGGAACCGGACCTTGAACCCCTTTATGTGGCCGAGGTCCACGGGGAGGAAGTCGAAGAAAAGCGTGCGGTCGGTCTCCGTGGGAAGGGAGATGAGCCTCCCCTTCTGCTCCGGCCGGAGAATGCGGTGGACCATTTCGATGTTGGTCGTCTTTCCCGAGAGCCCCGGGCCGTAATAAACGACCTTCGCGCTCAGCTCCCGCGTCGCATAGTTGAAAAGGGCCATCGAGTATCCCCTGGGCGAATGTCAGCGGGCCCGCACGGCGAGCCGCTTGGCCTCCCGCCGGAGGAGCGCCGAGATGCTGCGGTTCCGGCAGAGGTTGTTCAATTCGTTCACCTTGAGACGACCGAGAAACCGCATCGCGACGGGCACCGGTGTCCTGGGGTTCGACACCAGCATCAGGACCACGTGGGCGTTGCTCGAATGCTCCCGGTTATCGCTGATAAGGCGAAGCACCTCGTCGTTGGTCTGCGGGGAGGAAACGAACGACATGACGTCGTTTTCCGTAAGCCGCGGGCTGCCCATCAACGCCCGCGACACCATCTTGTTGGGGTCCCGGGAGAGGATCTGGCGCACTTCCTTGTTGCCCTTGATGGCGAGTTCCACCTTCTGCGGCACGGTGAGCCCGGATATATAGGTCTGGAGCGACCCCCGGACGGACTCGTCCACCGCCTGATCTTCGGTCAAGGATACCTTAATCTTGCGCGGTTCGCTTTCCATTACTCCTCTTCTTCTTCCCCGAGCTCCTTCTTCGCCTCCGCGATGATCTTTTCCGTGATCGCCGCGGGTATTTCCTCGTAGTGTGAAATCCTCATCGAGAACTGTCCCCTCCCCGAGGTGATCGACCGCAGGTCGGAGGAGTACCGGAGCACCTCCGCGAGCGGGACCTGGACCTTCACGACCTGGCTCTTGCCGTGGGCTTCCACGCCGAGCACCCGGCCTCGCCGTCCGTTCAGGTCGCCGATGATGTCCCCGACGCTCTCCTCCGGTACGATGACCTCCATCTCCGCGATGGGCTCGAGCAGGATCGGCTTCGCCTCGAGCGCGGCCTTCTTGAAGGCGAGCGACCCGGCGATCTTGAACGCCATCTCCGAGGAGTCGACCGTGTGGAAGGACCCGTCGAAAACGGTGACGCGTACGTCGACCACCGGGTACCCCGCTATGACCCCCTTGGCCAGCCGCTCGACGATCCCCTTCTCGACGGCGGGGATATACTGCCGCGGGATCGAACCGCCGACGATCCCGTCGACGTACTCGAAGCCCTTTCCGCGGGGCAGCGGCTCGATCCGGATCCAGCAGTCCCCGTACTGCCCCCGGCCGCCGGTCTGCTTCTTGTGCTTGCCCTGCGCCTCGGCCTTCCCCTTTATGGTCTCGAGGTACGGGATCTTGGGGGTGCGAAGCTCGACTTCGACGCCGTACTGGCGCTTCAGCTTCTCGACGACCACCTCGAGGTGGGTCTCCCCCATCCCGGCAAGGATGAACTCCTTGGTCTGCGACTCCTTCCGGAACCGGATGGTGGGGTCCTCCTCTATCATCCGCACGAGGGACGTGCCCAGCTTGTCCTCGTCGTTCCGGGTCTTCGGCCGGATGGCGAAGGAGATCACGGGTTCGACCGCGGAGGGGCACGGGACCACGACCGGGTTCTTCGGGTCGCAGAGCGTGTCGCCCGTGGAGGTCTCCTTGAACTTCGCGACGGCGACGATCTCCCCCGCGGACGCGGATCCGACGGCCTTCTGCTTCTTGCCTTCGAGGCGCAGGATCTGCCCGATCCGCTCCTGCGCACCCTTGCTCGAATTGAGGGGCGACATGTCGGGCGAGAGGGTCCCGGAGAAGATCTTGAAGATGGAAAGCTTTCCGGCGTACGGGTCGGCAAGGGTCTTGAAAACCTGCGCGGAGAAGGGAGCCTTGTCGGAGATGGCCCGGGCCTCCGCCGCCTTGGTCTTCGGGTTGGCGCCGACGACCTCCTTCCGGTAGGAGGGGTCGGGCAGCACCTGGTTGATCATGTCCAGCAGGGGATGGACGGCGATGTTGCGGAGCGCCGAGCCGCAGAGGACCGGGAGAAACTTTTTCGCGGCGACTCCCGCCGCGAAACCCTTTCGTATCTCGTCCTCGCCGAGCTCGGCCCCCTCGAGGTATTTCTCGATCAGGGCGTCGTCGGACTCGGCGGACGACTCGACCAGCTTCTCCCGCGCCCTCTTCGCCGCATCCGCGAGGTCGGCGGGGATTTCGGCCACATCGAACTCGCCCGTGTCCCCCCTGTAGACGAGCGCCTTCATGCGGAACAGGTCCACGACGCCCTTGAACCCGGCTTCCCTTCCTATCGGCAGCACCACGGGAACCGCGTTGATCTTGAGTATTTCGGAGATCTCCCCGAGCGACTTTTCGAAGTCCGCCCGCTCCCGGTCCATCTTCGAGATGAACCCGATCACCGGCACGTCGGAGTCGGCGGCGAATTTCCACATCTTCTCGGTCTGGACCTCGACGCCGGACACGGCGTTCACCACCAGCACGGCGCCGTCCAGCATCCGCAGGCAGGCCCGCGTGTCCGCCTCGAAATTGATATAGCCCGGGGTATCCGCCAGGGTCACCTCCACCTTGTTCCACCCGTAGTGGTGAAACGAGGTGCTGATGGTGATCTTCCGCCGGATCTCCTCGGGATCGTAGTCGAAATTGGAGCTCCCGTCGTCAACCCGTCCCATCCGGTCGGTCGCCTTGGCGTTGAACAGGAGCGCCTCCGCAAGGGTGGTCTTTCCCGCGCCTCCGTGCGCGATGATTCCCACGTTTCTGAGTTGATGGATATCCACGTTCCTTCGTACCTCCTAATGGATGGATCGCTCCCCGGTTCAGGCCCCCGGCGCGAGGTTCCTCTCGTATATTATACGCAGCCCTTCGAGAGTCAAATTTTCATCTATTACGTGGATTTTGGTCGAATCCGAGGCTATGGTCCGCGCGAGCCCGCCCGTCGCGATCACCAGGGGGTCCGACCGGAGCTCCTTCCTTATGCGGTCGATGATCCCCTCAACGAGAGCGACGTAGCCATAGAAGATCCCGGACTGCATCGCCGCCACGGTGTTCTTGCCGATGACCGTCGGGGGTTTCATGATCTCGACCCGCGGCAGCTTGGACGCCTGCCGGAAGAGCGCTTCCGCGGAGATGTTCGCGCCAGGGGCTATTACCCCGCCCATGTAATCGCCGTTCCCGGACACGTAGTCGAAGGTCGTCGCCGTCCCGAAATCGACGACGATGCAGGCCTTCTTGTGCATGGCGAAGGCGGCCACGGCGTTTACGATCCTGTCCGCGCCGACCTCCTTGGGGTTGTCCATCTTGATGGAGATGCCGGTCTTGACGCCGGGGCCCACGACCATGGGCGTGATGCCGAAGTAGCGAACGCAAAGCTCCACGATGGTCGGGGTGAGCGGCGGAACCACGGACGCGATGGCGATCGAGTGGATCTCGCGGGAGGAAAAGTGGCTGCCGTCGTAAAGGTTCCGGACGAGAATCCCGTATTCGTCGCTGGTCTTCTCGCGGTCCGTCCAGACGCGCCAGTGGTGGAGCAGTTTCTCGCCCTCGTAGACACCGAGGACCGTGTGCGTGTTTCCGACGTCAATGACGAGGAGCAAATCGCGTCATCCTCCGAATTCGAGTATTTCCCCGCTGACGACTTTCTCCGTTCGTGCCGACCCCTCCCTCCGGAACAGGAACATCCCGGACTCGTCCACGCCGAGCGCCTTTCCGCGCGCCTCCTCCTCCCGGTAGCGCAACAAAACGTGTTTGCCCGCAAGCGCGTCCCGCCGGGCCCACTCGGGCAGAAGCGCCCCGAACCCGTCGGACAGGAACGCGGCGTAGCGATCCGCGAAGGAATCGAGGAACCGGGCAAGGACCTCCACGCGCCGGAAGGTCCTTCCCGTCAGGATCTTCAGGGAAGTCGCCTTACCGCGGATCGCCTCCGGGAAGTCGTGTGACCCCGCGTTGACGTTCAACCCGACCCCGATCACCACGTGTCGGAGACGGTCGGGATCGGCCGACATCTCCGCCAATATCCCCGCGGCCTTCCTCCCCTCCAGGTATAGGTCGTTCGGCCATTTCAGAGACGCCCGGAGCCCCGAACATTCCTCGACCGCAGCCGCGAGCGCGATAGCGGCGACGAGCGTCAGCTGCGGGGCGCGCAGGGGGTCGAGAAAGGGTCGCAGGAGCAGGGAGAAATATAGGTTGACGCCGGGGGGCGATTCCCACCTGCGACCCAGCCTGCCCCGGCCGCCCGTCTGGGAGTCGGCGCACACCACCGTTCCGTGCGCCCCGCCCTTCCCGGCAATCTCCGCCGCGCCGCTGTTGGTGCTGTCGGTGACGTGGAAAAAAACGAAGTGTTTCCGGAAATCGGTGCGGGACAGACGGGAAAAGAGTTCCTGTTCCTCGATCACGTCGGGTCGCCCGAGAAGCCGGTAACCGGCCCCCCGGGCGCCTTCAATGCCGAAACCCCGCCGGCGCAACCCCTGGACCTGCTTCCAGACGGCCGCCCGGGACATTCCCATCCTGCGGCCGATGTCCTGGCCGGACACGAATCTCCCTTCGCATTCCTCGAGTATCCGCCGGAGCAGTTCCGCCATCCTTCTCCCGTTCGCAAGGGCTGATTTCGGGCATACCTACTATATATCCTTTCAACCACGCGGAACAGGGGTCGGCCAGGCGCCGCTTCAGACCGTGACTTTTCCCCGGTAGGCGCCGAACACGCCGCGCATCACGTCGGAGATCTCCCCGATCGTGGCGTAGGCGCGAACGGCCGTCAGGATCGGCGGCATCACGTTGTACTTCCCGCGGCACGCCTTTCCGAGTTTTTCGAGCGCTTCCCGGACCGTCTTGGCGTCGCGCCTGCGGCGCACGTCCGCCAGCCGCTTCCGCTGTTCCTTCTCGACCCCGGGATCGACCGTGAGGAGCTTCCCCGGGGCCTTCTCCTCCATCGTGAACTCGTTCAGCCCGACGACGACCCGCTCTTTCCGCTCGATCTCCTGCTGGTACCTGTACGCCGCGTCCTGGATCTCCCTCTGGATGTACCCCGCGTCGATCGCCCGTATCACGCCCCCCATACGGTCGATCTTCCCGATGTACTCCGTGGCCTGCCGCTCCAGGGCGGTGGTGAGCGCCTCCACGCAGTAGGACCCCCCGAGCGGGTCGACCGTGTCCCCCGCGCCGCTCTCGTGCGCGATCACCTGCTGGGTGCGCAGCGCTATCCGCACCGAGTCCTCGGTGGGAAGGGAGAGGGCCTCGTCGCGCGAGTTGGTGTGGAGGGACTGCGTGCCGCCCAGGACCGCCGCCAGCGCCTGGAGGGTGACGCGGACCACGTTGTTGTCCGGCTGCTGCGCGGTCAGCGCCGAGCCGGCGGTCTGCGTGTGGAACCGGAGCATCCATGAGCGCGGGTCCCTCGCCTTGAAACGCTCCTTCATTATCTTCGCCCAAAGCCGACGCGCCGCGCGGAACTTGGCGACCTCTTCCAGGAACGTGTTGTGCGCGTTGAAGAAGAACGCCAGGCGCGAGGCGAAGGAGTCGACCGTCATCCCGGCGTCGACCGCGGCCTGGACGTAGGCGATGCCGTTGGCCAGCGTGAAGGCGACCTCCTGCGCCGCCGTGGAGCCGGCTTCGCGGATGTGGTAGCCGGATATGCTGATCGTGTTCCACCGTGGAACGCCGTCCTTGCAGAAGGCGAAGATGTCCGTGATCACCCGCATCGACGGGACCGGCGGGAAGATGTACGTCCCCCGCGCGATGTATTCCTTTAGGATGTCGTTCTGGATGGTGCCGTTGAGCCGGTCCGCGGAAACGCCCTGCTTCTCGCCGACCGCAACGTACATCGCGAGCAGGACCGCCGCCGTGGAGTTGATCGTCATCGAGGTGGAGACTTCCCCCAGCGGGATCCCGTCGAAGAGCGCCTCCATGTCGGCGAGGGAATCGATCGCGACCCCCACCTTTCCGACCTCGCCCAACGCCATCGGGTTGTCGGAGTCGTACCCCATCTGCGTGGGCAGGTCGAAGGCGACCGACAGGCCGGTCTGTCCCTGTTCGAGCAGGTATCGATACCGCCTGTTCGACTCCCGGGCGTCGCCGAAGCCCGCGTACTGCCGCATCGTCCAGAACCGGCCGCGGTACATCGTGGGCTGCACCCCGCGGGTGAACGGAAACGCCCCGGGAAACCCGAGGTCCCCAAGGTAGTCGAATCCCCCGGGAAGATCGGGGGTGTACAGCCGTTCGATCGCGGCCCCGGAGGTGCTCTCGAACCGCTCCTTGCGCTCCGGCGACTTCGACAACGCCGGGGAGAGCACGTCCCGAACCCACTCTTCCCTCGCCGCGCGTTCGCGCGGGCTTCCGGCCCGCTTCGGCTTCCCGTGTGCCATCCCCGTCTCCCCTACTCCACCAGCAGCAGTTTCGCCCCCGATTCGACGATCTCGCCTTCCTTCACGAAGATTTCCTTCACCTTTCCCGTGACGGCGGTCTTGAGCTCGTTCTCCATCTTCATCGCCTCGACCACGATGACCCCCTGGTCCGCCTTGACCTCTTCCCCCTCGGCGACCAGGAGCTTCACCACCTTCCCCGGCATCGGAGAGGTGAGCATCGCCTTTCCGACCGAGCCCTTCCCCCCGGCGCGCATCAGCGCCTTGCGCTGCTCGTTCATGAGCGTGAACTTGTAGCAGTCGCCGGAGATCAGCACCTCGAACTCCTCGTCCTTTCCCTGGACATCCACCTCGAAAGAGGTGGTCCCGTAAAGGACGGACCAGACGGTGCTCATCACCTGGCAGGCGTCCACCATGTGCTCCTGCCCGTCGATCGTGACCCGGTAGCGGCCGACGCCCGCCTCCTGCACGCCGATCTTCACTTCCTTCTCCCCGATCGTCCCGACGTAGCTCATGTCCGCTCCTAACCGAGTTTCCTGATGCCCGGCCGCGTTGAGTATTTCCACATCGAGACCTGGCCTTCGCCCTCGACGGATTTCTGCGCCATCGCCCTCTTACGCTCCCCGAGGAACAGCTGGATCGCCGCGGTGATCACGGCGACGTCCCCGTGCTTCAACTCCCGCTCCTGCTCCTCCTTGAAGAACACCTTGTCGATGAAGTCGGTGTCGAAGTTCCCCTCGATGAAGTGCCGGTTGTTCATCACCCGGATGTGGAACGGGATCGTCGTCTTG
Source organism: Deltaproteobacteria bacterium (assembly GCA_021824125.1). Lineage (GTDB taxonomy): Bacteria > Desulfobacterota > Deferrimicrobia > Deferrimicrobiales > Deferrimicrobiaceae > JAKALO01. The sequence goes on along the minus strand of JAKALO010000006.1, from coordinate 31,005 downwards.
ACCCCGGTGACCACGTACTCGGTGAGCGCCCGCTTCATCCGGGCGATCGCCTCCGTACGGTCCTTTCCCCAGGCGACGAGCTTCGAGATGATCGGGTCGTAGTAGATGGGGATCTCGAATCCCTCGTAGACGCCGGAGTCGTCCCGCACGCCCGGCCCGCCCGGGGTCCGCAGGGAAGTGATGAGCCCCGGGCACGGGAAGAAGTTCCTGTCGGGGTCCTCCGCGTAGATGCGGCATTCGATGGCGTGTCCCGCCTGCGAGACATTGTCCTGCCGTATGGAGAGTTTCTCGCCGGCGGCCACCAGGATCTGCTCCTTGACGATGTCGACGCCCGTAACCCTCTCCGTGACCGGGTGCTCGACCTGGAGCCTGGTGTTCATCTCGAGGAAGAAAAAGTTCCGGTTCCTGTCCACGAGGAACTCGCAGGTGCCGGCGCCCTCGTACTTGACGGCGCGAGCCGCCTCGATCGCAACCTTCCCCATCGCGGCCCGCATCGCGGGCGTCACGATCACCGACGGCGACTCCTCTATCACCTTCTGGTGCCGTCTCTGGATCGAGCATTCCCTCTCGAAGAGGTGGACGTAGTTCCCGTGGCCGTCCCCCAGGATCTGGATCTCCACGTGGCGGGGATTTTCTATGTATTTCTCGACGTAGACGGAATCGTCGCTGAAGGCGGACTTCGCCTCGGACTTCGCCATCCGCAGCGAGGAGCGGAGTTCCTCCTCCTCCCGGACCAGCCTGAGGCCCTTGCCTCCGCCTCCCGCGGTCGCCTTGAGCATCACCGGGAACCCGATTTCCCGGGCTACACGGAGGACTTCCTCCTCGGACGCGATCGGCTCGACCGTGCCGGGAACCACCGGAACCCCCGCCGCCTGCACGGTCTTCCTGGCGAGCGTCTTCGATCCCATCGTGCGCATCGCGTACGCCGAGGGGCCGATGAGCTTGATCTTTTCCTTCTCGCAGCGGTCCGCGAACCTGGGATTCTCGGCCAGGAAGCCGTACCCGGGGTGGATGGCCTCGGCGTCGCTCTTCCTCGCCACGTCGATGATCTTGTCGATGACCAGGTACGACTCCGACGCGGGAGACGGCCCGATGAAGTGCGCCTCGTCGGAGTACCGGACGTGGAGCGCCCGACGGTCGGCCTCCGAAAAGACCGCCACGGACCGGATCCCCATTTCCCGGCAGGCGCGCACCACGCGTATGGCGATCTCGCCGCGGTTCGCGATCAGGATTTTCTTGAACACGGTCTTCCTCCTACAAAGGGATGTTGCCGTGCTTGCGCGGCGGGTTGGAGTCTCGCTTGTTCCGGAGCATCTCGAAGGCGCCGATCACCTTGGGGCGCGTCTCCTCGGGCATGATGACCTCGTCGATGTACCCGAGCTCGGCCGCCTTGTACGGGGAAGCGAACCGCTCCCTGTAATCGGCGACGAGCTCCGCCTTGGTCTGCTCCGGATTGGAGGACTTGAGCAGTTCCTTGCGGAATATGATGTTGACCGCCCCGTCCGGGCCCATCACCGCGATCTCGGCGGTGGGGAAGGCGAAGTTGACGTCGGCGCGGATGTGCTTGGAGGCCATGACGTCGTAGGCCCCGCCGTACGCCTTGCGGGTGATGACCGTGACCTTCGGGACCGTCGCCTCGGCGAACGCGTAGAGGAGCTTCGCGCCGTGCTTGATGATCCCCCCGAACTCCTGGGCCGTTCCCGGCAGAAAGCCCGGGACGTCCACGAACGTCAGCAGCGGGATGTTGAAGGCGTCGCAGAACCGGACGAAGCGCGCCCCCTTGATCGAGGAGGCGATGTCGAGGCAGCCGGCCAGGACCGCGGGCTGGTTGGCCGTGATCCCCACGGGTCGCCCGTTCATCCGGGCGAACCCGATGACGATGTTCCGGGCGTAGTGCTCCTGGATCTCGAAGAAATACCCGTCGTCGACGACCTTCTTGATCACGTCGCGGATGTCGTAGGGCTTGGTGGGGATGTCCGGGACGATCTGGTTCAGGCTCTCGTCCTTGCGGTCGGGGGAATCCTTGGGGGTAACAACCGGGGGGTCTTCCATGTTGTTCTGCGGCATGAATGAAAGCAGCTCCCTGAGCAGGAAGAGGCACTCCTTCTCGTCCTCGGCGGCGAAGTGCGCCACGCCGCTCCGCTCGTTGTGGGACATCGCCCCGCCAAGAACTTCCTTGGTCACCTCCTCGTGGGTCACCGTCTTGATGACGTCGGGGCCGGTGACGAACATGTAGGAGGTGTTCTTGACCATCAGGATGAAGTCGGTGATCGCGGGCGAGTAGACCGCTCCACCGGCGCACGGGCCCATGATGGCGGAGATCTGTGGAACCACCCCGGAATAGATCGTGTTCCGCAGGAAGATGTCGGCGTACCCGGCGAGGCTCTGGACCCCCTCTTGGATGCGGGCGCCGCCCGAGTCGTTCAGGCCGATGACGGGCGCGCCGTTGCGGGCGGCATGGTCCATGATTTTGCAGATCTTCTGGGCGTAGGTTTCGGAGAGAGATCCGCCGATGCAGGTGAAGTCCTGGGCGAAGATATAGACGAGGCGGCCGGCGACCTTTCCGTACCCCGTGACGACGCCGTCCCCCAGGATCTTCTCCACCTCGAAGTCGACGCAGCGGTGCTGCACGAACCGGTCCAGCTCGACGAACGAATTCGGGTCGAGCAGCAGCTCGACCCGCTCCCGCGCGGTGAGCTTCCCTTGCGCGTGCTGCGTATCGATCCGCTTCTTGCCGCCCCCCTCCATGGCAAGGGCGTTCTTCTTCCTCAATTCATCGAATTTTTGCTGGAGTGACATTCCCCCCTCCTGCGCCTGGATGCAAAACGGTGATTGATTTTCATACCATCCCGCGGAGAAGGATGTCAACGACGGGAAAGGGAAGCGAAAACCAACTCGGCGATGTGGGCGACGCGCATTGAGGGTTGGACATGTGCGGCCATGTCGCGCATCTGGAGTATGCAGCCCGAACAGGCGGTGGCGATGACGCCCGTGCCCCCCCTCGCCGCGAGCGAAACCTTGTTTTCCCCGATCCGGGAGGAGGTGGCGTAGTCCCGGACGTTGAACGCGCCCCCGTACCCGCAGCAAAGATCGGCGCCCGGCATCTCCGCGAATGCCGGGCCGGCAGCCGCCCGGAGCACCTCCCGGGCCTCGCGCCCCTTGCCGAGGGTGCCGGAGAGGTGGCACGAGTCGTGGTACCCGATCTTCCCGTCACCCCCGCTTCCGGATGGATCGGGGAGGCTTTCGGCGACCCCCGAATCGAGGATGAAGCTCGCGTAATCGATGCAACGGCCGGAAACCCACGCGGCGTCACCGCGCAGCGGGTGTGTCTCGGGGATGAGGGTGAGCAGGTTCCGACGGAACATGACCAGGCAGGAACCGCAGGGGAAGACGACGCTGGACGGCGCCGCGGCGCGCAGCCTGCGGACGTTCTCCTCGGCGCACCGGAGCGCGGAATCCCGGTCGCCGGACGCCATCGCGGGGAGACCGCAGCATGCGGCGTCCCGGAACACGGCGATCTCTTTTCCGGATGCCTTCATCGTTTCGTAGGAGGCCCTTCCGATCTGCGGGTAAACGTGGTCGAAGACGCACCCGACGAAGAGCATCACGTCCCCCGTGGCGGCCTCCCCGGGCGCGAGGGAGGCGATGAACCCCTTGGCGGAAAACCCGGGGAGCGTGCGGCCCGACAGTCCGAACGCCTCGGGGAACCGGTAATGGAGGCCGCTCCCGGTCGGTATGCTCTTCGCGAGTAATCTCTGCGCGGCCGTCGCGGCGGCCGTCGCGGCGGCCCTTATCCCCGGTGACGGCATCACCTTCCCGAAGAGGAGCCGCTTCCAGGCGGGCAGGCCGATCTCCTTCGCGATGTCGGCCCTCCCCTTCATGAGGATCTCCTCGACGAGGACCTGGTTGGGACAGGCGCGCTCGCACCGCCCGCACAGGAGGCAGTCGGAGAGCGCCCCCTCGATCGCCCCGAGGTTTCCGTCCCTGCCCGAAAGGGCCGCGTCGATCAGCGCGATCTTTCCGCGCGCGACCGAGATCTCCGCCTTCCTCTCGGGGTAGAGGGTGCAGACCGTCCGGCAGGTGCCGCACTTTGCGCAGGCGGCAGCCAGGTTGCGCAGCTCCTCGTCCCTCATGGCCGCGCCGCGGACTCGGAAACGAAGATTTTCCCCGGGTTGAGGATCCCGTTGGGGTCGAAGCAGTCCTTCAGCCGCTTCATCACCGAGACGCCGAGTGGGCCGACCTCCATCTCGAGGAACGGCGCCTTGGCGATCCCGATGCCGTGCTCCCCCGAGATCGTGCCGCCGAGCTCCACCGTCTTGCGGAAAACCTCCTCCACCGCATCGTCGGCACGGCGCCGTTCATCTTCGTCCTTCCCGGAAATCATGATGTTCACGTGGATGTTCCCGTCACCCGCGTGTCCGAAATTCACGATCTTGAGGTTTTTGCGGGCGGCCAGGTCCGACAGGAAGTCGTACATCACGGGGAGACGGCTTCGTGGGACAACTATGTCCTCGTTGATCTTGACCGGGTTCACCCGCCGGATCGCCGGCGAGATCGACCGTCGCAGCTCCCACAGCTTTTCCCTCCCGGCGGCGTCCGTGGAGAGCCGCACTTCCGTAGCGCCGAACCGGCTGCACGCCGCCCGGACGCGGCCGGCTTCCTGCGACACGGAAGCCTCCGGCCCGTCGACCTCGATGAGAAGCGCGCACCCGGCATCCCCCGGCACCGGCAGGTCGGCGATCTCCCGGACGCAGTCGATCGCGGTGCGGTCCATCATCTCCATCGCGCAGGGGGTGATCCGCTCCTCCACGATCCCGGCCACGGCGCGCGCCCCCTCTCCGTTCGTCCGGAAAAAAGCGAGGAGCGTCGCCGCCGACTCCGGCAGGGGGATCAGCTTGAGCGTGGCCTTCGTGATGATCCCCAGGGTCCCCTCGGATCCGACCAGCATCCGGGTGAGGTCGTAGCCGACGACGCCTTTTACCGTGTAAACGCCGGTCCGCAAGAGTTCCCCGGTGCCAAGGACGGCCTCCAGGCCCAGGACGTAGTCCCTGGTAACACCGTACTTGACCGCGCACATCCCGCCCGCGCACTCCGCGAGGTTCCCGCCGATGGTGCAGAATTTCAGTGAAGCCGGGTCGGGGGGGTAGAACAGGCCTCTCTTCTTCGCTTCCTCCTTCAGCGTTTCGGTGACCACGCCGGGCTCGACGACCGCGACCAGGTTCTCCGTGTCGATCGAAAGGATCCGGTCCATCCGCTCGAGGGAAAGGACGACCCCGCCCCGGACAGGAAGAGATCCCCCGGAGAAACCGGACCCGGCGCCCCGGGGTATTACTGGAAACCGGAACTCGTTGGCGAGGAGAACCGTCCGGCGCACTTCCTCGGCGGTCAGGGGGAAAGCGACGGCGTCGGGCAGGAACTCCTTCCCCGTCGCGTCGAAGGAGTAGCAGATGCGGTCCTCGAGGGAATCCTTCAGCCGCTCCCCGAAGATCTCCCGGAGGGCGGAAATCGCGCGTTCGTCCATCGTAACAGTTTACCACGCTGATCGACGGCTTCGCTGCCTCGGAGGGGGGGCGCAGCCTGTACCGTGTGCACGCACGCCGCCCGGCAAGCGATGGCAGATCGGCCGCTACTCCAGGGAGTGGACGAACGAGGCGATGACGTTGTTCATCTCGGTGGGCTTCTCCAGCATCGCGACGTGCCCCGCGTCGTGGATGATCTTGAGCACGCCGCCGCGGATGTTGGTGGCGAGGAACTCGGAATATTTGAGCGGCGTCAGGCGGTCGTCGTCGCCGACGACCACCAGCGCGGGGACCCCGATCTCGCCGAGGCGTCCCCGCACGTCGAACGCGTCGCACGCCCGGAAGTCGGTCGCGAACGTGGACGCCTTCGTTGACAGGACGTCCCTCGTGATGTCTTCCCGCAGCAGGTGATCGCTCGACCTGGCCATCATCCAATCGACCAGCTCCGGCGCGAAATCCTTGAACCGGCCGGCGATCCCGTCGAGGATCACCGGGCTGACCTTGAGCTTGGCGCCGGTCCCGGCAAGGATCAACGCCTCCAGGCCGGCGATCCGGGAAATCGCCGCCTGAAGCGCGATGGCTCCCCCCATCGAGTGGCCGGCCAGGATGAACTTACCCATCCCGGCTTCCCTGACGAATTCGGCGAGCCAGTCCGCGTACGCCTCCACCGTTTCCTTCGGCCTCCCGGATGATTCCGCGTGACCCGGAAGGTCCGGAATGACGAGGCGCGCCGCGCCCTTGAGGCCCGCCCACTGGTCCCGCCAGGTGTGGTGCGACCCCCCCGCACCGTGGAGGAACACGATCGTGCGGGGCAGGCGCTTAAGCGTGTCCTGGCAGTGCACCCCGGTTCCCTGGACCGATATCTCGGACATCCCGGCAACCTCCTCGCACAGTATATCCAATATCCGGCGGCGGATTCGTCAATAATTGTCTTGAGGCGTCAAGATATGCTCTGATAGAAACATCCGCGGAAACCATCACGCACCGGAAAAGGAGCCCTTACTTGAAAACCAGCGGCCGCGAGATCATGTGGAATCTTCATCCCCCGGCGGCGACGATCATGTATTCCCTTTTCTGCGTGGTGGCCCTCGTCTTCGCCTGGGGGGTCTGGCAGAAGGTGGGGGCATACCGTAGCGGGCGCGCCGAGAGGGAAGACCGACTGGACAACCTGTGGGGCCGCACGCTGGACGCCCTCCGGATCGGGATCGGTCAGCGGAAGGTCCTCGAAACGAAGTTCGGCGGCCTCATGCACCTCGCGATCTACTCCGCATTCATCGTCCTTTTCATCGCAACCTGCCTCGTCGCGGTCGAATTCGACTTCGGCGTACGTATCCTGGACGGCGATTTCTACCTCGCCTTCAAGCTGTTCGCGAACACCTTCGGCCTCGTCCTCCTGGCGGGGGTCCTCGTCGCCCTCGCGCGGCGGTCCCTTTTCCGGCCGGAAGGGCTTACGAAAGACGGAGACGACCTCCTCCAGCTCTTCCTCATCCTCGCCATAGGGGTCACCGGCTTCCTCATCGAGGCGGTCCGTCTCGCCGCGACGAAGCCCGGCGCGGCCCCGGTGTCCTACGTAAGCAACGCGATAGCCCCCCTCTTCGCGGGCGTTCCCATGGGAGACCTCCTTGCCGCGCACCGCGCGCTCTGGTGGACGCACCTCCTGCTCGCCTTCGGCTTTCTCGCCTGCATCCCGATGTCCAAGATGTTCCACATGGCGACCGGGACGGCGAACATATTCCTGCGGACCTCCCGCCCCAAGGGCGCCCTGCAGCCGATCCCCAACATCGAGGACGAGGAGAAGATCGGGGTAAGCGACGTCCTGGACTTCACATGGAAGCAGCTCCTCTCGTCGGACGCATGCACGAAGTGCGGCAGGTGCCAGGACGAGTGCCCGGCCCACGCCGCCGAGATGCCTCTCTCGCCAAGGGACGTCGTACTCAAGACCCGGGATCAGGCGTGCCGCGACATCTACCGGAGCCTGGTCCCGTCGACCGCGGCGGTGGACGGGAAGACGGGGAAGCCGGTCGTCACGCCATTCGCGTTCGGAATCCTTTCCCCCGACGAGATCTGGTCCTGCACCACCTGCCGGGCCTGCATGCAGGCCTGCCCGGTGCTCGTCGAGCATATAGACATGATCGTCGACGTCCGCCGCGGCTATGTCTCCAATTCGAAGATACCGGACGGCGCGCGGACCGCCCTGAAGAAAATGGGCGACACGGGGAACCCCTGGGGGCTTCCGCAAGACGACCGCATCCGGTGGGCCGAGGGGCTGGACGTGCCCGTCGCCGCGGACAAAAAGGAGTTCGAGTACCTTTACTGGCCCGGGTGCGCCGGGTCCTACGACCCCCGGAACCAGAAGGTGACCCGGACGATCGCCTCGCTGCTGGGCCGTGCGGGGGTGAATTACGCCGTGCTCGGGCTCGAGGAGACCTGCTGCGGGGCATTCGCCCGCCCGATGGGCGAGGAAGGGCTATTCCAGCTCGGCATGGTCGAGATGGTGAAGGAGATCTTCGCCTCCCACAAAGTCAGGAAGGTGATCACGCAGTGCCCCCATTGCTTCAACACCTTCCGCAAGGAGTACCCGCAATTCGGGGTGAACGTGGAGGCGATCCATCACACCGTCCTCCTCCGGGACCTTATCGCGCAGGGAAGGCTCTCGCCCTCGAAGCCGTTCAACCGTTCCGTGGCGTTCCACGACCCGTGCTACCTGGGCAGGCACAACGACATCTACGACGCCCCCCGCGAGGCTATCGGATCGGTCCCCGGGATCGCGATCAAGGAGATGGAAAAGCGCCGCGAGCGTGGATTCTGCTGCGGGGGGGGTGGCGGAGGGATGTGGCTCGAGATGCCGGGGAAACGCATCAATCACCTGAGGTTCAGCCAGGCGATGCGCACGGGCGCAGACGCGGTCGGCTCATCCTGCCCATACTGCCTCATCATGTTCGACGACGCCGCCAAGTTCAACAACCTGGACGAATCGGTGCAGACGAAAGACATCGCGGAAATAATCGCCGATTCGCTTTAAACCAACGGACACAACTATCCCGCAACGTTATTTGCAATAGTACAATTATACATTTATTGTTGACATTATTTTTTGCTATTGTACAATTTTAGTTGTTTATATATTTCCAAAGACAGGGCAACCCATGCCAGGGAGAATCAACCGATGGTTGTCAATTCGGTAAACTTGCTATCGAAAATACTGAAGAAACGGATTGAAACACTCGGCTATTCCTCCTTAAAAAAATTCGCCTCGGACCGGAATGATTTGGGGCTCAGCTACGAACTTCTCCGCCAGGTGGTCTACAAAGGAAGGATCCCAAGGAGCGAAACACTGCTTAAGATTCTGCAGGCAATGCGATTTTCGCCTTCACAATCAAGAAAGATCATGGAGATGCACTACCGGGGATATATTCCGCAGGAGGACCTCCCGACCGCTGCGAGTCCCGATCCTTCCGATGAAGGACCACCTGCGACGCCTGATGGCGTGGGTGACGCGCTTGCGGACGTTTCCGCGCAGGCGTCGTTGCCGGGTGAGGGCGAGCGCCAGGCGACTGCCCTGACCCTCCACGACCCCTCGGAAATCTCCTCCTGCCTGTCGAGGTCCCTCGCTAAGATTCCCCTCCAGGGGAACGAAGACCTATGGGAAATCGTCCGGCACATCACGACCATCGTCGAACGTAAAGCGAAGGATCTCGCTCGCAGGAGGGAAGACCAGCCCCTCCTCTTCGGAAAGGAACCGGAACCGATCTACCAGTTCCTTGTGCGAAGATCGAAGATCCCCGCCTACCTTTCCAAGGGGGAGCACGTCCCGCTTTCCTTCGTTCCCGGGATCGACTACGCCGACCGGTTCCGTGGCGCCCTTACGGGCGCGGCTATAGGTGAAGCGCTGGGAAGGTCCGCGCAGGGACTTTCTCCGCGGGACGTGGGGGAACTTTACGGTCGGATCGACGGGTACTCTCCCCTCCGCAAGCACGGAAGGAAGCACGAAGCAACGGATTCCCCTCCCGCATCCCTCCTTCTCTGCCGGGCGCTGCTCCGTCAGGGAAAGGTCGACCCGGAAGAGATCGCCGTCCTGATCGCCACGGCTTCGGGCCACCACCGCGGCGGATCCGAGGCGGAATTCGCCGGGAACCTGACCGACCGCGGCTACCCCTGGTTCGAGGCGGGTGTCAATTCCCCGGAAAGCGCGCCGGCGGCCCGGATCACCCCTCTTTCGCTGCTGCGGTCGGTCGACTTCCGGCGGATGAAGCTGGAGGCGGGTATAGTCGCGGCCATCACGCATCCGAACCCGGCCGCCATCGCGGGCGCAATCGTGCAGGCGACCGCCATCGCCCGGATGCTCCACACTCCCTGCGGCACACTGGACGTACTGGGGTTCGCCAGGGGGATCTCGCCGGCGATCACCGGGATAGAACCGGATCGCGCGGCACGCAGCCGCCAGGGCAGGCAGTCCCCGACGCTCTCCCGCAAGGTGGGAACCGAGCTGGCGGCACTCCTCCTGCGTCGCGCCGGAATCGAGGAGATCCGGGAGGCGCTCGGTAACGGCGGCGCCGTCCAGGAGGGGCTGCCGTTCGCCTGGGCCTGCTTCCTCCACTCCCCGGAGGACTTCGCCGATGCGGTCCTGCCGGCGGTGAACCTCGGCAACGACGCGGAAAACATCGCCTCGATGACCGGCAGCCTGTGCGGCGCCTACCTCGGCGCTTCCGCGATACCCGATCGCTTCCTGGAGAACCTGCCGTGGAGGGAGGAGCTTGCGGCGGCTGCGGACGAGCTTGTCTCGCTGGCCCGCCGCGATCCCGACAAGGGAGGCTCTTCTACCGCATCATGATCTCCTTGGCGATGACCAGCCGCTGGATCTGGCTGGTACCCTCGTAGATCTGCAAGAGCTTCGCGTCCCGCATCAGCTTCTCAACCGGGTAATCCTTCATGTATCCGTACCCGCCGAATATCTGGACCGCGTCCGTGGTGACGCGCATGGCCAGGTCCGCCGCGAACGCCTTGGCGAACGAGGATTCCTTCGTGCAGCGCCTGCCCTGGTCGAGCAGCCAGGCGCTCTTGAGGGTGAGCAGGCGCGCCGCCTCGATGTCCATCGCCATGTCGGCCAGCAGGAAGTGGATCGCCTGGTTCATCGCGATCGGCGCGCCGAACTGCACGCGCTCCTTGGAGTACTGCATCGCCAGCTCGAGCGCCGCCCGGGCCACCCCGACCGACATCGAAGCCACCGAGGGCCTCGCATAATCCAGCGTCTTCATGGCGATCTTGAAACCTTCGCCTTCCTTCCCCAGGAGGTTCGCCGCCGGGACGCGTACCTCCTCGAACAGCACGTCGGAAGTGTCGGAGGCGCGCTGCCCCATCTTGTCCTCTTTCTTGCCGGGGGAGACTCCCGGGAGGGACCGGGGGACAATGAACGCGGAGAGCCCCTTGTGGCCCCTGGAGCGGTCCGTGGAGGCGAACACCGTGTACTGGGAGGCATGGGTCCCGTTGGTGATGAAGCACTTCCTGCCGTTCATTACGTAGACGTCGCCGTCCTTCCTGGCCGTGGTCGCGATCCCGCCGGCGTCCGAGCCCGCGCCCGGCTCCGTGAGGCAGAAGGACGCGAACCCGAATTCCGTCCCGAAGGGGACGACGAATTGCTTTTTCTGGTCTTCGGTCCCGGCGAGGATAATCGGAGTCAGCGCCAGGCCGTTGCAGGTCATCGAAGTGGTGATGCCGGCGCAGCCCCACGCCAGTTCCTCCTCGATGAGGCACGATTCAAGAGATCCGAGTCCAAGCCCCCCGAGCGCCTCCGGTATGAAACCGGTCATGAGCCCCAGGTCGAACGCCTTCCGGAATATCTCCATGGGGAATGTCCCGGTCTGGTCGCACTCGGCGGCCTTCGGGCGGATTTCGTTCGCCGCGAACTTGTGGGCCATGTCCTGCAACGCGATCTGCTCTTCTGTGAGATCGAACCCTATCATGGCTTACCTCCCATCGTCGGGGCCTGGCCCCGGAGTCCCACGGCGAAAATCCGGTAGATCTCGTCCGCCGCCTCGGCGGGGTCGTATTTCCGTTTCCTGGAGAGCACGTAGGCAAGTGAGATCTCGTCCAGTGCGCCGAAGATGGCCCGGCGCGCCAGGGTGACGTTCAGGTCGGGTCGGAAAATACCCTCGAGCTTCCCGGCATCCAGGATCCCGCCAAGAACGTCCAGGTACTCCAGGAACTTCACCGGTACGTACTCCTTCATGAACTTGTTGCTCTGCCGCAGTTCCACCTGGATGACCTCGATGAGCCCGGCCTCGCGAACGAGCAGGTCCATGTGGTTCCCGATGAAGATCCGCAGGCGCGAGAGTGCGTCTCCTCCCTCTGCGACGCGCGCGCGGACATCGGACACCACCTCCCCCATCTTTTCCTCGAAGAGGGAGATCAGAAGGTCGTCCTTGTTCTTGAAGTAGAGGTAGATCGTCCCGTCGGCTACTCCGGCAAGGCGCGCGATCTCCGAGATCCTGGAATTGAAGTAGCCTTTCTGGGAAAAAATCCTGATCGCAGCACGAAGAATGCGGTCCCGCTTGGCCGCCCCGCCGCCTTGAGGCCCACGCCTGGCCATCGCCCCTCCCGTTGAATGAACAATCATTCATAATATGAATACCATCCGGGACGGGCCCGTGTCAAGAGCCCGGGAAGGCGGGTGCGATGAATCGGGTGTTGCGGGGTGAGCCGGGAGGCGCCTCGAATTATTCGCGGCAGCCGAGACGCGTGGACAGCGCCCTGGCGCAGCGTGAAACCTCGGGGCCGATCGACTGTTCGATCTTCTCGTCGGAGAGCCTGTGGGCCGGGCCGGACACGCTTATCGCAGCTATGACTTTCCTTGTGTAATCGCGGATCGGGGCGGCGATGCAGCGCAACCCATCCTCGAACTCCTCGAGGTCCGTCGCGTAACCCGTCTCCCGGGCCTTCTCCAGGTTCTTCAGGATGTCTTCCGGCGTCAATATGGTGTGATTCGTGAATTTCGAAAGCTCTGGGGGAAAACGCTTCCTCAACTCCTCTTCCGACTCGAACGCGATCAGGGCCTTGCCCGCCGCCGTGGCGTGGGCCGGCATGTGGAGACCGACGCGTGAGATGACCCGCACCGTGGAAGTGGTTTCCACGGAATCGAGATACACGACCTCGTTCCCCCGCAGGATGGAGAGATAGCTGGTCTCACCGGAACTTTCGGCGAGCTCACGCAGGATCGGCTGTGCCTGCTTGAGAAGCCCTCTCTGCTGGACAAACGTCTGCCCGAGCTCGAGACACTTGATCCCGAGCCGGTAATTGTCGTTCGTCTTGTTCTGCTCGATGTAGTTCCTGGACTGCAGCGTGGCAAGTATGCGAAAGACATTGTTTTTATGCAATTTCAACTTTTTGCTGAGTTCCGTCACGCCCAGCTCGTCCATTTCGCCCCGGAACTCCTCGAGCACGTCGAGTGCGTGCGCGACCGACTGGATTATGTAATTCGACTTATCCCGTCTGACCATATTCGATCCTCCGTGCAGGTTAAAGGGAGGGATAACAAAACAATGTTACATATATTCCATATGACAAAGGGTGTCAACAGAAAATTATAACGTCCTTTCCGGAGGTGAAATCCGGTGTTTATTCTTAATAACACAAGGGAAAACGCCAGGACAAATCGCGGAGATTATCCCTGCTGACCGCCTTATCCCGAGGAAAATAAAATGGTTTTCACTTGAATTTCGGCGGGGCGGCGGGGGCTTGACCGCCTCGCATCCGGGCGATCTCGCCGCGGAGTGAATCGCGGTACGGGTAATTCGGTATGTTATCAAGGAGCGCTTCCCACGCGCGGATTCCGCCCTCGACGTCGTTTTTGTCGTTGATCAGGATTATTCCCAGGTTGTACCGTGATTGTGCGTGCCGCGGGTCCATCGAGATCGCCTTTTTCAATTCCTCGACCGCACGGTCCGGGTTGCCGGCCCGGCGGAAACAGACCGCCATGTCGGTCCTCACGTTCACGTTCCGCGGGTCCATAGCCAGCGCCTTCCGGTAATGCTCGATCGCGAGGAGGTCCTGCCTCGTGTCGAAGTAGAGGTTCCCGATGTTTACCAGCGCCTGCAGGTTGTTCGGGTCCTTCTTAAGTATCTCCTTGTAGTTCTCGATCTGGGAAAGGGCGTCGAGGTTTATGGTCTCTCCCTCCCCCCCCCCCGCCGGCGGTGCTTCTTTCTTGCGGCACCCCGCGGGAACGGCCAGGAGAATCGCCAGCGTCGCCATCGCCACAAGCTTCCGGCAGATGGATGTTTTCTTGCCGTCTCGTTTCATGTCGGATACACCTCGAGCGGATCCCCGCACGCATTCAGGAGATCCCGGATGGTTTTTCCCCCGGGGGGAACGACGGCCCCGGGGGCGATCTCGGAAACCGGCGCCAGGCAGAACCGGCGGAACGCGAGGAGTGGGTGCGGGATGACCAGGTGGGGCTCCCGCACGACCTTCTCCCCCATCAGCACGATATCGACGTCCAGCTCGCGCGGCCCCCACCGGCCCCTCGGCACCCTCCCGGCGGCTGCCTCCACATCCTTGGCGAACGCCAGCAATTCATCGGGCGTAAGGAGGCATTTCGCGCGCGCCGCCAGATTAAGGAACCTCGGCTGGTCCGCTTTACCCCATGCTTTCCCCGCATAGGTGCGGGAGACCCGGACCACTTCCATCTTCCGTGAAAGATGTTCCAGGCCTTCCCGGAGCCGCCTCGGGCAATCCCCGACGTTGCACCCGAGGAGAAGGATCACCTCGTCCGCCGAAAGGGGGCCCGCATGCGTCAGAAGCCGATCCGCCTCATCCTGTCCAGGGCTTCCCGTATCCGCTCCTTCTCCTTGGTCAGGGCGATCCGGATATATCCTTCCCCGCTTTTCCCGAACCCGTTCCCGGGAGTCGTCACGATCCCCGCCTTCGTAAGCAGGTGGGTGCAGAAGGACGCGGATGTGTAGCCTTCCGGCACGGGGATCCACACGTAGAAGGTCGCCGCGGGAGTCACGGGGTCCAGCCCGAGCGCGCGCAGCCCCGGTAAAAGCACATCCCTGCGCTCCTGGTACGTGCGCCGGATTTCCCGCGTCGCGCTCTCCCCGCTCCCGAGCGCGGCGATCGCAGCTCCCTGGACGGCCTGGAAGACGCCGCTGTCCACGTTCGTCTTGACCTTTCCCAACCCGCCGACGAGTTCGGTATTGCCCACCGCGAAGCCGATCCGCCACCCGGTCATGTTGTAGGTCTTGGAGAGCGAGTGGAACTCGATGCATCGCTTCTTCGCCCCTGGAAGCTCGAGGATGCTCATCGGCTTGACGCCGTCGAAGTAGATTTCCGTGTACGCCACGTCGTGGGCGACGATGAGATCGTGCTCCTCCGCGAAGGCAAGAACATTCCGGTAGAACTTCCGGTCCGCGATCGCGGAGGTGGGGTTGTTCGGGTAGTTGAGGAAAAGGATCTTCGCCTTCGCGAGGACGCCCCCGGGGATGCGGTCCAGCCGGGGAAGGAACCCGTTTTCACGAAGCAGGGGCATGAAGTGGGACTTCCCCCCCGAGAACATCGTGGCGATGTGGTAGACCGGGTAGCCCGGGTCGGGAACGAGCACCACGTCCCCGGGATCGACGAACGCCAGGGGGAAGTGCGCGATCCCCTCCTTGGACCCGATCAGCGCGACGACCTCGTTCCCCGGGTCGAGCGCCACGCCGAAGCGCTCCTTGTACCACCGCGCGGCGGCGGCCCGGAACTCCGGCAGCCCCTCGTAGGAGGGGTACTGGTGGTTGGCGGGGACTTCCGCCTCGCGCTTCATCGCATCCACGATGAAATCCGGCGTCGGGTGGTCCGGGTCCCCAACTCCCAGGTCGATGATGTCCATTCCCTTCGACCGGACCTCCTGCTTCTTGCGGTCGAGCTCGGCGAAAAGGTAAGGCGGCAGCGCCTGGATCCGGCGGGAAAGCGTGAATCGGCCCATGGGTTCCCCCTGGAAATTATTGCGGTGCCACGACCCGGTTGGTCAGTGAACCGATCCCCTCGATCTCGACCGTCATCGAGTCCCCCACCTTCACCGGCCCGACTCCCGGGGGGGTCCCGGTGGCGATCACGTCTCCCGGGTACAGGGTCATTATGTGCGAGATGAACTCCACCAGCCGGAAGACTGACGCCCCCATCTCCCGGGTGTTCCCGTCCTGCCTTGCCTCTCCGTTCACAAGGCACCGTACCCGGAGCGCGGACGGGTCGATCTCCGTCTCGATCCAGGGGCCGATCGGGGCGAACGTGTCGAACCCTTTCGCCCTGGCGTACAGCCCGTCCTTGACCTGGAGATCGCGGGCGGTGACGTCGTTGATGCAGGTGTACCCGAAGATCGCCGACGATGCGTCCCGCTCCTTCACGTCCCTGGCCGTCGAACCCATGACCACCGCAAGCTCGGCCTCGTGGTCAAGCCGCCGGGTCGCCCCGGGGTACACCACGTCCCCGCCGGGGTGATTCAGCGCCGAGGGGGCCTTCAGAAAGATCAGCGGTTCGTCGGGAATGGTTTTTCCCATCTCGCGGGCGTGGTCCTTGTAGTTCAGCCCCACCGCCACGATCTTGGACGGGACGGATGGCGCAAGGAGCCGCACATCCGCCAGCCGATGGGTGTCCCCCGTGAACCGGATTTCCCCGAACGGCGCGCCCTCCACCTCCCGGATCTCCCCGGCGTCCGTGCCCAGCACCCCCCAGGCGGTCTTCCCCGCCGTCACGAAGCGGAGGACTTTCACGTCTTCGATAATCCCAGGACGTCCTGCATGTCGTAGAGCCCGTTGGGCTTCCCCAACACCCAGGCGGCGGCGCGTACGGCTCCACGGGCGAACGTCTCACGGCTGTGGGCGCGGTGGGTGATCTCGAAGCGTTCCCCCAGGCCGCCGAATATCAGCGTGTGCTCCCCGACCACGTCGCCCGCGCGCACCGCGAACACCCCGACCTCTTTCCGCGTCCGCTCGCCGACGATCCCTTTCCGCCCGTAGACCCCCGCTTCCCTCATCTCCCTGCCGAGCGCCCCGGCCACCACGTCGGCCAGCTTCACCGCCGTGCCGGAGGGGGAGTCCTTCTTGAACCGGTGGTGGACCTCGACGATCTCCACGTCATAGTCGTCCCCGAGGACGCGCGCCACGTCGGCGGCCACCTTGAACATCAGGTTCACGCCGACGCTCATGTTGGGGGAAAGGACGCACGGGATCCCCTTCGCCGCGGCCTTCACCTGGTCGACCTGCCCGGGCGCAAGTCCCGTGCTGCCGATGACGATAGGCTTCCCCGCCGCGGACGCGTTCCGCGCGTGCTCCACGGAGGATGCGGCGTGGGAGAAATCGATCGCCACGTCCGCCCCGGCGATCGCCCCGGAAAAGTCGTCGGTGACCGCGACCCCCGCCTTCCCGACACCGGCAGCCTCGAAGGCGTCCTGCCCGAGAAGCGGGTGCCCGGTGACCTCGAGCGCCCCGGAGAGCGTCAGGCCGTGAGGCCGCTCCCTTAGCGCGCCCAGTATGGCCCGCCCCATCCTCCCCATCGCACCGCACACGACCACGCGAGCCATGGCTTTCGCCTACGCCAGCTTCAGGTCGGAAAGCACTTTGGCAAGCTTCTTCCGGTTCGCGTCCGACATCGGGCAAAGCGGGAGGCGGAACTCTTCCCGGATCATCTTCATCATCGCAAGGCCGGTCTTCGCCGGGATCGGGTTGGTCTCGATGAAGAGGACGTGGAACAGCGGCCACAGGCGGTAGTGGATCTCCCGCGCCCTCGAAAGCTCTCCCAGGACGAACGCGTCGTACAGGTCCGCCATCGCGCGCGGCGCGACGTTCGAGGTAACGGAAATGACGCCCTTCGCGCCCAGCGCCATCATCGGAAAGAAGATGCCGTCGTCGCCGGAGAGCAGGCAGAACTTCCTGGGGGTCATCCGGATGATGTCGCACACCTGCGCCAGGTTCCCCGAGGCCTCCTTAACCCCAACGATGTTCTTCACCTCGGCCAGGCGGGCGACCGTTTCCGCCGCCATGTTCACCCCCGTGCGGCCCGGCACGTTGTAGAGGATGATCGGGATGTCGACCGCCTCGGCCACGGCCCGGAAGTGCAGGAAGAGCCCTTCCTGGGTCGGCTTGTTGTAGTACGGCGTGATGACCAGCGCCGCGTCGGCCCCCGCCTTTTTCGCATACCGGGTGAGGGTGATCGCCTCCTTGGTGTTGTTCGACCCCGTCCCCGCGATCACTGGCACTCGTCCCGCGGCGGCCTCGATGACGGTGTCGATGACGGCCTCGTGCTCGTCGAAGGACAGGGTCGCCGACTCCCCGGTCGTCCCGCACGGGACGATCCCGTCCGTGCCGTTCCTGATCTGGAACTCCACCAGTTTCCTGAGCCCTTTCCTGTCCAGCTTCCCGTTCAGAAATGGAGTGATCGTCGCGACGATGGCCCCGTTAAACATTGTGTCCTACCCCCTTCCGCCGCTAATAGCGGTACGCTTCCCTGAAAATCTTGCCGTCGCAGGACCAGGAGGTGTCCCCTTCCAGGCATACCTCCCCGAACCCTTTTTCTTCCGGATCGAAATGGATTATCAGCGTTTCCCCTCCGCGCGTCCGCACCGTGACCGGCGGGCTGACCCGGCCATGGAGGAAGGAGAGGATGCCTGCCGCCACGGCCCCGGTCCCGCAGGCGAGCGTCTCTCCTTCCACACCCCGTTCGTAGGTGCGGATCCGCACTGCGCCGTCCTTCACCTGGACGAAATTGACGTTCGTCCCGCGCGGCGCGAACGCCCGGTGCGTCCTGATCCCCCTGCCTGTACCCTGCAAATCTATCCTGTCCAGGTCGGGCACGAAAAGGACCACGTGCGGGACCCCGGTGTCGAGGAATGAATATTCGATTTTCTTCCCGCGCAGCGTGAGCGATTTCGAAAGCGCAAGCCCGCGCGGGGCGGTCATCTGCAGCTTGACACGGCGTCCCCTGACTTCGGCCCGTATGATCCCCGCATCCGTTTCGAAGCTGAGCGGGGAACGGGCGATCTTACGCTCGACGGCGAACCGCGCGGCGCATCTGCCGCCGTTCCCGCACATTTCGGCGCGGGACCCGTCCGCGTTGTAGAACCGCCAGCGGAAATCGGCGCGACGCGACTTCCCGATGAGGATCACGCCGTCGGCGCCGACGGACCGGGAGCGGTCGCAGACCTTGCCCACGAACCCCGGAAGGTCGAGCCCGCGCATGATCCCCGGCCGGTCGTCGATCAGCAGGAAATCGTTGCCGCTGCCGTTGAGCTTCGAAAACGGAATTCCCTTCTCCATCCGACCCCCGTCCGCCTTCCGTTATGCCGCCATTTTACCAGAACCCCCGGGACCCGTGCACGGCCCCCGCTACCTTCCCGGTTTCCGGGGGGAGAGAAACGATGCGGTCCTCTCGCCGCGAGCCAGGTCCCGCAAGGTTTCCCGCTCCCGTACCACTTCCATCCTCGAACCGGAGATCATCACCTCCACCGCCCGGGTCCTGGAGTTGTAGTTGGAGGACATCGAGTAGCCGTACGCGCCGGCGCTCATGACCGCGAGCAGGTCGCCCGGGGAGAAGGAGGGGAGCCTCCTGTCCCTGGCGAGGAAATCCCCCGACTCGCATATCGGCCCGACGACGTCCGCGTTCACCTTGCCCCTGGGCGCCCGTCCGACGGGGAGGATGCCGTGATAAGAGCCGTACAGGGAGGGCCTCGCCAGGTCGTTCATCGCGGCGTCCACGATGAAGAAGCGCTTTTTCCCCTTCCCCCCGGGCGCGGAAGACTCCTTCGTGTACAGCACGCGGGTCAACAGGACACCGGCGTTGCCCACCAGCACCCGGCCAGGCTCGAGAACGAGCGTGACGTCGAGGCCCGAAAAGGCGCGCACGATCGCGTCCGCGTATTGCCTCGGGTGAGGAGGGAGTTCGTCGTCGTAGGTGATCCCGAGGCCGCCCCCGATGTCGACCATGCGGATCGGCATCCCCTTGCGGACGAGCCGCTCGACCAGCGTCCGTATCCTCCCCGCGGCGTCGACGAAGGGCGATAGCTCCGTGAGCTGCGAGCCTATGTGGCAGTCGACGCCGACGACTTCTATGTTTTTCCGCCCCGCGGCCCACTCGTAATCACGGACCGCCTGGGCGATCTGGATACCGAACTTGTTCTTCTTCAACCCGGTCGAGATGTAGGGGTGGGTCTTCGGGTCGACGTCCGGGTTCACGCGCAGGGAAACGGGCGCGCGCTTGCGCATACGCCCCGCCACCGCGTCGATCGTCTCGAGCTCGCCGCGGGATTCCACGTTGAACATGAGGATCCCCGCGCGAAGCGCCTCCTCGATCTCCCAGACCTGCTTGCCGACCCCGGAATAGACGATTTTCGAGGGCGGCGCTCCCGCCGCGAGCGCCCGGGCGAGTTCTCCCCCCGAAACGATGTCGACGCCGCCGCCGAGGTTCGTGAACGTGCGGATCACCGACCCGTTCGAGTTGGCCTTCATCGAGTAACAGATCACGTGCGGGATACCCCCGAACGCCTCGTCGAAAACCGTGTAATGGTGGGAGAGCGTGGCGTGGCTGTACACGTACGCCGGTGTCCCCGAGACTTCCGCGACCCGGCGCAGGGGCACGCCCTCGCAGCACAGTTCCCCCCGTTTCACCTGGAAATGATGCATCGACTCACCTCGACCGAATGATAATAGGGGAATGAAAGGAAACGGCTGCGGCGCTTCTCCGCGGCTCCGGCGTGGCCTTGCGGCCGCACGCGCCCGCCGCGGTCAGAACCAGCGTGAGCAGCAACACCGACAGCGCCACCCGGGCCAGCCTCCCCATCATTTCTTCTTAAGCCCGGCCAGCCTGCCCCGCACCTTTTCAGGCCCGGTCCCCCCCCGCGTGTTGCGTAGGCGCACGGAGTTCGACAGGGAGATCGCGTCCCGCGCGTCCTCGCCGATCCGCGCGTGGAACGACCGGAGTTCCTCCAGGCTCAAATCCTTAAGACGCTTCCCCTTGGCCTCGCAGTAGCGGACGATCCGCCCGGCGATCTCGTGCGACTTGCGGAACGGCACTCCCTTGCGGGCCAGGTAGTCGGCGAGGTCGGTCGCCGTGAGGAAACCGTCGTCGCACGCGGCCCGCATCCGCTCCTCGTTCACCGCCATCCCCTCGACGAGAAGGGCGGCGGCGACCAGGCATTCCTTTACCGTGCGCGCCGAGTCGAACACCGGCTCCTTGTCCTCCTGCATGTCCCGGTTGTAGGAAAGCGGCAGTCCTTTCATCATGGTCAACAAACTCATGAGATTCCCGAAGGCGCGCCCCGCCTTCCCGCGGATCAGCTCGGGGACGTCGGGGTTCTTCTTCTGCGGCATGATGCTGCTCCCCGTGCACATCGCGTCGGGGAGGGAAACGAAGGCGAACTCCGAGGAGGACCACATGACCATCTCCTCGGAAAGTCGAGACAGGTGCATCATGGTCACCGCCGAGGCGAACAGGAACTCGGCGGCGAAATCGCGGTCCGAAACGGCGTCGATGCTGTTTTCGCACACCCCGTCCATACCGAGCTCGACCGCCACGGACTCCCGGTCAAGGGGAAAAGTGGTCCCGGCCAGCGCCCCCGCGCCGAGCGGGGAGACGTTCGTCCTGCGGCGGGCGTCCCGGAACCGGTCCTCGTCGCGCGTGAACATTTCGTGATAAGCAAGCAGGTGGTGCGAGAAGAGCACCGGCTGTGCGCGCTGCATGTGGGTGTAGCCCGGCATCACCACGCCGAAGCATTCCTCGGCGCGGAGCAGGATCCGGTCCTTGACCCTGGAAAGGAGGACGAGTATCCCGTCGATCTCCTCGCGCAGGTAGAGGCGCAGGTCCAGCGCGACCTGGTCGTTCCGGCTCCTGCCCGTGTGGAGCTTCCCCCCGATCCTGCCGACCCTCCGGACGAGGAGCTGCTCCACGGCCATGTGGATATCTTCCTGCGAGATGCCGAAGGAGACCTTCCCGCTCTCGATATCAGCCCGGATCCCGGAAAGGGCCTTGACGATCATGTCGGCCTCTTTCCGGGTGATGATCTTCCGGCGGCCCAGCATCCGCGCGTGCGCGATGCTCCCCGCGATGTCCTGCCGGTAGAGAAGGATGTCGAACGGTATGGAAGCGGTGAACTCCTCGACGAAACGGTCGGTCCCTCCGTCGAACCTCCCCCCCCATGCCTTTTTTTTCGCCATCGCGTCAGCCTTTTCCGCTCTTCAGCATCGACCGGATCTTGAGCCGCAGCGCGTTGATCTTGATGAAGCCGGTCGCGTCCGCCTGGTTGAATACGGTCTCCTTCTCGAACGTGGCGAAATCGGTCCGGTAGAGCGAAACCGGGCTTTTCCGCCCGACGACCGAGCAGTTCCCCCTGTACAGCTTGAGCCGCGCGGTACCGGTCACGTTCTCCTGTGTCTTGCCGACCATCGACTTGAGCAGGTCCATCTCCGGGGAATACCAGTACCCGTAATAGATGAGCTCGGCGAACTTCGGGATCAGCGAGTCACGGAGGTGCATCACTTCCCGGTCGAGCGTGATCGACTCGACGGCACGGTGGGCGACGTGCAGGATAGTGCCGCCCGGGGTCTCGTATACGCCGTGCGACTTCATCCCCACGTAGCGGTTCTCCACCAGGTCCACGCGCCCGATCCCGTGCGTCCCCCCGATCTTGTTGAGATGCGCGAGAAGCTTCGCCGGCCCCATCCTCTTCCCGTCCACCGCCGTGGGGACCCCTTTGACGAAGTCCACCTCCACGTAGACGGGCCTGCCCGGGGCCTTCTCGGGCGACCGCGTCAGGACGAACATGTCCGCGGGCGGCTCGGCCCACGGATCCTCGAGGATCCCGCCCTCGAAACTGATGTGCATCAGGTTACGGTCGCTCGAATACGGCTTCTTCGCGGTGACCGGCGTGGGGATGCCGTGCTTCCTTGCGTAGTTCACAAGGTCCGTCCGGGAGGTGAACTCCCATTCCCTCCACGGTACGATCACCTCTATGCCGGGCATGAGGGCGTAGTAAGTGAGCTCGAACCGCACCTGGTCGTTGCCCTTGCCGGTGGCGCCGTGGGAAACGGCTTCCGCTTTTTCCTTCCGGACCACATCGATCTGCTTCTTGGCGATCAGCGGCCGGGCTATGGAGGTCCCGAGGAGATAGGACCCCTCGTAGACGGCGTTGGCCATGAGGGCGGGGAAGATGAAATCCCTGACGAACTCGTCCTTGACGTCCTCCACGTACACTTTCGAGGCGCCGGTCTTTTTCGCCTTCGCCCGGACGGGGGCGAGCTCCTCTCCCTGCCCCAGGTCGGCGACGAAGGCGATCACCTCGCAGTCGTACTTCTCGATCAGCCAACGCAGGATGACCGAGGTGTCGAGCCCTCCGGAGTAAGCGAGAACGACCTTCTTCGTCTTTTTCAAGTTTTTCTCCTCCGTCGTTGATGTGTGATGAGATTAACAAGGAGAGCCATCTGGATGTGCAGGCGGTTTTCCGCCTCGTCGAAGACGGCCGAGTGCGGCCCTTCCATCACCTCTTCCGTGATCTCCTCCCCCCGATGCGCGGGCAGGCAGTGCATGACGATCGCTCCCTTCGCGGCCTTCCGGAGCAGCGCCGCGTCGATGCGATAGCCGCGGAACGCCGCGAGTCTCGCCTTTCGCTCCTTTTCCTGCCCCATGCTGGTCCACACGTCCGTGTAGAGGACGTCGGCGCCCCTGGCCGCCTCGGCCGGGTCGCGCACGATGCGGACGTCGCCCCGCCCGAGCGCCCCGGCCTCGGCCATCACCCGCGCGTCCGGCTCGAACCCCCCGGGGCACGCCAGCAGCAGTGAGAACCCCAGGATGTGCGCAGCCTCCACCCACGAATTCGCCACGTTGTTCCCGTCGCCTATGAAGGCGACCTTCATCCCTCGCAGCCGGATCCCCCGTTCCTGCGCCGTCATCAGGTCGGCCAGCACCTGGCACGGGTGATGCTCGTCGGTCAGCCCGTTGATCACGGGAACGTCCGCCCATTCGGCCATCTCCCGCGCGGTCTCCTGGAGGAACGTCCGGATCACGATGCCGTCGACGTAACGGGAGAGCACGCGCGCGGTGTCGCGGATCGGCTCCCCACGGCCGATCTGGGTGTCCGCCGGGGACAGGAAAAGGGAGTGCCCGCCCAGGCGGGTCATCCCGACCTCGAAAGAAACCCGGGTGCGGGTGGATGCCTTCTGGAAGACCAGCGCCAGTGTCTTTCCCTCGAGGGGACGCGGGGGGTTCCGCAGCTTCCCCTTCCGCTTCCATTCCCGGCCGGACGCGAGAAGGGCCATGAGCTCCTTCGCGTTCAGGTCGAGAATCCGGAGCAGGCCCTTTCTCACTTCCGCCCCTCCGCGGGCAAGGATGAGTCCAGCAGCTCCAGCGCGTGCCGGATCTCGCCCGTGTTCACAATCAGCGGGGGAAGGAACCGGAGGACGTTTCCCGAGGTCGCGTTCACGACGAGACCGTTCTGCAGGCACCGGTTCGCTATCTCCTTCGTTTCGACCTCCATCTCCATCGCGAGCATCAGGCCCAGCCCCCGCACCTTGCGTACGTCGGTCCGTCCGGCCGCCAATTCGGAAAGGCCGTTGCGCAGGATATCTCCGTTCCGAACGACCTCCTCGAGGAAACCCGGCGAACGCAGCGTCTCCAGGACGACCTTCGCGGCCGCGCAGCAGACGGGATTGCCCCCGAAGGTGCTCCCGTGCGAGCCGGGCCCGAATGCCGCCGCCACTTCATCGCGGGCCACCACGGCGCCCAGGGGGAGCCCGTTGGCGAGCCCCTTCGCCAGGGTTACGACGTCGGGCAGCAGGCCGAACCTCTCGCTCGCGAGCATCGCGCCGGTGCGCCCGAGCCCCGTCTGGATCTCGTCGACCACGAGGAGGATGCCCTTCTGCCGGCACAGACGCTCGGCCTCCTTAAGATACCCGGGTGGATGCATCCGGACGCCGCTTTCCCCCTGGATGGGCTCGACAAGGAATGCGCACGTCTTCTCCGTAAGCGCGTCGTCGAGGGCGGCGATGTCCCCGAAAGGGACCATCACGAATCCGGGGAGCATCGGCTCGAACCCCTTGTGGAACCTTGGCTGCCCCGTGGCGGAGAGACCGCCGTACGTCCTTCCGTGGAACGACCCCTCGAGGACGACGAATTCGTGGACACCGGTCTTTCCCTGATCGGCCGCCCACTTCCTGGCCAGCTTGATCGCCGCCTCGTTCGCCTCGGTCCCGCTGTTGCAGAAGAACACCTTCCCGCCGAACACGGATTTCGAGAGCAGCCGCGCCGCCTCCGACTGGACCGGCACGTGAAAAAGGTTGGAAACGTGGAGAAGGTTCCTCGCCTGAACCGTAACCGCGCGCGTAACCTCGGGATGCGTGTGCCCGAGAGGGGTCACCGCGATGCCGCCAAGGAAATCGAGGTACTCCCGACCTTCCGCGTCGAAGAGCCTCGCACCTTCACCACGCACGAACGCCACCGGGTGGCGCGTGTAGTTCCCCATCTGGTACTTCCCGGTAAGCGCTATTACATCCGCGGTTCCCAATTCACTCACCTTTCTCCGTCCGGTCGCGTGATCTCGGTCCCGATCCCCGCGTCGGTGAATATCTCGAGGAGGACGCTGTGCGGGACCCTGCCGTCCAGGATGTGGATCTTTTTCACGCCCTTCCGCAGGGCGGTCAATCCGCACTCCACCTTGGGGATCATCCCCCCCGTGATCAGGCCGTCCCGGATCCCCGCCGCGGCCTCATCGACCGTCATTGTGGATATACGGTCGCCTTTCCGGTCAAGGACACCCGGAACGTCCGTAAGGAGGATGAACTTCTCGGCGGACACCGCGGCCGCCACCTCCGCCGCGGCGGTGTCCCCGTTGATGTTGTACGCCTCGCCCTCCGGCCCGACCCCGATGGGCGCGATCACGGCGACGAAGCCGTCCCGCTCCAGGCTCTTGAGAACGCCGGGGTCGACGCCCGTGACCTCCCCCACCAGGCCCAGGTCGAGCGGGGCGCCGTCCCTGCCGGGTGCCGAGTACTTCCTTGCCCGGATCAACCCGCCGTCCTTGCCCGTCAGCCCGACCGCCTTACCGCCGAACCGGTTGACGAGCGCCACGATTTTCTTGTTCACGGTGCCGCCCAGTACCATCTCCACGACCTCCATCGCGGCGGGGGAAGTCACCCTCAGCCCTTCCCTCCGCTCGGACGGGATCGAGAGGCGCGCAAGAACGCTGTCTATCTGCGGTCCGCCGCCGTGGACGATGACCGGACGCATCCCCACGTACTGGAGCAGGACGATGTCCTCGGCGAAGGACGCCATCCGCTCGTCGCTCTCCATCGCCGCGCCGCCGTACTTGACCACCACGACCTTTCCGAAGAACTCCCTGATGTACGGAAGCGCCTCGATGAGCGTCTCGGCCTTCTGGATGTATCCTTTCATCCCCGGTCCCCGGCTAAAGTATGTAGCGGCTCATGTCGACGTTGCGGACAACGTCGGAGAGCCTCTCGTCAACGTATTCCTTCCGGATGACTATTTCCTGCTCGCCGATATCCGGCGCCGAAAAGAGAAGGTCCTCGAGGAGCTTCTCCATGATCGTGTAGAGACGCCTCGCCCCTATGTTCTCCGTGCGGTCGTTCACCTCGCAGGCCATCTCCGCGATCCGTTCCACGGCCCCGGGGGTGAAGGTCAGCCGAACCCCCTCGGTCTTCAGAAGCTCCGCGTACTGCCGGGTCAGGGCCCCATGCGGCTCGGTCAGGATCCGCACGAAATCCTCCTTCGTCAGCGAGTCGAGCTCCACGCGGATCGGGAACCGGCCTTGCATCTCGGGTATCAGGTCGGACGGCTTCGCATTGTGGAAGGCGCCCGCCGCGATAAAGAGTATGTGGTCGGTCCGTACCATACCGTGCTTGGTGTTCACGTTCGAACCCTCGACGATCGGCAGAAGGTCGCGCTGCACCCCCTGCCGGGACACATCCGGGCCGTGGGAAGATTCCCTCCCCGCGATCTTGTCGATCTCGTCGAGGAAGACGATCCCCGCGTTCTCCGTGCGATCGATCGCCATCCGCTTCACCTGGTCCATGTCGACCATCCGGGCGGCCTCCTCCTTTTCGAGAAAGGAGATCGCCTCCGGCACCCGGACCCGCTTCCGGCGGGTCTTCTTCGGGAAGAGATTGCCGAGCATCTCCTGGAGGTTTCCCTCGATCCCCTCGACCCCGCCCCCCCCGGAGACCCCGATCAGGTCGATCGCGGGGATGGTGTTCTCCCTCACCTCTATTTCCACCGAGCGGTCCGAGAGCTTCCCCTCCCGCAGCATCGCGCGAAGGCGTTCGCGGGACTCGGAGACCGCCGGCTCACCCTCCCCGGCCCGGGGCTCTCCCGTCCGCGCGGGAGGGCCGGGAAGCAGGAGATCGAGGAGCCGCTCCTCGGCGCCGGCGCGCGCCTTGCCCGCAACCCTGTCCATTTCCTCCATCCTGACCATGTGCACCGCGATCTCCACGAGGTCGCGGATGATGGACTCCACGTCCCGGCCGACGTAGCCGACCTCCGTGAACTTGGACGCCTCGACCTTGATGAACGGCGCCTGCGCCAGTCGCGACAGCCGCCTCGCGATCTCGGTCTTGCCCACGCCGGTCGGGCCGACCATGATGATGTTCTTCGGCGCGATCTCCTCCCGCAGCTCTTCCGGCACCTGCTGCCTGCGCCACCGGTTCCGGAGGGCGATCGCCACCGCGCGCTTGGCCTTATGCTGCCCCACGATGTGCCGGGAGAGCTCCTTCACTATCTCCCCGGGGACCAGGGGCCGCGCGTCCTTGTATCCCTTCGCGCCGGGCGTCATGGCGCGGTGATCTCCTCCGCCACCACGTTGTCGTTGGTGTATATGCAGATCCCGGCCGCGATCCGGAGCGACTCGCGCGCGATTTCCAGCGCGGGCCGGTCCGTGTGGAGAAGCATGGCGCGTGCCGCGGCCAGTGCGAACGGGCCCCCGGATCCCACTCCGATCACCCCGTCGTCCGGTTCCACCACGTCGCCGTTCCCCGACAGGAGCATCAGGTCCCGCCCGTCGGTAACGACCATGACGGCCTCCAGCCGGCGCAGAACCCGGTCGGTCCTCCACTCCTTCGCGAGCTCCACCGCCGCCCGCCGTAGGTTTCCCCGGAACTCGGACAGCTTTCCCTCGAACTTCTCGAACAGCGTCATGGCGTCCGCCGTCGCCCCTGCGAACCCCGCAAGGACCCGGTCCTCGTGCAGCCGGCGGATTTTACGCGCGCCGGATTTGAGGATGGTGTTTCCCATGGTCACCTGCCCGTCCCCCGCCATCGCCACGCGCCCGTCGCGGGAAACCGCCAGGATCGTTGTTCCCCTGGTTTCCGTCAAGGCCGCCTCCCCCCCCGCGTCAGCGGGTGAGCCGCCTCGTAGGCCCGTACGAGGTGGCTGACGTTGACCCTCGCGTACCGTTGCGTCGTGGAAAGCGAGGCATGCCCCAGCATTTCCTGGATCGCCCGGAGGTCCGCGCCGGACTCCAGAAGGTGGGTAGCGAACGTATGCCGGATGCCGTGGGGGGACAGGTGCCGCCCGATGCACGCGCGTTGCAGCGACGCCGATAGAATCCGCGCCACGCTTCGGGCCGTCAGGGGGCCGCCCCTCATGTTCCGGAAGAGAGCCCCCGACGTCGGGCTCCCGGACAAGGGCGACCGCGACGCCCGCGTTGCAAGGTATCCCCTCAAAGCGTCGGCGGCCTTCCCTCCCACCGGCACGACACGAACCTTTCGCCCCTTCCCCGTCACGCGGACCGTCCCCTCGTCGAGCGACAGGTCCTCACAACGGAGAGAGACCAGCTCCCCGACGCGGAGGCCGGAAGAGTAAAGCAGCTCCAGGATCGCCGCGTCACGCGCGTGTCTTTCGCCTCCCGAGGGAAGGGAGCGGAGCAGGTCCATCATCTCGTCGACGGGAAGGAACTCCGGCAGCCGAATCTCCCCGCGCGGAGCCGCGATGGGGGCGGCGGGATTCTCCTTGAGAACCCCCTGGCCGGCCAGGAACGTGAAAAACGACCGGATGGCCGAAATCTTCCTCGCCATCGCGGACTTTGAAAGCCCCGGGAATCCGGAGGAAAAGAACCGGCGCAGGTCGGCCGTGGTTACCGATTTCCAGCCGCCCTTGCCCGACTCGGGATCCCGCCCCTCCGTCTTCGAGAGGAAGGCGCGCAGACCCGAAACCTCGCGCACGTAGGCCCGTACCGTCGCCGGCGACGCGTTCCTCTCCGAACAGAGATATTTCGAGAACTGGTCGATGGCGGAACCCACTTCCTGCCCCCGCGCCTTCACGTAAAAGGAAAAGGTTTATTTAACACACAAGGGGTTATATTTAAAGAAACTTCTGCGTAATTCCGCCGTCGCGGAAAGCGCCGCTGCCGCCTGTCTTGCCCTCCGCTCGCGCTTTTTCCCGGGAGCCGGCTCCGGCAGGAGGCCGAAGTTGGCGTTCATCGGCTGGAAGGCGGCCGGCCGGGGAGTAGCGATGTGGCGCATCAGCGAGCCGATCATCGATTCCCCGGGGAACGTAAGGGGCCTTTCGTCCATCGCGACCGCCGCCGCCGAGAGCGCGGCAACGAATCCCGACGCGATCGATTCGACATACCCCTCCACTCCCGATATCTGTCCGGCGAAGAAGAGTCCGGGGCGGCTCCGTGATTCCATCCATGGATGAAGATGGCGCGGCGCATCTATGAAGCCGTTCCGGTGGACGGACCCGTGGCGCAGGAACTTCACGCGCGAGAGGCCAGGGATCAGGGAGAACACACGCTCCTGCTCCGGGTAGGCAAGACGGGTCTGGAACCCTACGATGTTGTACATCGTCCCCGCGGCGTTTTCCTTGCGCAGCTGGACGACGGCGTGGGGAATCCTCCCCGTGCGGGGGTCGCGCAGCCCGACGGGCCTTAAGGGTCCGAACAGGAGCGTGTCGGGCCCCCGCCCGGCGATCGCCTCGATGGGCATGCAGGACTCGAAGTACCGCTCCTGCTCGAATTCCCGCGCGGGAACCACTCGCGCGGCGAGCAGCTCGGAGAGGAAGGTCTCGTACCGCTCACGCGACATCGGAAGGTTCAGGTAATCCCCGCCCCCGGCGCCGTACCGGTCCGCGAAGTAGGCGGCGTCAAAGTCGATAGTGGAAGCGTCCACGATGGGTGATATGGCGTCGTAGAAGTAGAACCCGTCGTCGCCCAGCAGCGACCGGATCGAGGAGGACATCGCCTCGGATGGAAGCGGCCCGCACGCAAGGATCACCAGCGGCACGCCTGGTATCTCCCTGGCTTCCCCCTCGACCACCCGTATGCCGGGTCGCGTCCGCACGGAGTCGGTCACCGACCTGGCGAACGCCTCCCGGTCCACCGCCAGCGCCTTTCCGGCCGGGACGCGCGCTCGGTCCGCCAGGAACAGGAGGTTCGACCCGAGAAGCCGGAGCTCCGCCTTCAGCAGCCCCTTGCCGGATTCGCTCTCCTCCGAGCCCAGGGAATTGCTGCAGACCAGCTCCGCGAACCAGGACGTCAGGTGCGCGGGGGAAGAGACCCCTGGCCGCATCTCCACCAGGTCCACGGGGATGCCGGCGGCCGAGAGGACGAGCGCCGCCTCGGAACCCGCGAGCCCCGCCCCAACGACGGTGACGCCGACATCACGACGAGGCGCCGCCGTCATCGACGTTAACCTTCCTCTCGGGGAGGAAAACGGAGAAGGTGCTCCCGTGCCCGGGCTCGGACCGCACCTCGATGAATCCCCGGTGAATCTGGACTATCCGCTGGGATATGGCGAGCCCCAACCCCGTTCCTCCCTCCTTCGTCGTGAAGAAGGGGTTGAAGATCTTCGCGGTGAACGCCTGTTCGATCCCCTTCCCGTTGTCGGTCACCGTGGTGACCGCATACCGTTCCCCGTGGCGCACCTGGGGGAAAAGGTCGAGCCGCACACTCCCCCCGGGAAGGGTGGCCTGGACGGCGTTCCTCACCAGGTTCCAGAGGACCTGCTTCAGCTGTTCCGGGTCTCCGTCCACGAAAAGATTCCTCAGCGCAAGCTTCTCCAGCTCCACGCCCCTTTCACGCGCTTCCCCCGCGCGCACGGCCTCGGTGATCTCCCAGATGAGGTCCGCCATGTTCACGGGCCCCACGTTCCGCAGGGAGGGGCCCGTGTAGGCGAGAAAATCCGAGATGAGCCCGTTCAGCCGGGTGCTCTCCCTCTCGATTATTTCCAGCAGCGCCCGGGCGTCGTCGGGCATGTCCGGCGACTCCCTCAGCATCTGCGAGGATCCCGCGATGGACGCGAGAGGGTTCCGGACTTCGTGGGCAAGCCCGGCGGCAAGCTCCCCCACCCCCGCCAGCCGGTCGGCGATGCGAATCCGCTCCTCCATCTGCTTAACCGGCGTCAGGTCCTGGAAGATCACTACCCTTCCGATCACCTTGCCCTCCGTGTCCTTCAAGGGGGAGGAGGAAAACCCCAGGAAGATCTCCGCACCGTCCGATCGGCGGAAAAAGAGCTCCGGACGGGGA
>JAKALO010000005.1 GCA_021824125.1 Deltaproteobacteria bacterium | reverse complement strand
CGCCCTCAAGAACGTCGAGCTCCCCCTGCTCTACGCGGGCATCGACAGGGAAGAGCGGGCGATGCGCGCCCTGGAGGCGCTCAAAACGGTCGGGCTCGAGGACAGGAAAGGGCACCTGTCCAACCAGCTCTCCGGCGGGCAGAAGCAGAAGGTCGCGATCGCGCGGGCCCTCGTGAACAACCCGTCCCTGCTCCTGGCCGACGAGCCGACGGGGAACCTGGACACCAAATCCGGCGAGGAGCTGATGGGGATTCTTGGGCGCCTGAACGCGGGCGGGGTGACGATCGTCCTCGTCACCCACGACCTCGCGATCGCCCGGAACGCCAGGCGGATCGTGTACATCGTGGACGGCCGGCTGGTGACGCCGGAGGAGTACCGGGAGCTTCGGGGATGAACCCTTTCGAATTCATAACCGTCGCGTTCGACGCGCTGCGCACCAACCGGCTGCGTTCGGCCCTGACCATGCTGGGCGTGGTCATCGGCGTGGCCGCCGTCATCCTCCTTGTTTCGCTCGGCGAGGGGACGAAAAACTACGTGGAGGAGCAGTTCGCGGGGCTGGGGGCGAACATACTGATCGTCACGCCCGGCAAGGTCGAGACCAAGGGGGGCCCGCCCATCATCGGCGCGGCGCGGCACAAGCTGACCCTGGACGACTCGCGGATCCTTGAAAAGAAGGGGTACCTGTTCGGGGGGGTCGCGCCCGTGGTCTTCGGCTCGGCCGAGATCCGGTCCGGGTCCCGCTCGCGCAACGTCACCGTCCTGGGAGTGACGCCCGCGTTCTCTCCGGTCCGCAACATCTTCGTGGAGGTCGGGAGCTTCGTGACCGACGACGACGTGGACGCCAAGCGGCGGGTCTGCGCGCTCGGACGGACCGTGAAGCGCGAGCTGTTCGGAAATTCGAACGCCCTGGGCCAGGTGGTCAAGATCGCCGGGACAAGGTTCCGGGTGTCGGGGGTCATGGAACGAAAGGGGGTGAGCCTCGGTTTCGACATCGACGACATCGTCTTCCTGCCGGTGCGCACGGCGATGGACATCTTCGACACGGACGCTCTCGTCGAGATCCTCATCTCGGTCCGCAACAAGAACGACATCGACAGCGGCAAGGAGCTCGCCAGGTCGCTCCTTTACAAGAACCACAACCGGCACGAGGATTTCACGATCACCAACCAGGCGGCCATGCTCTCGTCGCTGTTCACCATCCTGGACGCGCTCACCTACGTCCTCGGGGGGATCGCCGCCATATCGCTCCTGGTCGGCGGGATAGGGATCATGAACATCATGCTGGTGACCGTCAAGGAACGGACGAACGAGATCGGGATACGGAAGGCCGTGGGAGCGCGGGACCGCGACATTCTCCTCCAGTTCCTGCTGGAGTCGATCACCCTTTCCGCTTCCGGGGGAGTGGGCGGCATGCTGCTCGGACTGCTCGGCGCGGGAGCCATCCGGGTCCTGGTGCCGAAGATGCCGGTGGCGGTCCCGCCGTGGGCGATCGTCCTGGCCTTTACCTTTTCCGTGTTCGTGGGTATCTTCTTCGGGGTCTACCCGGCGCGGAAAGCGGCCGCGCTGCATCCGATCGAGGCGCTGAGGTACGAATGACGAACGTTTCGTTGCGAGTCGGGCGAATCCCCTACGCGAACCTGGTCCCGATCTTCCACGCGCTCACCACGCATTTCTCCCTCGAAGACGTTCGTTTCGTGTCAGGGTCGCCCTCGGGGCTTAACCGCATGCTGCGGGCGGGTCGGCTTGACATCTCACCGTCCTCCTCGATCGAGTACGCGAAGCACCCTGACCGGTACCTCCTCTGCCCGGACATCTCGGTCTCATCGCGATCGAAGGTGATGAGCGTGGTCCTGCTCTCCAACGAGCCACTGGAATACCTTCCGGACGGACCCATCGCCGTCACCCGGGCTTCCGACACCTCGGTCGCGCTCCTGGAGATCCTCCTGAGGGAGTACCTCGGGAAGCGGAACCGGCTCGTCCGGACGTCTTTTCCGCCCGGGGAGGCGCTGCGCCGCCACCCCGCCTACCTCGCCATAGGAGACGAGGCGCTTCAGGCAAGCCTTTCGGGGACGGCGAAACACGTGACCGACCTGGGGGAATGGTGGCGCCGCGAAACCGGCACGCCGTTCGTCTTCGCCCTCTGGATCGTCTCCGTCGAGTCGCTTCGGCGGCGGCGTGAAGCCCTTCGCGGGTTCGCGCGGACGCTGCTCACGGCCAAGCGGATCGCCCGGGAATCCCTCACGCGCCCGGAGCACCTCCTGATCGGCCCTGACTGGATGCCCAGGGACCAGCGCACGGCGTACTGGAGAAATCTCTCCTACGACCTCAAGGAGGAGAAAGAAGGCCTCCTCCGGTTCTACCGGCTCGCGAAGAAGATCGGACGGATCCCCACGGTGCCGGCCCTGCGATTCCTGGATCTGGCATAGCGTGGTAAAATGGGATATTCCCGCAGGGAGGGCATCGATGATCCACAAGGACATGAAGATCGAGGACGTCCTCCGGAAGTTCCCCCAAACGATCCCGGTATTCGCTCGTTTCGGCGTCGACTGCGCCGGGTGCCAGCTATCCGAGTTCGAAAACCTCGAGCACGGGGCGAAGGTGCACGGCATCGACCTGGAAGCGCTTCTGGCAAGCCTTAACGAGTCGCTGAAGGGGTAGGGTTTCATCCCCGGCGGGCTAGCCCCGGCGGGAATATTCCGCCCGGGCGTCTTCGGACTCCCAAACGGTGACCCTGGCAAGACGCGCAGGGGGAGGGATTTTCCCCTCCATCTCCTCGAATATGTGGCGAGCGATGTTCTCTGACGATGGGTTTTCCGCGTCGAAGGGCGGGATCTCGTTCAGGTACTTGTGGTCCATCCGGGACAGGACGTCGTGGAGGGCCCCTTTCATCGTCCGGAAGTCGAGCGCCATCCCCCTGCCATCAAGCTCCGGGGACTCCACGGTCGCCTCGACCCGCCAGTTGTGGCCGTGCAGGCGCTCGCAGTTCCCCCGGTATTCCCGCAGGCGGTGCGCCGCGGCGAACGAGGAACACACGGTCAGTGCGTACAGGTCCTTCTTCACGGCTCTTTCATCGGCGAAAGGACGATCCGCGATTTCGAGGCTGCCCGATCGAACCAGCTTTGCACGCCGTTTGCCACCTTCTCCTCGAACAGGTCCTTCCGGACTTTTTCCTCCTGCAGGTCGCCCTGTGCGGCGCCCGCCCTGGTCCGTCTAACGATCTCCCGCCGCGCCTCCTCGTCGTTGACCTCTATGAAGACCGCCACGCGCTTTTCCAGGAATTCCCTTGCCAGTATCCGGCGCCGGATGAAGTCCCGTGTCTCCTCGTCGGTGAGGGCCGACGCGCACGGGGAGGAGCATTCCGCTTTCCTGGTCGCCGCTTCCGCAACGGCCTTCGCCATCGCGGCGTTGTCCTGCCCCCCGAGGCCCAGTTTCCTCTGCTCCTGGAGGACCAGCACGTCAGCAATTAGTTTTTCGCGCGCGCCGGCAAGCGACAACTCCCGAGCCGGTTCGCCCGGGGTCATGCCGCAACGGTAAAAACAGGCCTCCCGCGCGAGGTCCGAGAGGAAGATGACCTCGCCGTTCACTGAGGCGGCCGTCGACTCGATCAACCGGTGCCCGGCGGTGTCGCCGGCGCACGTCCCGGACAGCGCCAGCAGGAACAGGAGGACGCGGACTGCCTTGTTCACGGCAGCACCTCGAACGAAATGTCGAGCGCCGGCGCGGAGTGCGTCAGGGCGCCGATCGATACGGCCGCGACCCCCGTTCGCGCGTACTCCTCGACGTTTCCCAGGTTGATCCCCCCGGAAGCCTCGAGGAAGACCGTTTCGCCGAACCGGATCACCGCCTCGCGAACCGTCTCCGGAAGCATGTTGTCGAGAAGGAGAGCGTCGGCGCCGGCCCGCACCGCGGCTTCCGCTTCTTCCAGGCTCTCCACCTCAACCTCCACCCGGGACAGGTGATGGGTTTCCCGGCGGGCGATCGCCACCGCCTCGGGAATTCCCCCCGCGGCGCGGATGCCGTTCTCCTTGATCAGGACGCCGTCGGAAAGGGAAAACCGGTGGTTGGCGCCGCCGCCCACCCGGACGGCGTATTTCTCAAGCGCCCGGTAAAGGGGGGTGGTTTTCCGGGTGTCCAGAACCCGGGTCCCGTACGGTGCGACCTTCTCCACGTACCGGGCCGTTGCCGTCGCGATCCCGGACAGGCGCTGCAGGAAGTTCAGCGCCACCCGTTCCCCGCGAAGCAGCGCGGCCAGCGCCCCGCTCGCCTCCCCGACCCGTTCCCCCGCCAGGACGCCCCGGCCTTCCTCGACGAAAGACACCGAAACGTCCGGGTCGATCCGGCGGAAGACTTCCGCCGCCACCGCCCCGCCGCAGAAGACGCCCGGCGCGCCCGAAAGGAATATACCGCCGCCTGTTCCCGTGACGGCCTCCCCGAACGGGTCGCCGAAGGGGGCGTCCTCATGGAGCGCCGCGCGGACCAGTTCCTCGAAATCCAGCCGACGGATCACGAAAGGTACCGGCTGACCAGTTCCAGGTTCTTCGACAGTTTGGAGATCTTTTCCTCCAGGTCGCCCTTCCGCGTCCGGTGGGCCTCGACGATGTCCGACGGTGCGTTCCCCACGAACTTCTCGTTCCCGAGCTTGGAGGTGACGACCGAGAGTTCGGCGCCCGCCTTGTCGATCTCCTTCCGCAGGCGCCTGGCCTCCTGGTCGAAATCTATGAGCCCCGCGAGGGGAAGGCACACCTCGATGTCGTTCACCACGGCGGTCGCATCCTGGACCGGGATGTATTCCGGATCCACTATCGCGATCTTCGTGGCGCGCGCCAGCAGGCGCAGGATCTCCTCGTGTTCCAGCAGGAAGGACAATTCCTCCGCGCGGCCCCTGAGGCGGATCTCCACCTTCTTGCCGGGGGATATGTTCAGCTCGCTGCGGATATTGCGGACCGAGCGGACGACCTCCATCAGGTGCCCCATGTCCTCCTCGACGTCGACGTCGATCTTGCCGGCATCCGCCGCCGGGTAGGGCCTCCGGAGTATGCTTTCCCTCCTGCCGGGAAGCGACTGCCAGATCTCCTCCGTGATGAAGGGGATGAACGGATGGCCCAGCGCTATCAGCGTTTCGAACACGTGAAGCAGGACCGCCCGCTGCCTGGTCCTGGCTTCCGGGTCGGCCTCCGCGAAGAGGGACGGCTTGATCATCTCGACGTACCAGTCGCAGAATTCGTGCCAGGTGAACTGGTAGAACGCCGAACCCGCGTCGTTGAAACGGTACTCCTCGACCCCCCTGCGGACCCCGTCGATCACGCGCTGAAGGCGGGAGAGGATCCAGCGGTCCACCACCGACAGGTCGTCAGGCAGTTCCCGGGGCGTCTCCCCGTCCACGTGCATCCGCACGAACCTGCCGGCCTGGAAGATCTTGTTCATGAAGTTGCGGTACCCTTCCACTCGGTCGTCGGACATGCGGACGTCCCGCCCCTGCGCCGCAAGGGCCACCAGGGTGAACCGGAAGGCGTCGGTCCCGAACCGGTCCATCACCTCCAGGGGGTCGATGACGTTCCCCCGGGTCTTGCTCATTTTTTCACCCTTGGCGTCCCGCACGAGCGCGTGGATGACGACGTCCCGGAAAGGGGCTTTCCCGGTGAATTCGATCCCCATCATCATCATCCTCGCCACCCAGAAGAAGAGGATGTCGAACCCCGTGACGAGCGCGGAAGTTGGATAGTAGCGCGCCAGGTCCGCGGTCTCCCCGGGCCATCCCATCGTCGAGAAGGGCCACAGCGCCGAGGAAAACCAGGTGTCGAGGACGTCCTCCTCCTGGCGGATGTTTTTCGAGCCGCAGGGCGCGCAGCGGTCCGGGTCCTCGACCTCGACCGTGGTCTTGCCGCAGTCGGCGCAGTGCCATGCGGGAATCCGGTGACCCCACCAGATCTGCCGGGAGATGCACCAGTCGCGGATGTTCTCCATCCAGTCGAAGTAGGTCCGCTCCCACTGTGCCGGGATGATGCGGGTCTCCCCTGCCCTCACGGCGCGGATGGCCGGCTCGGCGAGCGGCTTCGTCCTGACGAACCACTGGATGCTCTCCGAGGGCTCCACGACCGTCCGGCACCGGTAGCAGCGGCCGACATTGTGGAGGTACGGCTCCACCTTTTCAAGGAACCCTTCGGCCCGGAGCTTTTCGACGACGGCGTCCCTGCATGCGAAACGGTCCATCCCCGCGAATGCCCCCGCCTCGGCGGTCATGTTCCCGGCCTCGTCGATGACCCGGACGGAAGGGAGCTCGTGGCGCCTTGCAACCTCGAAATCGTTCGCGTCGTGGGCGGGGGTGATCTTCACGGCGCCGGTTCCGAACCCACGGTCGACCATCCCGTCGGAGATCAGCGGGATGGGGCGGTTCATGATGGGGAGGCGAAGCGTGGCCCCGACCCGCCCCGCAAACCGCTCGTCGGCAGGGTTCACGGCGACGGCCGTGTCACCCAGCATCGTCTCGGGGCGCGTCGTCGCGACCACCACGCCGCGGCGGCCGGAAAGCTCCGGGTACCGGATGTGGTAGAGCGAGCCCTTCGCCTCCTCGTAGGCCACTTCGAGATCGGAGAGCGCCGTGCGGCAACGGGGGCACCAGTTGATTATGTAGCGGCCCCTGTAGACCAGGCCTTTCCGGTACAGGCGAACGAAGGCCTCGCGCACGGCGCGCGAAAGCCCCTCGTCCATCGTGAACCGCTCACGCTCCCAGTCGCAGGAGGCGCCCAGGCGCTTCAGCTGCCGGAGGATGGCCCCTCCGCTCTCCTCCTTCCATTTCCACACCCGCGAGACGAATTCCTCCCGCCCAAGATCCTGGCGTCCGACACCTTCCTTCGCGAGCAGTCGCTCCACCACGTTCTGGGTCGCGATCCCCGCGTGGTCGGTCCCCGGCAGCCACAAGGCGTTCCGGCCGAGCATCATGTTATAGCGGACGAGCACGTCCTGGAGAGTGATGTTCAGGGCGTGACCCATGTGCAGGGAACCGGTGACGTTTGGCGGGGGGATCACGATCGAATACGGATCCCCGGGGCGGGAAGGGTCGGCGTGGAATAGCCCCAGCCTGACCCAACTGGCGTACCACTTCTCCTCCAACCCTTTCGGGTCGTAGGCCTTGTCCTGCTCTTGACCGGCCATACTCAGGAAGTTTTTTTCCCGGTCTGCTCGCGGATCCGGGCGATTTCCTCGCGGATCAGCGCCTCCGCGGTGGAGGGTATCACCTCCCACGCGACGGCCTCTACCGACTCCCGGACCTTCGCCGAGAACTCCGCGGAAAAACGCTCCATGTATTCCCACAAGACCTTTTCCACGGTCTCCGCCGCCACTTTCTCGAATATCTCGTTCGCCCGCGCCGCGAACTGCTCCCGGAACACGGGGTCAGCCCCGGCGGGAAGAGGCGCCGCCGGGGGCGGCTCGGCGATGGCGGACGGCGGCGAGGATTCGATGGCCGGAAACTCCGAAGGGGGAAGGGGCGGGAACGCCCCGATGTCCTCGGATGCCGAAGGGGCAACGGGCGGCGGAGCAGGAACACCTGGTTCCGCCGCGTCCATTTCCTTCAGCATGGCGTCCACTTCATCAAGGTCCTCGATTTCCTCGATCTCTTCGATCATCTCCGCAGGTCGGGGAAGCTCGGTCACGGCTTGCGGGGAATCGGTGAACGGGTCCCCCTCCATGTGGGAAACCAGCGGGGGGGCCGGCTCGATCTCTTCCAGGGAAACGTCGAATTCCCCCAGGGGCATCCCTCCCTCCGCGCTTGCCGTTTGGACCGGGGCGCCCGGCAGGAGGTCCTCGCCCCTCGGGGAAACCACGGGCGCGGCCGCCTTCCCGTCCTCCCTGGTCGCCTCGTCCAGGACGTCGCTGAAGTCCCAGGGCTCATCGGCGGCCGGGGCCGCCTCCCCTTTTTCCGCCTGTACGACTTCTTCCTTGCCTCTCAGGAGCTCCTGCACCTTTTCGAGCATCTCCTGCGACTCGAACGGCTTGAACAGGACGCCGGCGGCGCCGCACTTCTTGAACCTATCCTCGTCGAAGGGTGAGATCGACCCCGCAAGGATCAGGATGGGGCACGATTTCATCTTTTCGGAATCGCGAAGTTCCTCCCCGACCTGGAAGCCGTCCTTGCCAGGCAGGGTCACGTCGGCGACGACGAGGTCGGGTACGGTTTCCACCGCGAGCCGCACGGCGTCGGTCCCGTTGTCGACCGTTGTCAGGGAGATGTCCGTCTGGGCAAAAGCGAGTTCGAACACCTTCCGGATCGTCAGGCTGTCTTCCGCAAGAAGGATTTTTTTCCCCATGGCCCCTCCCGAGTCGCTCACCATTCTATTGGGAATCCGGCAGCTTTTCAATCAAAAGGAGGTCGACTTCGCCGCGATCCACGTCGGCCCGCCTTAACCTGACCCGCAAACGGTCCCCCGGGGAGAACCGTGTCTTCCGTAAAAGACCGTACCACTCCTTCCTTTCCGCGGAATACCTGTATTCATCGTCCCGCAGCGAGGAAACGTGCACGAATCCTTCCGCGAAGCATTCCGCGAGCTCGACGAAAAACCCGAAGCCGACGATCGAGGAGATCACACCGGTGAAAATCTCCCCGACCCTCTTCGACAGGTAGAGCGCTTTCGCGCGCTGTTCGACGTCCCGTTCCGCGTCCATGGCGTCCCGTTCGCGATCGCTCAGGTGCCGGCCGATCTCCGCGCCTTTTTCCCCGATTTTAAGGACGCAGGCGGAAAGACTCCTGTCCCCGAGCGTCGCCTTGAGCACCCGGTGGACGACAAGGTCTGGATAGCGGCGGATCGGCGACGTGAAGTGGGTGTACTGGGACAGTGAAAGGCCGAAATGCCCCAGCTGTTCCGGCCCGTACCGGGCGAGCATCAGGCTTCTCAGCAGCAGCATGTTGACGTGCTTCTCGAATTTACCCCCGCGTGCCGCTGCGGCCCACGCCTGGAGCCGGGAGGAGATGTCCCGGCGATCGGTAACCCTCGCCACCCGGAGGAGCCGCGACGCGGCGTCTTCGAATTCCTTCATGCGGTCCTCTGCGGGCGGCTCGTGGATGCGCGAAAGGAACGGGACCTCCTTCCCCGAGAGGAACTCCGCGACCGCCGTGTTTGCAAGCAGCATGAATTCCTCGACGAGGCGGTGGGATTCCCAGCGCGGCGACGCCGCCACGTCCACCGGGAGGCCGTCTTCCACCACGATCCTCGCTTCGGGAAGATCGAAGTCGAGCGCCCCGCGGGCCGTGCGGGCGAGGGTGAGCCGTCCGGCGACGACTTCCATCCGCCTCAGCATTTTCCCGATTTCGGCAGTGATCTTCCCTTTCCCTGCGCGCTCACCCGGTCCGGCAAGGAACCCGTGCACTTCGTCGTACGTGAGACGGGCACGGCTGCGGATCACGGATGGGTAAAAGGACGGGCTACCGGGGCGGTCCTGCGAATCGAAAGGGATTTCCACGGTCATCGCCAGGCGATTTACCCCCGGCTTGAGGCTGCACACACCCTCTGAAAGCTCCGGCGGCAGCATCGGTACCGAGCGGTCGGGGAAGTAGATGCTGGTGCCACGAGCGAAGGCGTCCCGGTCAATCTCCCCCCCGACCGGGACGTAGTGTGAGACGTCGGCGACGGCAACGAAAAGACGGCTGCTTCCCCGATCCTGCACAAGGCATACGGCGTCGTCGAAATCCCTGGCGTCCTCGCCGTCGATCGTGACGAACGGCAGGTCCCTCCGGTCAATTCGCTCGAGGATTTCCGGGGGCTCTTTCCCCCGCCCCGGCCTGCCGGTGAAACGGACTGTCCTCGGAATCCGCCGCGCTTCCCTGGCCGCCCCGTCCGGGAATTCCAGCGGAACATCCCGGGAGGAGGCGACGGCGAGAAAAATCGTCTCCATCGTGTGCTCCTTCCCGAGGACCCGCAGAATGCGCGCCTTTCCCTCCTGCCCTCCCCCCGGGTATTCGGCGATCTCCGCGAGTACCAGGTCGCCCGGCGACGGTTTCAAGGATGGGGGGACCATTGCCGGGAGGTGGAGGTCCGACTCCCGGTCCCGGAATCGCACGAAGGAGCGTTCGCCGACCTGGGCTAAGCGTCCGACGAACGTCCGGATGCCCCGTTCCAGAACCTGCACGATCCGCCCCTGTGGAGGCGCCCCGCCCTTTCCCCCCGAAAGGGCGACGCGGACCCGGTCCTTCGGCCAGGCGCCGGACAGGGCGTGCCCGGGGATGCGGATAGCAGGCTCGCCTGGGTAATCCGGGATCACGATGGGCCTTCCCTCACGGGTGAACCGGAGGCGCCCGTACCGTATGGAACCGCCCTGCTCCTCCTTTCCCTTTCGCGAGGGATGACCGTACGGCGTTCCCTGCGGGGCCGCCCCCGGCTCCGCGCGCCGGCGAGCGAACTTCCCCTTCCCACGCCGGCCAAACCCTTCACCCATGCTCTTCAAGGCGGCACGGAAGAGTCTGCGCTCGCCCTTGGACACGCCGGCAAGCCTGTACCAATCACGCACGTTGGAAACCTCCCGGCGGAGCGCTTCCGCATTGCGCCTGAGCCAGTCTTCCCAGTACTCCCTGGTTCTCAATCGAAGTCCTTCCGTTACCTGAACGTTTCGTTCATCCTACCCTTTCACGAACAAATGCGGATAGCGGCAATCTCACGTCACATGCCACTTTCCATGTTGCCTCGCGCGTGGGCTTTGCTATAATCCTATCTTCGCGAACCGGGCGCCGAAGTGGCGGAACTGGCAGACGCGCTAGATTCAGGGTCTAGTGCCCGCAAGGGTGTGGGGGTTCAAATCCCCCCTTCGGCACCATAACAAATCTTCATCCCACCACCATTGCCGATCATGGGGATTTGAACGCGAGCCCGCCGCCGACCGAACAGGGAGGAAAAGCGCGACCTTGCGGAGCGCGTCAGGCGGGCAAGCCGCCGGGGGGCCGAGTGCGAGAACGCACGAGGCTCATCGGGCAAATCCCCCCTTCGGCACCACAACAAAGTTTCATCCCGCAACCATTGCCGCCAACTGGGATTTGAACCGGCGAGGGGCGCCGCACAGGCCGAAGGCGTGATCGCCGGAGGCTCAGGCGGGCAAATCCCCTCTTCGGCACCACACGACTAAGCACATCATTTCATTTGCAGTACGGCAACGTATCGGAAAGACGCTTCGGAAGGCGCACGCAACGGTAGGGGTCGGCGGAGTCGCCGCAGGAGGGGGGCGCAGTGAGGTAAAGCGCAGCCGTGCAGGTCCACCGCACGGCGAGCCACGAACGGAGTCC
The DNA here is from genome assembly GCA_021824125.1 of Deltaproteobacteria bacterium. Classification (GTDB taxonomy): domain Bacteria; phylum Desulfobacterota; class Deferrimicrobia; order Deferrimicrobiales; family Deferrimicrobiaceae; genus JAKALO01. The sequence continues at coordinate 34,694 of JAKALO010000005.1, read as the reverse complement.
CCCTCCGAGGCGGCGCAGCCGAAGGGGGATCCGGCGCAGCGACTTCCGGGATAGCTATTTGGATACGTTGCCGGCCATGGGGATTTGAACGCGAACCCGCCGTCTACCGGCAGGCATATATATTGCTGTTAATTCGGGAGTGGGTGAAAACACGCAGCCGGAGGGCAATCCCATGCCCGTATGCGAACTTCTGCCGACATGTCCTTTTTTCAACGAGGAGATGACGAATATGCCCGTCTCGATGAGTTACGTCAAGGAATCCTATTGCGCCAAGGACAATTCGTTGTGTGCGAGATACATCGTCTACAGCGCTCTGGGCAGGGAGAAAGTGCCCGCAAACCTGTACCCGACCGAGATCATGAGGGCAAAACGGCTGATTTCGACCGGCAAAATTTAAACGCCACACCTTTCCAAATGGCAATATTCACGCCAATGAATATTTATTTGCTTTATTAAATTTTTATTGGATAATCTCGTATCTTATCCAATCGGAGGGTGGTTGCGATGAAGAAGCACTTCGCGGTTCTGTTGGTCTGTGGACTGGTTCTTTCGTTTGCGACAGTGGTGTTCGCCGAGCAAAAAGCGGCTCCGGCCGAGGCCGCCGCGCCCGCGGCAGTCGCGCCCGCAGCTCCGGCCGAGGCCGCCGCGCCCGCGGCAGTCGCTCCTGCGGCTCCGGCTGAGGCCGCCGCGCCCGCGGCAGTCGCGCCCGCGGCTCCGGCCGAGGCCGCCGCGCCCGCGGCGGCAAGCGAGAAGAAGTAACCGCGCAATCCGAACAAGCCGGGATGTTGAACGGGCGGGGTGCCGTAAACCCCGCCCGTTTTTTTTCCCCGTGGTTACCCCGGGATTCTGAGAACGGCGCCGCACCCTCCCCCTGGCAGGTTCTCCACGTAAAGCGTTCCCCCCATTTCACCCGCCAGGCACCGCGCGACCGGAAGGCCCATCCCGTTGTTGGCCGGGCCGTTCTTCGTCGAAAACCCTTCCTCGAATATCCGGGTCGTGATTCCGGGCGGAATCCCCGCACCCTCGTCGGTCACGGCGAACTCCCAGAAGCCGTCCCCCCGCGAGGCTTCCAGTTTGAGGACACCCCCCCCTTGCTCCGCCATGGCCTCCGCTCCGTTGAACAGGAGCGCGAGCAGCGTGAGGGCGATATCCCTTCTGTCCCCGTTCAAAAACCCCGCCGGGTAACTCTCGGGAAGGACGAGCGTCACGTTGTTGCGACCCAGGTCGAACCGCGAGAAAACGATGCATTCCCCGACCATGTCCGCGGGGGAGAACGGCTCTCGAAGCGGTGCGTGGGGACGCACGTAATATGAAAAATGCTTTATTATGTTGTTGATCCTCTCCCCTGCGTGGAGGATTTTCCCCACGCTGTCCAGAGACTTCTTCTCCCCTGCCCCCGAGATCTGGATCAGTTCGGCGAATCCCATGATGACGCTCAGGTAGTTGTCAACCTCGTGGGCGACCCCCATCACCATCCGCCCGAAGAGCGCAAAGCGATATTGGTCAACCCTCTTTCTGTCCATCAGTCCCTCCCGAAGGACCCGCCCCCGCATACTGTTCCGCCAGAACGACCCTGTTCTTCCCTTCCTTCTTCGCCAGGTAGAGCGCATCGTCGGCGGCCTTGAGCAGGGACTCCAACTCCACCCCGTGCTCCGGGTACGATGCGACGCCGATGCTGATCGTCACGCCCGGTCCATCGAACCGGGATTCCTCGATCTTACGGCGTATCCGCTCGGCGACCATGAAAGCTCCCCTCGCTTCTATGCTGGCCCTCAGCCGCTCGGCGGCCACGATCCCCTGGACCGACGCCGCCTCCGGAAGGATGACCGCGAACTCCTCGCCTCCGTACCGGCTGGCTATGTCCACCTCGTAGGTGGGATTCACGTCGCTCCGCCGGATATTGGACGATATCCGGGCGGCAAGGTTGGCCAGAACCTTGTCACCCGCCTGGTGTCCGTAACTGTCGTTGTACTTCTTGAAATTGTCGACGTCGAGTATCAGCAGGGACAGGGTGCGCCCGTATCGTTTCGCCCGCTGGATCTCCGAATTGAGGCGATAGAAGAAATACCGCCGGTTGTAAAGCGAGGTGAGGGCATCCCTGACGGCAAGCTCGCGAAGCTGTCTTTCCCGGCGGCGGACCGTGTCCATCATGAAGACCCCCACGAAGGCCACGCAGAAATTGGTGATGGACACCCACGCCCACTTGATCATCTCGTACGCGAACGTCTGCTGCAGCGCGTTGTTCTCGAACGGCATCTGAACGGGAGCGATGACGCCGTAATATTCGAAAGTCAGAAGGCCGCCGTACGCAAGCGCTCCGGCGCCGGCTATGGAGTACGTGTCCGAACGGTCATCCATGATGAGGGCCGCCTCGAGCGTCAGGACCATGTACATCGTCCAGAACCAGGACACCGCACCGCCGCTGAAGTGGACGATCACCGTCACGAACAGAAGGTCGAAAAGTAGCTGGATCGCGTTGAGCGAGCGGATCCTGACGAACCATTCGTAGCTGTACTGGTACCACGCGTTGTAGGCCGCGACCGCCAGAAACGCGATGACCGGGACGATCCGGTGGAGGAAGGTGATGCGGGAGGTGTCCGCCGATGAGTGCTGGAAAAATATGTACGCCACCAGGCCGTAGCCCGCCAGGATGCCAAGGATTACCCAACGGGCCCTTATGACCATCCCGACGCGTTGACGCGCCTCCTTGAGCAACTCCAGTTCTTCGGTGGTGGGTACTTCACCGGACACGATGCTCATTTTTTTCCACTGCTCCATCAGGAACCCGCTCCAGCCTCCCGCGCCCGGTTTCAACATCCTCTCTCCTTAGATAGCAGAGTCGCCGTATTCTGTCCAATGCCGCTCGCGGCCACCGATCACGTCCGGCTACAACTGTTCCCCCAGCACCCCCCCGCGCCCGCGGCGCTTCGATTCGTACATCAGGCGGTCCGCCACGTTAAGGATGTTCTCGCGGTCCTTGGAGTCGGGAAGACAGGCTGCATACCCGATGCTCGCCGTGAAGTGTATCTCCTCACCCTTTCCGGTGTCCATTCTGACCTCGGAAATCCCCGCGGCGATCCTGCCGGCGATGGCGGAGGACGCCGAGAGGTCCGTCTCGGGGAGGATCACGGTGAACTCGTCGCCCCCGTACCGCGCGGCTATGTCGCTTTTCCGCAGGTGGGCGCAGAGAACCCCCGCGGTCATCAGGAGAATCCGGTCCCCCACAAGGTGCCCGTGGGTGTCGTTGATCTCCTTGAAGCAGTCGAGGTCGAGCATGATCACTGAGAGGGGGCGCCCGTAGCGGGCGGCCCGCTCCATCTCGACCTGGAGCTTTTCGTGGAACGCGCCGTGATTGTATAGCAGCGTAAGGGAGTCCTTGTCGGCCAGCGTCTTGACGAAACGGAACAGCTCCGCGTTTTCGATCGCTATAGCCAGGTAGGACGCCAGCACCCGCATCGTCGCCAGCGACTCGGCGTCGAAGGCGTTCGGCTCCGAGTGGTTGACGTTCAGGACACCGATCGCCTTCCCCTTGGAAAGGAGCGGCACGCACATGAAGGAGCGCACGTCCATCCTGGCTCCCCCGTAATAAAGAAACTCGGTGGAGGACCGGACATCCGGGATGTAGACCGGTTCGCCCGAATCGAATACCCTCCCCGCCACCCCTTCGCCCGGCGCTACGACGAATTCCCGGGGGAGGTCCGACGCCGCTCCCGGTCCCGCGCGGGCGGTGAGCATCCGGGTGTCGGGATTGTAGAGCATTATGCAGAAGTCGTTCAGGCCAAGAGTCCGCATGACCCGTTCCGGCAGAATCCGGAACAGTTCCTCGGTGTCCAGCGTTCCCGCGATGACGGTGGAAACCTCGTAGATGGTGTGCAGGTCGTGGATCTTCGATTCGAGGTGGCCCTTCGTTTCCTCGAGGTCGCGTCGGAGCATTTCGACCTGATTAAGTCGACTCTCCTTCTCGCGAATACCCTGCACCAGTTCCTCGAGGGCGCGGCCGTACCTTTCCCCGACGACATGGGCGAGCGGCGTCAGAACGCCGGCGTCCATCGGAAACGGTCCCGTTCCCGGTACGGAAATCCTCTCGCCCCAGAGTTCCGCGGGGCGGAAAACCTTGTATTCAAGGAAAAGGTAGATACCGGCCCCGGCGATCATCTCCCCCAGAAGCGCGGACAGGAGAAGCGTCACATTGGTTGAGAATTCCGCGGGAAGCAAGGCCCACACCAATAGCGTGCAGGCGTTCACCCCCAGCAATACCGCTAAAAACAAGCGTTTCCAGCGAATACTGGCCCGCATTTCTTACCGGGCTCCGTAGCGAGGCGGTGGAGACGGGCGTGTATACAAGGCGCACGAACTTCGGGCGACGCAGGCGTAGTTGAAACTACGTCGAGGAGAACGAAGGAGTGCAACGCAGTAGACATGCCAGTATCCGCCGCCGCCGCAGGAGGCTGGTGAGAAATGCGGGCTAGTGTACCGTCTCACAAATAGCTTGACGCACCGAGAGCGTCGATGCGCCGCGCCAGCGAGGCGCGTAAGTGAAGGCGTACTGGTAAAGTACGGCGAACTTGCGCAACGAAGCTGGAGCGGATGCAGCGGCGCTCGAATGCCAAGGTATTTGTGAGACGGTGCACTAGGGTTCAGGTCCAGGTCCTTTTCTTCGTCGGGTCGGCCATGTCAGGAAAACGGTAGCACGATTTATCCATGACGCAAACGAGATAAACGTCTAAAATATTCCCTATCTTCGCTGACCGAGGTGAACCCATGGCGGACGAATTCGCCGCCGCCGACTGGCAGACCCGCTCCCTGGCATTCCTGATCGACCTGATCCTTTACATCGCCCTTTTCTACGGCCTGGGGGGCGTCAGCCACTTCCTTGCGACCTTCCTCTCGATGATTTACATCGTCTTCCGGGACGGCTTCTTTTCCGGCCAGAGCGTCGGCAAAAAGGTCATGGGAATCCGGGTTATCCACATCGACGGGCGCCCCATCTCGTTCGTGGACTCATCGTTCCGCAACGTACTGTTTCTCGTACCCTACCTCTTACCCGCAACGCTGGTCATCGAAACGTTCGCGCTGTTCCGCAGCCCCGACCGCCGAAGGCTCGGGGACCGCATCGCGAAGACCCGCGTGATCCGCCAGGAGCCGGTACCGGCGCTCGCTTAGCGCCCCGGCGCGCGCATCAGAATGCCGCCCCGATCGTGAAGTGCCACTCCGACGCGGATTCCCCCTCACGGCGGTCGAGCTTCCACGCATAATCCAGGCCGATCGGCCCGATCGGTGTGACATACCGCAGGCCCAGCCCCGACGCCTTCCGGAGATCGAAGTTGCCGTCGGGAACCCCGTGGATCCAGACGCTTCCCGCGTCTACGAACACCGCAACGTTGAAACCGTACTTAAGGGGAACACGCAACTCCGTGTTGAAGTTAATCATGTAATTCCCGCCGGTCGGCGTTCCGTCGGCCGCACGGGGGCCCAGGGACTCCTCCCTGAACCCCCGGACCGTCGTTCGCCCACCGAGGAAGAATCTCTTCTGGATCGGCACTTCCTTCGTGTCCCTCAAGGGATGGATATATCCCGCGCGGCCCGAAACCACGAATGTGCTACGCCGCGACACCGGGAAGTACCAGGTGGATTGCCCTGCAACCTTGTAATAGTCCACCTCGGAGCCGAAATAGTAGGAGGCCAATTCCGCCGAGCCGGAGTTGAACGACCCGCGCCGAGGGTTGAAGGGATCATCCCGGAAATCGAAGACGAAAACTCCACGGCCCGCGGCGATGTAGGCGGTACCTTGGTCCTCCGTGGAAAGGATGGCCCCCGGCTTCACATCGTACACGTCGTCCCTCGAAACATCGTACTGCAGGGAAAGTGAAGATCGGTCGAAGAAGGTCTGGGTGACGCTCGCCACGACGCTTGTTTTCCTCAGGCTGAAGCTTTCCCGCACGGCATCCTGGTAAAAGCCGGTGAGGCCCCCTTCCCATTTCCACCGGTTCCCGAAAATCCAGGGCTCGCGCAAGGACCAGAGGTACACCTGTTCCTTCTGGCTTGCGGACAGGCGGGTGAAGAAATTCCGCCCCTTCCCGTCGAGATTCCTGTTCTTGACGCCGACGGCCCCACGGACCCCCGTGTCCGTGCCGTACCCCACCCCGTACTCGACCTCGAAGAAAAGCGTTTCTTCCACCTCGACGATAAGGTCCAGGATCCCCTCCGACGGCCGTTTCACTTTCTGGATCCTGACGCTCTTGTACAAACCCGTGCCGTAAACCGCCTGCTGGAATTTCAGCAGATCCATCTCGCCTGCCGGAGAACCTTCACGAATGCCGACCTCCCTCCGGATGACGATCGGGTCGGTCAGCTGGTTCCCCCGCACGATGACTTTCCCAAGGACGTACCGGGGCCCCTCCTCTATGCCGAACCGCGCCACGACCGTGTCTTTTTCCTCGTCGAACTCGAGCTTGCTTTGCATGGAGACGTCCAGATACCCCGCGTTCCGGTAATGGCCCGCGATCGCCTCCTGGTCGCGCTCAAGCCCGACGTAGTCGACGAAGCCACCCTCGCGGTTTCCCGCGTGGGCCAATAGCTCCTCCCGCAGGAAATGGTCGTTGCCGTGGAACCGGATCTCCCGCAGCCTGTAGCGGACCCCTTCCTCTATGTGGATCGTCCTGGTGATGCCGCCGCGCTCATCCCACGCGGTGTCGACGGAGGGGATGCGCGCGCGGACGAATCCCTCCTTCTGGTAGAGCCCGACCAGGGCCCCCATGTCGTCGTTCCAGTCCTCCTCCCGCAGCTTTCCGGCCCCGGTGACGAAGGAAAAAAATCCTCGTTCCTCGCTGATGATCTGCTTCCGGAGCCGCTTGGCGGGAATGCCCGCGTTCCCGTCGAACCGGATATCTTTCAGGTAGCCCGCCAACCCCGGCCGCACCGTGACCTTCATTTGTCGCAGGCCGCCGGGCTTCTCCTCCACGTCGACATCGACTTCGGCGCGAAGGTAGTCGCGATCCCGGTGGAAGGCGATCAGCCGTTCGCGGACGTCGTGCACGATACCCGCTTCGGTCGTCTCCTCTTCCCCATATATCCCCGACGCCTTCTCCAGTTTCGCGATCGAATAGCGGTTGCGCCCTTCCCAACGCACTTCGTACTTCGGGCCCTCCTCGACCCGCACGACCAGCCCCACCCCCCCCTCTCCCACGGATGTGATCTCGGCCTCCGCGATTCGGACCGTGAGAAACCCCGCCCTCTTGTAGGATGAGCGGAGTTCCCGTATCCCTTTCTCACTCCTCCGGTAATCGAAATGGGAGCCGGGGGATACCCCCAACTTTTCCATCAGTATTTCCCTTTTGAAGAACGACGCACCGGGCAGTTCGACCCCGCGAACGACCCCGGGGTCGCCCTCCTTCACATCTATGCTAAGCCTTCCGACTCCGCTTTCGAGGCTGCAGGCGACCGAGATGGAGACGGTCGCACCGACGAACCCCTTCTTCTCCAACGCCTTTCTCACCAGTTCCTCTGCTTCGCGGAGATCGCGCCCCTCCAGTGGAGTGCCGCGCCTGATGCGGGAAGCCGACAGGATCTGTGCGGTTGAAACTCTCTCCTGTCCCGTCACCTCGACGTCGCTTATTACCGGGTACGGGGAAAGGGCAAACATTACCCCGGTTTTCCCCTCGTCGTCCCGCGCGTAGGCGGCGACCTCCCGGAAGACCGACTTTGCGTAAAGTTCCCGTATGGAATCCCTCACGGCCGCTTCGGTCAGGAGATCCCCGGGGCGGATCTTGACCAGGCTTGCAAGCTCGTCGTAGGAAAGGAGATAGGGGGAGGCTACCCGGAAACTCACCGAAGAGACCACGGGGTGGATTTTCCCGGGCGTGGCCTCGGCGGCCCGGCCGGCAAGTGGCAAGGCAAGGAGGAGCAGCCCCGCCGCCGATGCCGCGACCCGCCTGAAGCTAATTGCGGCCACGCAGGAAATCCTTGAGCTGACGATACCGGTAGCGGATCTTGACGTCGGCGCCCAGGTCGCCTTCCCTGGTCGTCGTCGCGCTTTCCCAGGCACCTTGCAGATAGACGTTCTCCAGGAGCTTGTACTCAGCCGTCGCGCTGCTCTCCGTGGTCGTGCCCACGCTCGTGGATACCGAGACGGAGAACCGCTCCCCGAAGGACTTGCCCACGATGAACTTCGGCTCGAACGACTTGTTGGATGAGGAATACGACGGCTCGATCGAGAACTTGTCCAGCCTCACGACCCCACGGATTCTCTCTTCAAACTCCCCCTTGTACGGTCCGAGCACAACCGAAGACGCGGCGGCGGCGGACACCGTCCCCTCGGAGCCTACCAGCTCCTTCGTGGTCACGCCCAGCGACAGGAGGCTCACGATGTCGTTCTTGCCGAGCGGAGGGTCCGAGGTGAGGTCCACCTCGTATTTTTCCAGCGTCCCCGACACGCTGACCATGACCGAGACGTTTCCCTTCCTGGTTTCCGCGCGGACTTCCAGGCTCGGGTTGTTCCGCCTCGGGTCAAGAAAGTCTACGCTTACCCGCTTGAGATCGTAACGGTTCCCCTGGTATTCGACAAACCCCTCGTTGACGTCGAAGGACCCCAGGACGATGACCCGGTTCGTGTCCCCGACGATCTTGAACTCACCCCTGGCCGTTGCATCCGCGAGGTTGTTCTTGATCCGGATCGTCCCGTCCGCGATCCCGTCCACGTCCAGCCGGACCCGGAAACCGGAATTTTCCTTGCGGGCGGTAACGTCCACCAGGCGCCTCCGGAAATCGACGAGCGCCTTCTCGGCGCGCAAGGTCCGGCTATAGCGCGCGGACTGCACTTCCACCTCTCCCAGGACGAGAAAATCGTCAAAAGGCCCCAGGAGCTCGACGTGCCCCTGCAGGACGGGGCGGAATTCGTCCGGGTATGGGAAGATCATGTCGAAGAAGTCCACGGTAAAATACAGGCGCTGGTGGGCGTCGAAGCGGAGCGGAAGTTCCCCCCTCCCGTCGATGTACCCGCCGCCGCTCCTCCCCTCGAAGTGATCGAAGATGATCTTTTCCCTGCTGATGACGGCGTCCGCTTTCATGTCCTCGAACAACTGGGAGTACCCGTGGAAGGAAAAGGTTCCCCTCTCCAGGCGGCCCGTACCCACCATGATGGGGTTGTCCAGCTTTCCGGACAGCCGCAGATTGAGCCGCATGACGCCGTCGAGGCGGTCGAACACGTCGGTGAGAAGGTGGATGGCGGCGGCGGGGACGCTCCCTTCGACGTGAACATCCAGGTCTCCATTCCAGGAGACCTTACCCGAAACATCGAGGGGGGATCCCGCCGCCATAAGGGTGCCGCCGGCCCAGGTTATCCCCTCGGGCAGGAACCGGGCGGAGATCTTCTTGCCTGACATTTCGAAGCCGCCGTCCTTGTAGACGAACTGGTCGACCAGGAGGGTGCCGGTGGTGCTCGATATGGAGCGGAGGGCGCCGGCGATCGCCGCGCTCCCGTTGACGGAAAGCTTCGCCTTCCCGGATTCCCTGCCCTTTCCGTCGACCGCCGCGAAAGACAGGGGGCCTTCCACGCGGAAAGCGAACGGCTCCCGCAGGGCCAGGGAGAAGGAAAGGCGGCTGTCCGGGGCACGAGAGGAGATTTCACCGACGACGGCGTCCCCTTCTTTTCTCCCGGCCGCCCGAAGTTCCTCGAAATCCAGCCCCGAAATCGACGGCGACGACGACGACGCCGAAAAACGCAGCGTGGAGACCGCACCCGGGTGGAACGTTTTCTCCGAAAGCAGCACGGCGGCTTTGAACACCCCGTCCACCCCGGCGTTCCATTTCCCTTTCGAGGCGACACCCGGCTGCCCGGCGGCGGAGAGAACGAAACCCGTTGGAACGTCGGTCGCGGAAAAGGCGATGCTCACCGGCCAATCCCCGCCCCGGCCAACCTCCGCGTCAAGGCGCATTTCCGGCGAACGGGAAGCGACAACTACCCTGCCGGAGGACACGCCAAGGGAGCCCTCGGCCGACACTCCTTCCCAGGCCACGTTGTCCACGGACAACCTGGGCACGGACGCGGACAAGGAATCGAGCTCCCACTCCCCGTCCGCGAATCGTGAGGCGAACCGGAGCCCGGCGGTTCCCTGGACCCGGAGGCGGAGGCCGGACGCGAATACGGGGAGCGCCTTCTCAAGATCGAGCCGGTCGATTGAACCGGAAACGATCGCGGTCCCGCCCTTTCCTTCCCCCGCCAGGCGGAATTCCCCCTTCCCCGCCGTCTTTCCCTGCACACCGGCCTTCCAGGACTGTCCGGTCCCTGACCGGCTCCACACCCCCTCGGCGGAAACATCCCCGAGGCTGAATCCCGCAAGCCGAAGCTCGCCTGAACGCAGCGTCCCCGTGATGGAATACGTCTCTTTACCCAGGGAGACCTGCAGGTCGGCGTTCCCAGACCCGGCAAGCCCGGCGGTGTAGCGCTCCGCCGCCGCGGTGTCTTTCCCTGGAGAAGCCATGACGGTCCTGAGCCAGCGTCCTGCCTCGGAAAAATCGATTTCGCGGGCCGCAAGCGAAGCCTCCACCAGGAAGGGCTTTCCGGACAACGGCCCGGAGAAGGTGCCTGTCGCCGTAGTCCTGGCGACTTTCGCCGGGATGTCCGCCACGAAGTGAACAACGTCGGAGGGATACCCGACAAGTTTCATCATGACGGGAACCGGGGGCAAACCCCTGGCGGAGAGTTCGCGAGCCTCCAGCCGGACCTCGACGCGGGGCCTGTCGGCGACGCCCTCGATCGTCCATTCCCCGGAAGCGCCCACCCACGAAACCGGAGCGTTCAAACCGTATTCCGATGCCTTCCCCCGGGGGAGGGACAATTCCCCGTCCAACCGAAGGTGCCTCGCGGGAAGGGCGATTTCGCCTCTCCCCGACAATTCGGCTTCCCCCGCCCGTACACTGAACTTCGCAAGGGCAAGCACGCTGCCGGGGAGATAGTCTCCGTTCACCGTCCCGGATAACGGAAGCCTGACAGTCTCTACCGCTTCCTTTCCCCGAACCACCCGTTCCAGCCCCGACGGGTTCTTCCAGGAGAAAACCCCGTGCACGCGATCACCGCGCCCGGAGAGAACGATCTCCGCATCCCCCTTGCCGGCGGGGCGCCAGGGAAGGCCCCATTCCTTCCATGGCGCCGCTCCGAAAGACACCCGGTTCAGGGAAAGTTTCCCCTCCACGCGCCCCGATCCGGCGTCGTAGGAGCCGTTGCCCGTCAGGGTTCCACCCCATATCCTTCCCTTCACGGAATCGATCCGGACTTGCCGTTTCCCGACGGAGACCTCAATCTCCCCTTCCGCCGGCGCGCCCCCCGTGAGCAGGCCGTTTCGCAGCAGGAATTTACCAGAGCCGCCGGGATTGTCTATCGTCCCCTCGAGGGAAGCGGAAAAATCAACGATCCCGATCGTGGCAAACCTCCCGAGCCAGGCGGAGGCCGGCGCGCCCGATGAGATCCATCGGGCCAGGTCGGCCTCCCCGGACAGTTTGACGTCTCCGGATCGCCGCCCGTAATCCACGAGACCCGACAGCCTCAGGGCGGCGGACGTACCCGAGGCCTTCAGCTTCCGCACGCGTATCGCCCCATCGTGGTGGAACATGTCCGCCTCAAGCGCCACGAATGGCCAGTTCCCGGCCCCCGCCTTCGGAAGAACCATTTCTCCGGAGGTCTCCTCGGCCTTCAGGGTGATCCGGGTACCCAGGAACTTGACCTCCCTGATGCGCAATTCGGGGATCTTCGCCTCCCAACGCTTTACCGGCCCGAGCGGTCCTATGCGGGCGGTTCCTCCCAGGAGGAGTATTTCCGGCATGGCCCCCTCCCGCTTCCCGGCGCGCAGCCTGTCCAACAGGGGGCGGTTCGCCTCCTCGAGGTGAAGGGTGTAATTCCGGATTCTAATGCGGGAAACCGGCGATTCTCCGGAGAGCAGGCGGCCCGGCGAAATTGAGATTTCCGCGCGCTCGGCCCAGAGAAGCCGAAGACCCGCCGCCGCGTCGCGTATTTCGATATCGTCAATCGATACGCGCGGGTAAAGAAGATGAAACTTGAGCCCCCGGAAAGAAACCAGGAGACCGTTCCTTGCGGCCTCCTCCCGGATCGCCTCCTCCGCCTCGCGCAGGCGGTCCGGTATCTCGCGTGAAAGCCGCCACGCCCCGAACGCCAGAAGGACGACGAGGAGGAGACCGCCTGCTGCCCACCACACCCATCGCCTCGACATGGGTACCAATTATAGAGTATATCGGGAAAAAAAGAATGGAGCGGGCGACCGGATTCGAACCGGCGACGTCAAGCTTGGGAAGCTTGCATTCTACCCCTGAATTACGCCCGCTTTTTCACCGTTCTTTACCACAGGAAGCACGCAAAATGCAACACCCCGCCGGCGGCTACCGGCGAAGGCGCTCCGTCCTCGACGCGACGTCCCTGTATCCGGGCGCCTCACCGAAGATCTCGAGCAAGAGCCTGTTCGCCTCCTCCTCGTTGCCGCAGCGGTTCAACAGGTCGGCCTTGTGGTAGCGAACGTCAAGGCGTTCCGTCCCCGTGAGAGAAACGGAAGAAAGCACTCCCTCCAGGGTCTCCAGCGCCTCCGCGAACTTTCCCTTCGCGGCCAACGTGTCCGCGAGCAGCGAAGAAGCTCCCACCAGAAGCTCCGGTTTCCTGAGCGCAAAGTTGAACTCACCCACGGCCTCGTCCAGGAGGCCCATTTCCTTGTATGCGATTCCGAGGTTGTACCGGGCATCCGGATCCGATTCCCCGATCTCCTCCGTGACTTTCGCCTGGAGCCGTGAAAGCGCATCCTGAACGATGGATTCCTCGTCCCGGTAGTCGTCCTTCCCGAGGGAAACCGCCTGCGGGGGGGGCTCCGGCTCCGGCCCGGCAACCGGTTCCGGGGGGGGCTCCACCGTTTCCGGAGGCGCGGGCTGTTGCGCGGCCTCGGCCATCCTCCTTGCGGCATCGCGGAAGGAGAGGGCGCCTGCCACGCTCCGGCCTTCACGGATGTCATCAAGCACGCGTTCCATCTCTTCGATGTCCGCGGGATTCTCCTCTTTCCGGTTTTCCTCGATGACATCGGAAAGGAGGATAATCGCCTCGGTCGTTTTTCCGACCCGCAGCCAGAGGAAACCGCACGCCTCCAGGATCTCCACGTCGTCGTCCGCCGCCTGCATCACCCCTGAAAGCCTCTCGGCGAATTCGGGGGCAAGCCCCGCGGCCTGGACGTTTTGAGCGGCCTTGTCCAGCTCGTTGATCGCCTCGTAGAATTTCCGCTGGCCGCGGAAAAGGTCGGCGATGTAAAGGGAAGGCAACGGGGATTTCGGCAGGCTCTCGCCCGCGTTCCGCAGGAACTCCAGCTTCTGCTCGTCCGACGAGAAGAGACCCTGCCGGCCGACCGCGTTTTCCAGTTCCCGAATGGCGTCCCCCGTGAGACCCTCCTGGGCCAGGAGGCGGATCAGCCACCGAAGGAACTCGACATTGGACGGATCGTGCCTGAGCATGTGGCGCAGGATGGCGATGGCCTTGCCCGCGAATCCGTCTTTCTCGTACATGATCGCGGCGCGCGCGAGCTGATCGAGCCCTTCAACGACCTCCCCCTGCCGGAGGAGATAAAAACCGAGCTTCTGACGGGCCTGGGGATCCTGCGGGGAAACCTGGACCCTTTTCGAAAGGGACGCACGGTCTTCCCCCTCCTGGGGGGAGAACATTTTCCTTATCGAATCGAGAAAACCCAATCCCTTATTCTCTCCTTGTCATTTCCCGAACACGGCCCCGCGGCGCCGGGATCGAGACACTCACACCCTGGTTTTCGTGAGGAAGTTCGTCCGAAGCCGCCCCTCGGCGAAGTCGGTGTTGTTCATGATCTTCTTGTGGAACTCGGTGGTCGTCTTCACGCCGTCGATCCGGAGCTCTTCCAGCGCCCGCCGCATCCGCATGATCGCCTCGTTTCGATCCTCCCCGTGGACGATGAGCTTCCCGAGAAGGGAGTCGTAGTTCGACGGGATAGTGTAGCCGGGGTAAATCGCGGTGTCCACGCGCACGCCGAAGCCTCCCGGAAAAAGGCAGGTCTTGATCGTCCCCGGCGACGGGACGAACGTCTCCGGGTCCTCCGCGTTGATGCGGCATTCGATGCTGTGGCCGCGGAAATGCACGTCCTTCTGCTCGAACCGGAGCTTCTTGCCGTCCGCGATGCGGAACTGCTCCCTGACTATATCGATCCCCGTAACCGCCTCCGTGACCGGGTGCTCGACCTGGATGCGGGTGTTCATCTCCAGGAAGTAGAACTCCCCGTCGGGGACATACAGGAACTCCACGGTTCCCACATTGTTATAGCTCACAGCCGTCGCCGCGTCGACAGCCGCCTTCCAGAGCCGGGTGCGGGTGCGCGCGGGAAGAAACGGGGCGGGCGCCTCCTCGATCAGCTTCTGGTGCCGCCGCTGCACGGAGCAGTCCCGGTCCCCGAGGTGGATAACGCTCCCGAACCGGTCCCCCATTACCTGGACTTCGACGTGGCGTGACTGCTCGAAATACTTCTCGATGTAGACGTCGGGGACGCCGAATGCCGACAACGCCTCCGACTGCGCCGTCAGGAAGGCGTTGATGAAAGACGCGGGGCTGTGAACGATCTTCATCCCCCTGCCGCCGCCGCCCGCGGCCGCCTTGATTATCACCGGGAAACCGATCTCCTTGGAGACCTTCAGGCCGTCCTCCTCTTCGGTGATCGCTCCGTCGCTGCCCGGGACCACCGGGACCTTGACTTTCAGGACCGCCCTGCGCGCCTCGACCTTGTCCCCCATGCGGCGGATCACCTCGGAAGAGGGCCCGATGAACTTCACGCCGTAGTTCTCGCAGATCTCCGCGAACGCCGGGTTTTCCGCGAGGAAGCCGTATCCCGGGTGTACCGAATCCGCGTCCGTGATCTCGATCGCGCTCAGGATCGAGGGAACGTTCAGGTAGCTCTCCGAGCTTTCGGGGGGGCCCACGCATACGGACTGGTCGGCCATGCGGACGTGCATGGCCTCCTTGTCCGCGGTGGAATAGATAGCCACCGTTTTGATCCCCATCTCGCGGCAGCTCCGTATGACGCGGACCGCTATCTCCCCGCGGTTGGCGATCAGGACCTTGTGGATCATGCCGCCTCCGGCTAGTCCTGGGTGATGTGGAAGAGCGGCTGCCCGTACGCCACGGGCTGCGCGTTCTCAACCAGGATCGCAGTCACGGTGCCGCCCGCGTCGGACTCGATCTGGTTCATTATTTTCATCGCCTCGATAATGCACAAAACCTGCCCCTTGGTCACGCGCGTCCCCACCTCCACGAACGGGGACGCGTCGGGAGCGGGCGCGCGGTAGAACGTTCCGACGATCGGTGAAACGATCTCCTTGGCGCTGGTTTTAGGCGCGGCCTCCTTGACCGGGCGGGACGGTTCCTCGGCCCCGGCCGGCGGCGCGGCGACCGGGAGCTGGCTTGCCGCCTGCCGGATCTCCCCGGGCGTCCCGCGGCGAACCTTCAACACGTTCTCCCCGCGGGCCACCTCGAGCTCGGTGACGTCCGAACCCTTCAGCAGCTCCAGTATTTCCTTTATTTCCTTGAGGTTCATCTCTCCCCCCCCCTTACGCCCGCTCGATGTAGGTCCCGGTCCGGGTGTCCACCTTGATCCTGTCCCCCACGTCCAGAAACAGGGGGACCTGCACGACCGCACCCGACTCCAGTCTGGCCGGCTTGCTTCCCCCGCTCACGGTGTCCCCCCGTACCCCGGGCTCCGATTCGACGATGCGGAGCACGATGAAAATGGGAAGGTCTATCCCGATGGGCTCCCCCCTGTAGAAGAGGATCTTGACGGACAGGTTCTCGATCAGGTAATTTCCGTAGTCCCCGACATGGTCTTCGTCGAGATATATCTGCTCGTAGCTCCCCGTGTCCATGAAGTGATACTGGTTCCCGGTCTTGTACATGAACTGCATTTCCCGCTCTTCCAGGTCGGGCTTGTCGACCTTGTCGCCGCTCCGGAAGGTGTGCTCCAGCACGGAGCCCGTCTTTAGGTTTTTCATCTTCGTGCGGACGAACGCCCCGCCTTTTCCGGGTTTCACGTGTTGAAAATAGACGATCAGGTACGGCTCGCCCTCGAACTCGATCTTCAGGCCGTTGCGGAAATCCCCTGTCGAATACATGAATCCCTCTCCCCGTCACGCCGGACCTGAAATCGTTTTGGGGAGGTAGGTGATCCGTTCCCCACGGGTCCCTGTGACCTGAACCATGTCCTCAAGCCTCACCCCCCCCACCCCGGGGAGATACACTCCAGGCTCGACGGTAACCACCATGCCCTCGCGAATACAGTCCTTCGAGCGTGGGGCAAGCGATGGGCGCTCGTGGATGTCGAGACCCACCCCGTGGCCGCTTGAGTGACCAAAATACTTCAAAAAACCCGCGCGGTCCAGCGATTCCCGCACCCGGGCATCCACCTCCCTGCACGGGACGCCGGGGCGTATCGCGCGGATTCCCGCCTCCTGGGCCTTGCGGACAGCGTCGACCGCCCTGCGAAAATCAGGGGGGATCCGCCCGGGGAGAAGGGTAACCGTCTCGTCCGAACAGTACCCTTCCCGACAGGCCCCGAAATCCATAACCACGGGGTCCGCGCCCCGGATCCTGGCGGAGGTCGGCGCGGCGTGCGGCATCGCCGAGCGCGGGCCCGACGCGACAATGGTACGGAACGAGGCGCCCTCCGCCCCCTGCGCCTTCATCTCCCGCTCCAGGTCGGCTGCCACCTCCGATTCCCTCCTGCCTTTCCACCCGCCCGACAGGACGGCCAGGAGAGCGCCGGACGCGGTGACCGCAGCCGCCTCGATCGCGCGGATCTCGCTTTCTTCCTTCAGCATGCGGAGCCCTTCCACGGGGTCGTGCAAGGCCACCCACTTCTCCTCGACGCCCCTGGAAAGAAGCCGGAACAGGTCGACGGAAAGGTGGCGTGACTCGAAACCCACTCTTGAAGCGCGGGCGCGACGGACCCTGCGGGCCACCTCCATCCACTTACGGTCGGATATTGAAACATCCGCGTCGCGGACCTCCCGTCGGGACTGCTCCGAATACCTCCCGTCGGTGACGAGCGTCGCCCCGTCCGGTGAGACGAGGAGGACGCCGTCGCTGCCGGTGAACCCGCAGAGGTACCGGATGTTGGTCATGCGGCTGCAGAGGAACAGATCGATCCGGCGCCGGGAGAGCAGGGACAGAAGCCGGGCGATGCGTGGGCCAGGGCTAGCCGGCAAGTCCGCCCGCTTCCCGAAGGTGGTTCAGGATGCCCGAGAGGGCGAGGACATAGCCGTACCCCCCCAGCCCCGCGATCCGGCCGACGACGACGTCTTCGATGGTGGATTCACGCCGGAACGGCTCCCTGCCGGCCGGATTGCTCAGGTGGACCTCCAACGCGGGAAGACCCGCATAGATCAAGGCGTCCCGTATCGCGACGCTCGTGTGGGTGTACCCCGCCGGGTTGATCACGACGCCGTCGAACTTCCCGCGCGCGTCCTGAAGGGCGCCGACGATCTCCCCTTCGTGGTTCGACTGGAAAAATACGACCGCGGCCCCTTCGCGCCGCGCGGCACGAGTCACCTCGCGGCGAATGTCGGCGAGCGTCATCTTTCCGTAGATCTTCGGTTCCCTGGAGCCCAGGACGTTCAGGTTCGGTCCGTCGACGAATAAAACGCGGGGCCGGGCGGGCCGTTTCACAGCATCTCCTTCGCGCGGCGCGCCCCCTGGCGCAGGTGGAAGCGGCACCTGCCGGCCACGGCATCCGGGTCCGCGACCAGCAGGAGGAGGTATTCCTCCGTCACGCGCCGAACCAGGACCATCCCCTGTTCGCCGGCGACTAAAACTTCCGTGGCCCTCCCCAGTCCGTTTTCGCCGGCGATACGCCCGGATTCCTTGAAGAACTGCCCCATCTCCGCGCAGAGCGTCGGAAGATCGTGGGGGTGCGGGGAGACCTGCCATTCCTCCACGACAAGGCCGTCCGAGCCCGCCAGCGCCCCCCCCCGGACGGAGGCGTCGTTCCTGTGCATGCCTTCAATGAGGTCCCGAAAGGTCATATCCGTACTCCTTCGCGATCGCATCGAGAAAGACGGTCAGCATGGCATCGGCCGTCCGCTCCTCGTGGGTTGCCTTCCATTCCAGGGCGCGCGGATTCCCCGGGTCCCGCTCCAGAATTTCGTCGACGATCCGCCGCGCGATCTCCTTTTCGCCCTGCTCCCAGCAGACGTTGGCCATCGTGATTGTCCGTACGGCGGAGGCGGGCGGGGCCTCCGGCTCCGGTTCGGGGGACCCGGGGGTGTCCTCCGCGATGCCCGGCGACGGGTCGGCGGAACGGATTTCGAACACCCCGCCCTCCAGGATGATCACGTCCTCCAGCGGCGGAGGCAGCACATCGCCTTCTTTTTCGTGATAACGCCGAAGCTCCTTCTCGATCTCGCGCGCGACGCGCTGGGTCCGGGGGTCCGCCGGGTACTGCTGCAGGGCCTCCTTGATCATCTCCCAGGCGCCGACGTGCTTGCCTGACCGGAGATAGGCCTCCGCGAGCAGCACCATCGCCCGCAGGTCCTGCGGGGTCGCCCCCACGCGGCGCTCGAGGATCGCGGTCGCCGCCGGCAGGTCCCCCTTCTCGATCATCGCCAGGAGCTCCCTCTCTCCCGCCGAATCGATGGCGGCTTCCCGGCCTCTCTGCAGGATCTCCGCCCGTATCCCGGGCAGCTCCTTCCGCAGCTGGGAGAGCGGGAGGCGTCTCATGACGCATTCGCCCGGGGAGACCACCATCGGCATCTCCAATTCCGAAACGATCCGTTTCTTGTCCATCCCGATCGCCCCCGCGATCGAGGTGAGCGGAAGCGACGGGTCGTCCAGCGCGAAACCGATCTCCTTCATCAGGTAAAAAAGCCTCTCATCGACCTCCGGGGGGGTCACGCCCAGTCGGCGGGAGAATATCGCCTCCCACGCGAGCCCCATACCCACGGCTTCCCCGTGGAGAAGGTTCCCGTAACCGGCGGCCTGTTCCAGGGCGTGCCCGATGGTGTGCCCCAGGTTCAGAATCCGGCGGATCGACGATTCCCTCTCGTCTCTTTCCACGACGGACGACTTGAAGGCGACCGCCCGTTGGATGACGTCGTGCCATTCCCGGCCGGACATCGCTCTCCACCGGGACCCCATGGCGCAAAGCTTCTCCCAGAGGACCGCGTCGCCGGCTATCGCGGACTTGACCACCTCCGCCATGCCGGACCGCAGGTTCCGGTCGTCCAGGGTGCGCAGGAAGCCGTGGTCTATGAATACGGCGCGCGGCTGGTGGAACGCGCCGACCAGGTTCTTGCCCTCCTGGAGGTTGAAACCGGTCTTCCCCCCGACGCTGCTGTCCACCTGGGAAACCAGGGTCGTCGGGATCTGCAGGTACGGGACGCCCCGGAGGTAGGTGGCGGCCGCGAATCCGGCCAGGTCCCCCACGACACCGCCGCCGAAAGCCACCACGAGCGCCTCCCGATCCGCGTTCCCCTGGGCCAGGAAAGCGTAGATGCCGCGTATCGTCTCCCAGTTTTTCGCGTCCTCGCCCGGTTCGATCGCATGGATATGATGGGGGATGCCGGAGAGCCACCGGTGGATGTCCTCTCCGTAGATGGAGGCGACGTTCCGGTCCGTGATCACGTACACCGCTCCGCCCGGATAGAAACGGCATATCCATTCCTGGAACAACGGGTAGATCCCTTCCCCGAAGAAGATGTCGTAGGTGCGCTCCCCCAGCGCCACCGTGATGATGTCGGAGCTCACCGACCTCTCCTTCCCGCCCCCGTTCATCGGGCACCTATATCCCGCAGGTAACGGGCATAATTATATTGGATTTCCCGCATCGAATCCCCACCGAATTTTTCCAGGAAGGCGTCCGCGAGCACAACCGCCGTCATCGCCTCCACGACGACCGAGCACGCCGGAACCGCGCAGACGTCGCTGCGTTCCCGATGGGCGGCGGCCCGCTTCCATGTCCCGATGACCACCGTCCGGAGGGGCCTTGACTGCGTGGGGATCGGCTTCATGGCCGCGCGCACTATTACGAACTCCCCGTTGCTCACCCCCCCCTCGAGTCCTCCCGCCCGGTTGGTCTTGCGGTGGAAAGGGAGGGAAACGTCGCCGAACAGCCTGTTCCCACGCCTCCTGCCCGGAAAAACCTCGTCGTGGACCCGGTCGCCGGGGAGAGCGGAAAGCCCGAATCCGCCGCCGATCTCCACCCCCTTGACCGCCGGGATGCTCATGACGGCCTGTCCCAGCCGCGCATCGAGCCTCCGGTCCATGGATACGTACGACCCAAGCCCCGGCGGGACTCCCTTCGCGATCGCCTCCACGATCCCGCCCGCCGAGGTGCCCGCCTTCCTCGCACGATCTATCAGGCTCGCCGCGCGGCCGGCCGCGACGGGATCGGCCATCCGCAACTCGCTCCTCTCCGACCGCACCGCGCTGTCCCAATCCCCTTCGACGTCCCGCGGCACCCGGATTTTCCCGATCGAGAGGACATGGCCGGCGACACGCACGCCTACCTGCTCCAGGAAACCACGCGCCAGCGAGGACGCGGCGACCCGCGCGGCCGTCTCCCTGGCGCTTGCCCGCTCCAGGACGTTCCGTACGTCCCCGTGGCCGTATTTCAGCGCCCCCGCGAGGTCCGCGTGACCCGGTCGCGCGGTCGAAAGGGGATCGATTCCCCTTCCGCTCCCCGTTGCCGCCATCTTCTCCCGCCAGTTCACCCAGTCCCGGTTTCTTATGAGCAGGCCCACGGGACCCCCGAGCGTCTTTCCGAACCGGACGCCGGACAGGATCTCAACCTCGTCCCGCTCGATCTTCATCCGCTCTCCGCGGCCGTAGCCGACCTGCCGGCGGGCGAGTTCCCGGTTGATGCCCTCCGCGCGGACGGAAACGCCGGCGGGCAACCCTTCCACCACGGCCACCAGGGCCGGGCCGTGTGTCTCGCCCGCGGTCCGATAGGTGAAGGTTCCTATGGCGTCCCCTCCTTAAAAAAAAGAGCACCCGGTCCCTGCGACCAGGTGCTCCGGTTTGGATCCGGCTATGCCCCGATCAGGATGTCTTGGCCTGCGACGTCTCCTGTTTCAGTATCTTCGGGGTGATGAAAATGAGCAGCTCCCGGTTGACCGCCTGGTTGGTGTCCTTGCGGAACAGGTAGCCGAGGACGGGGATCTTCGAGAGCCAGGGTACGGCCACCTGGTTCTCCTTTCGCGTGATCTGGAGAATCCCCCCGATAACGGCGGTCTCGCCGTCGCGGACCAGCACCTCGGTGGTGGCTTTCTTCTTGTTGATCGCGGGCT
The DNA here is from genome assembly GCA_021824125.1 of Deltaproteobacteria bacterium. Lineage (GTDB taxonomy): Bacteria > Desulfobacterota > Deferrimicrobia > Deferrimicrobiales > Deferrimicrobiaceae > JAKALO01. The sequence goes on along the minus strand of JAKALO010000005.1, from coordinate 13,364 downwards.
GGCCGGAAGCCCCCACTTCGCCCTGGGAGTCGTTCTTCGCCTCCAGCTTCATGATGACGCCGCCGTCCGGTGTGATGTGGGGAGTCACCTTCAGGCTCAACGTTGCGTCGATGAACTGCGTGTTCGTCCCGGAAGCGGAAACCGTCGAGTACGGGATCTGGGTCCCCTGCTCGATCAGGGCCTCCTTGTTGTCGATCGTGATCACCTTGGGAGACGAGATCACGCGGCCCTTGTTCGAGGCCTCGAGGGCCGACAGGGAAAGGTCCAGACGCAGGTTGTCACGGAGGATGCCGAAACTGATCCCGCTGCCGGCACCCAACCCTATGGTGGCCGGCAGGTTGACCGCATAGCTCGGCGGAGTGGTGGCGGCCGTGTACGGCGTCGCGTTGGTGAGAGACAGCCCGGGATTGGGGGCCCCGATGGAATCCTGGACACCGGTGATTCCGACCCGGGTACTTCCGTAGCTGCTCCAGGAACCTCCCCACTGGACGCCGAGTTCGCGGGAGAACGACGTGTCCACTTCGACGATCCTCGCCTCGATCAACACCTGTGGAGTAGCCGTGTCGAGCCTGGCTATGAGCGCCCGGACATCCTCGACGTTTTTGCTCAAGTCCCGGATTATGATCGTGTTCGTACGGTCGTCTACCTGGATTTTTCCTCCCTCCGACAGGAGGTCCTTGACCTTCCCCTGGAGTTCGGAGGCCTTGCTGTAGCTTACGGGAATGGTCTCGACCACCCCCTCGAGCGTCGCCTTGAGCTTGTCCACCTCTTTCTGGGCGTCGAGCCGGCCCTTCTCTTCCGTCCGGATCGTGGCCAGGGGAGCGATGCGAAGAACGTTGCCCTCCTGCCTGACACCGAGCGCCTTGGACTGAAGAACAAGGTCCAGGGCCTGGTCCCAGGGAACGTTGATCAGCCGGAGGGTGACCCTCCCCTTCACGTCGTCCCCCGTGACGATGTTGAGGTTGCTCACCTCGGCGATGATGCGGAACACGTTGAGGATGTCCGCGTCCTTGAAGTCCAGCGAGATCCTCTGGCCGACGTATTTACGCTGGTCTCCCGAACCCCGGACCGCGAACCCCCACTTTTGCGTGTTGGTTTCCGCGTTCCCCGGCGGCATGGCCGGGCCGGCTTCCTGCGGGACTGCGGGCTGCGGCGCACTACCCTTTACTTCGGCAAGTTTCGCCACCACCTGGGTCTCCTGCTGCCCGCCAGGCTTCTTGGTGAAGGAAACCACCACCGCGTCCCCGCGTTTTTCCACCGTGTAGGAGGAACCGGCGGCAAAAGAGACGGCCACGGTTACCCCCTTCTTGCCGGCGGCGGGTAGGATCCTCGTCACGGGGATGCCGAATTTCCTGGCGTCGATCTCCCTCATCAGGCCCTTTTCCGCCGATGCGGCGGGAAAAACCAGCGTGACGCTTCCCTCTTTTTTGACTTCCTGGTATACGACCTCGCCGGAGGTCGTGACCACAACGTTAGACGCGTCGGGAAGGTCTTCCAGGTCGATTCCCAGGATGCCGGGCGCCTTGACGGCGGCCTGCCTGCCCTCCTCGACGCGGTCCATGCTGGTCACTTTTTCTTCCTGGCCGCCACCGACTGAGAGAACCAGCTTCCCCCCCTCCGTGGTGACAAGGAACGGCAGCGGGCGATCCTCGGGTGTCTCCACCAGGAGCCGGAGCTTGTCCCCCTGCTGGGATACCTTCACCGATTTCACCTGGGGGGTATCGACCGCGATATCCGGCGCGGCCGCGCCTTTCGAGACGCCCCAGATGTCGACAACGATCCGGAACGGGTCGTTGAGCTTGAAGGAGTTGTAGTTCTCGATCTTCCCGTCGACCACTGCCTCTATGTTGGTGTAATAAGGCGTCCTGGAAACCGTGACCTCCCTGACGCTCCCGCCGGGGATAACAGGTTTCTCCGTCTCCCCGGCAATAAGCCGTGAAGGGGCAACCACCAGAATCGCCAGAAGGACCAAGGCGGTCGGCCAGACCGGGTAACGCTTGTGCGCCCGCATCCCCCGGAACAGGTTCATCGTCATTTTCCTCCTGCATTCTGTAGCTTCATGGAACTCTCCCTGGCGATCCTCGTCCCCGACAAATCGGTGAATTCTTCCTTGACGAGGATCTCTCCCTGCGTTATCAGCGTCACAATGCCCCCGCCGCGGCCGATCCTCGTCCCGACGGTCACCGTGTACCCCTTGCCCTCCCGGTCCTCGACGAGGCCGAAGACCTTTTTCCCTCCCCAGATCACCCCGACGAACTTCAGTTCGCCAAGTTCAAACCGCTGCAAGGGAGGCGTGGAATCCCCCAGCGCGATGATCGACTTCGGCGCGGCCTTCAGGAACGGCATGAAGGGGTCCCGCTTTCCGGCAGGGTCGTAAAGGACCACGACGGGCTTTGCCGCAGGCGTCTCCGCCGGCCTGGGGCCTTCCGCCGCCTTGGCCTGCGCCTTGGGAACGGTTTTCTTCACCACCGACTGGGGCTGGGGCTCTTCCTTCGAGCATCCCGCGAACCCCGTCGCGAACAAACCCGTCGCAACGGTCAGGATCAGCAAGGATCGCACGGTCGTTCGCGTCATTTTGCTTTCCCTTTTGCAGCTCCCCCGGAGGTTTCCTGCAGCGCCTGCTCCAGGAAGCGGAACGTGGTCGCGGTGCAGGTGACGTTCACCGAGAAGCTGTCATCGGTCTCCGGTTTAGGGTTCGAGAAGGCGATGTCGGCGATGTTCACGATCCGCGGAAGGTTGCTGACCTTGTCCGTGAACAGGACGAAACTGTGGTAGTTTCCGTTCACCGTGATCGACACGGGAATTTCCGCGTAGAAGTCCTTGCGCGCCTCCACCGCCGGGGCGAACTTGAGAAATTCGAGGCCGGACTCCTTTCCCAGGTCGGAGATGTTTTTCAGCAGGCTTGGGATTTCCGCGGAGTTGGGAAGCTGCTCGAGAAGGAGGGCAAGCTGCTCCTCCAGCCGGCTGACCTCCAGCTTGAACGACGGGAGGTTTTTGGCTATGACTTCCTGCTGCTTGATCTCGTGCTCCAGCTCCGCGAGCTTCTTCTCGAGGCCGGCGATTTGCACGGACGCCGAGCTGTAAAAGAGATAATAGTACCCCACTCCCATCATGAGGCACACCAGCCCCATGAGGAACGCCTTCTTTTTCGGCGGGACATTCGCAAAATTGCCTAATTTCAACGCCATCCCGACACCTCGCTGAAACGTCCCGTCAATTTTGCGACGCCTGGAACGTCAAGCTGAACCGCATCAGCTTTACGCCCATGACCGTCGTCTGGTCCGCCGACCCCAGCACCACGTTCTGGAAACGCCCTTCCTGCCCCAGAGCCGTCATGAAATTCGCGATGGTATGGTTGTTCAAGGCGATTCCGGAGATGCTTACCTTCCTGTCCTTGCTCAAGGTGAGCTTGTCGATCCAGCACTTTTCCGGAAGCGCGGCCGAGAGGGACTCGAACATCTTCACGGGGAGTGTCCTGCCGGTATTCAGGTTCGATATGATATCCACCTTCTTCTGCAGCTCCGCCTTGCGCGCCTTGAATTTCTCGACCTCCCCGATCTCCTTTTTCAGGCGTGCGATATCGTTCGAGGCCTTCTGGATATTGGCCTCCAGGGTCACGATCCTGCCGGTCAACATCCGGTGGTAGAGGAACAGCCCCGCAAGAACCAGGACCGGGAGGAGAACATAGAAGAAATTGAGGTTGAACTCCCTGCGCTTTTTCCTCTTGCCCCGGATCAGGTTTACGCGGATCATCGCCGGTCCTCCAGGTTCCGCAGCGCCAGTCCCACGGCAACCGTCGCGGCCGTGCTGTACTGCGACACCACCGCGGGATCCACCAGGCGCTCATCCACCGAAAGCCCCTCGAAGGGGTTGAAGATCTCGACCTCCACCCCGACCTTCTCCCCCATCATCTCCTTGAGGAACCGGGACTTCGCCGCCCCCCCGGTGAGGTACACCTTCGTGACGAGCCGGTCGGGATAGGTGGCGGAGAAGAAGTTATAGGACCGCTGGGCCTCCGTGGCCAGGATGTTGGAAACCGTCTTCATGACCTCGGTGAGTTTTCCCGCGCGGTCCCCGGCATCCTTCGCGCCGATCTTCAGCGCTTCCGCCGTCTCGAAGCTGACGGCAAGCTGCTTCTGGATCTCCGAGGTGTACATCCCTCCCCCCATCGGGACGTCGCGCGTGAAGAGCGGCACCCCGGTGTGGAGGATATTGACGTTCATGAAGGAGGCCCCCACGTTGATCACCATGGGAACCTGCTCGTCGGACACCGGGTGGCAGAACTCGAAGGCGTTCCCCGCGGCGATGGAATCGATGTCCATGATAGCCGGGGACAGGCCCGCGTCCTTGACCACCGAAATGTAGTCGTTCACCAGGTCGGTCTTGACCGCCACCAGGAGGACGTCCATCTTGGAGGGATCTTCCTTGAGGGGCCCGATCACCTGGAAATCGATCTTGACGTCCTTGATGTCGAAGGGGATGTACTGCTCGACTTCCCACTGGATCGACTCCTCGAGTTCCTCCGGGGTGGTCGTCGGGAGCACGACTTTCTTGATGATCACCGAGTGCCCGGAAAGGGAGGTGGCCACCTCCTTCTCCTTCACCTTGAGTTCCCTGAGGGCCGTCTTCACCCCCTCGATCACGGAGGAGTGGTCCATGATGGCCCCGTCCACGATCGCGTCAGGCGGCAGGGGGAAAACGCCGAACTTCCTCACGCTGTACGCGTTCCCCGACGCCTTTACATGGGCAAGCTTGATCGAACTGGACCCGATGTCGAGGCCGATCAGCTCCTTCGATCCGAAGAGTCCCATTGCCGCTCCCGCGCCCTTTAGTCTTCCCTGATGAACACCTTGTCCCGGTCGGAAAGCTGCAAGCCCAGGGACAGGATGATCTTCCTCTTCGTATCCATCCGGCAGGTCATTCCCTTCTCCACGCGGTCGATGGTCAGGACCGAAAGCCCCGCGCGCCTGGCGAGCTCGGCCTTGCTCATGAGAAGCCCTTCGCGAATTTTACGGACGTTGTTCGCCTCCGATTTCGCCTTCACCTTTCGTTCCTTCAGCACCGTCACCGAATCCCCCGGTCGACCCGCGCGAATCCGCCTGGTTTCCACAAGCGGTCCTGGACCTGAGGGAAATGATACCTACCCACCAATTTATGTCAAGCGATTTTTAACTGAATGTTAAAGTAGTATAATTATACTAAATTATAATCAATTCACAGGCCATACTCTTTCGCCTTGTAGAGGAGGGCGGGATGGGAGATGCCGAGCAGCTCCGCCGCCTTGGGGCGGCTGCCCCCGGTCCTCTCCAGGGCCATGCGGATCATCTGCCTCTCCATCTCCCGGACGGCCGCCTTGAGGTCGGGACGCTCCAGGGAAACCGGAACCCGGAGGATCATGCGGGGGGTTTCCTTCCCCTCCCCGGCCGAGCCGCGCTTCCAGGCCGATAGAAGCTCCTCCCCGGAAATCTCCGTCCCCCCGCAGAGCAGTACGCAGCGCTGTACCAGGTTCTCCAGCTCCCGGACGTTCCCTTTCCAGTCGTGGGTCATGAGGATCTCCATTGCGGAGGAAAGGAACCGCATCTCCGGTTTCCCGAACTTCCTGCAGAAACCGTGCAGGAAGTGGCGCGCGAGGAGCGGGATGTCCTCCCGCCGTTCCCTGAGGGGGGGCACGTGGATCCGGATCACGTTGAGACGGTAGAAAAGCTCCTCCCTGAATCCGCCCGCCCGAACCTCGCCCTCGAGGTCCCGTGCCGTCGCCGCGACGACCCGGACCTTCACCCGCCGCACCTCCGTGTCCCCGAGACGTCGAAGCTCCCCTTCCTGGAGGAAGCGGAGGAGCTTCGCCTGGAGCGCCAGCGGGATCTCCCCGATCTCGTCCAGCAGAAGCGTGCCGCCCCCGGCCTCCTCGATCAGGCCGGCCCGGTCCGACCCGGCCTCCGTGAACGCCCCTTTCCTGTGGCCGAACAGCTCGCTCTCCAGGAGGGTTTCGGGGATGGCGCCGCAGTTGACCGCGACAAAGGGGTGCTCCTTCCTGCGGCTGCCGTAATGGAGCATCCGCGCCACCAGCTCCTTTCCCGTGCCGCTTTCGCCGGTGACCAGGACCGTCGAGTCGTAATCCTTCACCTGCTCCACCGTGCGTACGACCTCGGCCATCGGGGTGCCCGCGTACAGAAGGTCCTCCGGCCGGAAAGCTTTTTTCACCGCCCCGCGGAGATACTCGTTCTCCTTGCGCAGTGTTTCGCGCTCCTGCGCCTTCCGGAGGGTCAGCAGGATCTCGTCGCTCATGAACGGCTTGGAGATGTAGTCGTAGGCGCCGAGCTTCATCGCCTCCACCGCCGTCTCCACCGTTCCGAAGGCCGACATCATGATCACGGTCCCGGGTATTTTCCGGGAACCGATCTCCTTCAGCAGTTCCAGCCCCCCCATCCCCGGCATCCGTATGTCGCACAGGATGAAGTCGAACGGCTCGCCCCCCAGCGACGCGAGGGCTTCCCTTCCGTTCCCGGCGCGGGCGACACTGTACCCTTCCGCCGCCAGGATCCTGCCGAGCACGTCGCGCATGCTCTCCTCGTCGTCGACCACCAGGATCCGGTCAGCCATCCGCGCCTCCCCCGTCCGCACCGGTCGTTTTTCCCCATTCCGTCACGGGCAGGATCACGGTGAAGGTCGAACCTCTCCCCGCATCGCTCTCCACCAGGATCTCGCCCCCCGCCGCTTCCACGATCGCGCGTGAAACCGACAGGCCCAGGCCCGTGCCCTTTCCGGGATCCTTGGTCGTGAAAAAGGGATCGAAGATGTTTTTCAGTTCTTCCCGCCGGATCCCGCAGCCGGTGTCCGTGACGGAGACGCCCACCCCCTTCGAGGGGGCATTCCTGAGCTCCCTCCTCGGGGGGGCCGATTCACCGCCGGGAGGATCGGAAGCTCTCCTGCGCACCGTTCTCAGCGCGGGCGGAACCCAGGGGTCGGCCCTGAACGTCCGGAGCCTCAGGTCCCCGCGCCCCTCCATGGCGTCCACCGCGTTCAGGAGGATGTTCAGCAGGACCTGCCGGAACCGGCCGGCCGCCATGCGGACCCGGTCCGCCTCCCCGTAATCCACGCCCACCTCGATGTCCCGGAACATCTTCCTGAACGAAAGCAGCTCGACGGTTTCGCGGACGACCGCGTTTACGTCCGTGTCCTCGTCCTCCCCGTGCCCGGGCGCCGCGACGGTCAGGAGGCCGCGGACGATGTTTTCGATCTTGCTGGTCTCGGCCACGATCTTCTCGAGGCACTCCTCCCTCTCCGACGCTTCCGGGGGGGTTTTCCGCAGGTATTCCGCGTACCCGCGGATGGCCATCAGGGGGTTACCCACTTCGTGCGCCACCCCGGCTGCGAGCCTGCCGACGGTGGCGAGCTTCTCCGACCGGAACGTGTCGTGCTCCGCCTGCCGGACCCTCTCCTGGGCGGAAAGGATCGCCCCGATCATCCGGTTGAACGACCCGCCAAGCTGGCCCAGCTCGTTTCCGGGCGACTCGTCCGCCCGCAGGAGGTAGTCCCCGGCGGCGATCTTTTCCGAAACGACGGCCAGTTCCCGGATGGGCCGGACCACCGACCGGTCCATGAGGAAATACCCGAAGAGGACGATGAGCATGACGTCCGCGCCCACCAGCAGCGCCGCCACCCCGACGAGACGCCTTGTCTCCTCCTCGACGCCGGGGGAGAAAAACCGCACCCGTATCCCGCCCGGACTTCCGCCGGGTCCGGCGATCGGAAGGGTGACGTCCACCAACGGATGCAGTGAAAGAATCCCCCCGGTTTTCTCTCCAACCGGCCTCACCGTCACCCGGTCCGCCGGAGGCGCCTCGGAGACCAGCGAAACCTCCTGTATGTAGGGAGAAAGGCGGGTGAAAACGTCAAGTCCCGACGGCGCGCCGCTCCCGTCCCCCCTTCCCCTCGACTCCACCGCGTTGCGTACCACTTCGGCCACGGAAATGGCCGCCTCCACGTGGCGTCGCTCCATGTTCATCTGGATGACCTTTAGGGCGAAAACGGCCTGCAGGGAGAGCGATGCGACGGCGATCAGCGTCAACTGGACGAGGACGCCCGCCCGGACCGAGATATCCCTTCTCAACCGGGCCGCCGGGGGATACAGTGGGTTGACTCTCGGACCACGACAAATAGAATAGCAAAAAAGACCGGGGGAGGCGAAGGTGAGTCACTCCGACAATCGAAGGCGCGGGCGCCTGATCGACCGGAACTTCCAGCTCGGACTGGCATGGCGGATGATGGTCGTCTTCTTCCTCTTTTTCCTGGCGGGACTCATCATCGTGTTCGCCCCCTCCATGTACCGGCTCGCAACGGGGAGCGACCTCAACGAGCTGGAGCCGGCCGCCAGGGAATTCCTCATCCTCCACGTCAGGGTGTGGCCTGCCGCTTTGTTCATATTCGGCGGGGTCTTCATCTACACCCTCCTGTTCAGCCACCGGATCGCCGGTCCCATCCACAAGATCAACGGCATTCTGAGGAAAATGCTGGAGGGGGAGTACCCGGACAAGGTCGCTCTCCGGCGCGGGGATTATTTCCACGACACCGCCGAGCTCGTCGAACGCCTCGCGCGCAAGACGCTGCGGGGGGACGATGACCGCAAAGACGGCGTGGGCGGCCCCAATGGGACGGAAGGCAAATGAAAGCCGCCCGCAGCCGGCGGAATCCCCGCGGGTTCACCTTGATCGAGCTTTCCCTCGTGCTCGTCATCATCGCGATCCTGGCGTCCCTTGCGGTCTACACGTATAAAAGGTTCGCCAACAAGGCCCGCATGACGCAGGCGCAGACCACGCTCACGCACCTCCAGAAGACGGAGACCATATATTTCACCGAGCACGAACGTTACTCGGACAACCTCGCCCTGCTGGATTTCGACCCGACGAGATACAACTATTACGTGGTCTCGATCGTCCTGGACAACAACGGGTTGAACTTCACCGGCATCGCCACGGGGGTCGACGCGATGCAGGGCGACAGGTGGACCATACGGAGGGAGGGGGACCCCGTCCAGGACAACACATCTACCTTCCGGTGAGGAGAAGGGACCACAACGCGTCTCCCGCGAACCTGGCGACCAGGGCCGCGACGCACAGGTAGGGGCCGAAGGGGATCGCGGTCTTCAACCCCTCGCCGCCTTTCCGCATCGCGAACATCCCCCCGGCCGCCCCTAACAGCGAGCCGCCGAAGATCGTGAGCAGCGCCCCCTTCCACCCGAGAAACGCCCCGATCATCGCGATCAGCTTGATGTCGCCGCCCCCCATCCCCTCCCTGCCGGCCACCTTCTCGTAGCCACGTGCCGTCCCGTAGAGGATTCCTCCCCCGAGGATCCCCCCGAGGACGCTTCCCTTCCAGTCCCCCCCGGGGAGGAAGGAGAGGAGAAGGCCCGCGGCAAGCCCCCCAAGGGAGAGCTCGTCCGGGATGATCCGGTGGTCGATGTCGATGAACGTGATGGGGACGAGAAGGGAGAAAAAAACAATGTCGCGGAGGAAGGGAAACCCGGGGCCGTCCGCGAAAGCCAGGAGAGCATACCCCGCCGCGGTCAACGCCTCGACGCAGATATATCGAGGGGATATTCTCCCGCCGCACCCGCGGCACTTCCCTCCGAGGAGGAAAAAACTCAGGAGTGGGATGTTCTCCCACGGGGGAATTGGGCGGCCGCAGCCGGGACAACGCGACCCGGGGCGGACGATCGACTCCTCCCTCGGCAGGCGGTGGATCACGACGTTGAAGAAGCTGCCCGTGCAGGCCCCCACCAGGAACGCGGCAACGAGGAAGACCGTCAACTCCCGATCCCCTTCCGCGCGAGGAGCTCCTCGTAGAGCCGTTCCTGGGAGCGGACCATCTCCGCCTGGTCGAATTCCCGAAGCAGCCGTTCCCGTTTCAGGAGAGGATCCGGCGCCTCTTTTCCAGCGAGAAGATCGGAAACGCGACGCGCGAGGGCCTCCACGTCTCCGGGAGGCGCAAGGAAGCCATCCACGCCGTCGTCCACGATCTCCCGCGTGCCGTCCACTGCGGTAGCCACTACGGGAACCCCGGCCAGCATGGCCTGCGGCACCACCTTCGGCAGTCCCTCCCACCGGGACGTCAGAAGGAACACGTCGAACGCGCGCATCAGGTCCGGGATCTCCTCCCTCCACCCCGTAAGGTGGAAATTCGAATCCATCCCGGACGCCGCCACTGCGCGTTCCACCGCGGGCCGCAGCGCCCCGTCGCCGACCATCACGAACCGGGCGTCCGGCGCCCGCAGGAGCACCCGGCGCGCCACCTCGACGAAGTCCTGCGGGGCTTTCTGCGGCTTGAACGGCGCGACCGTGCCCACCACGGGCACGCCCTCCGGAATCCCGAGCAGGCGTCTCCCGCGCTCCCTCGAGCCCGCGAGGAACCGCGCCGTGTCGAAACCGCTCCGGATGAGCCGCACCCGTTCGGCGGAAAGGATCCTCTCGCTGACACCGAGCCGGATATTTTCCCGGGAAACGGCGATGAACGCGTCGGTCCATCGCGACGCCATCCGCTCGAGCCCGACCAGCAGTTTACGGAGATGCAAGGGCTGGGCGTCGTGAAAACCGAACCCGTGAATGGAGTGCACGACGACCTCCGCGCCGACGGACCGCGCGGCGGCCCGCCCGAGGATGCCGGCCTTGGAGCTGTGCGTGTGGACGACCAGGGGAAGCCCCCCGGTCCGCTCCCTCTCCTCCCGCAGGATCGCGCGAAGGGCGAGGAAAGCCCTGAAATCCGGGGAGGGGCGGATCTCCCGCACAAGGGAATCGACCTGGCGGAACCGCACCCCGGGAATCGCTTCGGCGCGTGCGTCCAGCATTCCTCCCTTGCCCGCGACGAGCACCCGATCGTACCTTTCCGGGTCGAGCGACCCGACGGTGAACAGGGTGTTCTCCTGCGCCCCCCCCCACTCCAGCAGGGTGATGACGTGAACCACGCAGGCCTTTGCCTTAGCGCCCACGGGTTCCGACCGCCTCCCGGGCGGCCCGTATGCCGTCCTCCATCGATTTTTCCATGCCGTAGTAGTTCCAGGCCCCGTACCTGCCCGCGAGGTGGACGCCGTGAAGCCCGAATTCCCTACGGAGCAGGGAAACGGCCCCTTCCCTGGCCCCGTCGAAAATCACGTAGCCCGGGTCGAGCATCACGGGATGGATCTCCTCTATGCGGCTCCCCCGTCGCAGGACTCCCATCCTTCCCAGGCCCCGGAGGGCGGTTTTCACTTCCCCCTCCGCGTCGACCCGCGCCCCGGAGAGAAAGCTTTTCTCGACGAACGCCGAGGCGCACCCGGGCGGAGCGGAGGAGCGGGCGACGTTGGAGAGAAACCCGACGCGGAAAAACGGGTATCCCTTCTCCGGGACATACACCCAGTGCCCGGGGGTCGCGCCGGGGGCCCGAATCCCCAGGTTGATCGCGAGGACCTTGACCCACTTCAGCGCTTCGGCGGCGCGCCTTGCCGCGAGAGGAAGGCCCCCGGAGCATGCGGCCAGGGCGGGAAGCGGTATCGTGGATATCAAGGACCCGTAGGGCAGCGTTTCCCCCTCCGAGGTACGGACCCGTCTTGCCCGCAGGTCTACCTCCACGACCTTCGCGCCCGTGCGCAACCTGTCTCCCATGCGCCTCGAAAGTCCAGCCGCGAGAACTCCGATCCCTCCCCGGGCAGGATAGTGGAAGCTTGCGTTGTACCCGAATCCCTGCCGGATCTCCCCCGCCGCGCCGGCAAGAAGATCCTCGAAGCGCGGGACGGGAACCGACCATCCGGTCCAGTCGTACCCGAGCCTTGAAAGCGGCGTCCGCCACATCTTCCGGTTGTACGGATAGAAGAAGGCGTCGCACATCTCTTTCCCGAACCGTTGGCGGAACCATTCCGCGAGACTTTCCGGGGGTTGCATCCCGTGAACGGACTCCCTGATCCGCTCCCGCGCGAAACCGGCCAGGCATCGGGCGACGAACGCCGTGTCATGCCCCTTGAGGTGGACCTGGAACGGGTACGGCGTCATCCGGCCGCGCAGCCAGACCTTTGCGTCCCTGCGGATCGAACGCCAGGGGATTCCCGGGACTTCCATGATCCACTCGAGCATGCCGGGATCGGAAACGTGGAGAAAGTGCCCGCTGAAGTCGAAAGCGTACCTGCCCAGGGAGATCGACCGGCACCACCCGCCCGGCTCCGCTTCCCGCTCCAGCACGAGGTAATCCGCCCCAGCCGCATCGAGCGTCTTTGCCGCGGCGAGCCCCGTCACGCCGCCGCCCAGCACGAGAATCATCCTGCCACCGCCTTCACAGGGTCATGTCTATGGCCTTGAGCCAGACCGCGACCACGATAAACATCGCGACGATGATCCCGTACCCGGCGAGCGAGGCCGCGGGCCGGAAATGCATCACGATGATTCCGATCCCGGACGACAACGCGGCGGCGGCGCAGCTCCAGAGCACCGTCTGATCCTTGGAAAGCTTCCATTTGCGCAGCCGCAGGCTGAAGTGGTCCCGGCTGCCGACGAGGATCGAAGCGCCTCTCCGGAAGCGCAGGAATGAAACGAACAGGATCTCGAAGAGCGGGACCGCGAAAACGGCCAGGGCGGTCATCCATCCGAGCGGATTGCGGAAAGTGTAGTCGGCGTCGATCGCCAACCCTCCGAGCAGGAAGCCAAGGAGCAGGGAGCCCGTGTCACCCAGATAGATCTGTGCCGGAGACCGGTTGTAGCGAAGGAAGCCCAGCAGCGCTCCGGCCAGGGAGACGCTCACTACCATCCCGATCTGCTTCCCCTGCAGCAGGAAGATCACGGCGAGGGCCGCCGCGGAGACGCTTGCAACCCCTCCCGCGAGCCCGTCCATCACGTCTATCAGGTTGAACCCGTTCGTCATCACGATCATCCAGAGGAACGTCAGGGCGATGCACGCGATAGGCGGCAGGAAGGCGATGCGGATCCGGATCCCGGACTTGATCATCAGGAAAACCGCGATCACCTGGACCAGAAGCTTTACGCGGGGCGAAAGCCGGCCGATGTCGTCGATCAGCCCCAGCATGACGACTATGCAGGATGCAAGCAGAAGCCCCATAAGCTGGTCGCTGAACCGCAGGAAGATGGCGACCGGGAAAAGGACCGCGCAAAAAACGGCCAACCCCCCCAGGTAGGGGACGGGCGCCTTCTGGGTCTTGAGGTCCCCGTCGGGCCGGTCGACGATCCCGATCCGGCGGGCGGAGTCCCGGAAAATCGGCGTAAGGTAGAGCGAGAGGAGCAGGGAGGCCAGGAAGGGGGCCGCGCAGAAAACGGCGATCGGGAACACCCGGTCCGCCGTCACTTGAAATCCTTGCGCGAAAAGAGCAGGCATGCCGCGAACAGCACGGC
>JAKALO010000083.1 GCA_021824125.1 Deltaproteobacteria bacterium | reverse complement strand
TGGTTTTCGAGCGGCAAGCGGGGACGCGCGGCTGGCTTCATCGTCATCGGAAGCGGGTTCGCCATCATGATCGCGGGCCGCCTCATCCCGTTCGTCAACCGGACGATCGGACCCGAGGGCTGGAGGACGAACTGGCTGATCCTGAGCGGAATCGTGGTTGTTATCGCGTTCATCAGCCTCGCCCTGCTCCGGGACAGTCCCGCGGACAAGGGCCTTGAGCCCTACGGCGGCGACGATCACGCGGCCGCACCCCGCCCCGGCGAAGCGGGAAACCAGGCAAGCCTGTACCGGAAGGGGATCCTGTACTACCTCGGGGCCATCTATTTCCTCTTCGGGTACACCTACGTGATTTATGCGACGTTCATCGTCACCACCCTGGTCAAGGAAAGAGGGTTTTCCGAAGGGGTCGCAGGCAACTTCTGGATGTGGGTCGGGTTCCTGAGCCTTTTCTCGGGACCCGTATTCGGGACGCTGTCGGACAGGCTAAGCCGCAAGGCGGGATTTATGATCGTCTTCTCGCTGCAGGCCGTCTCCTACCTCCTCGTCGCCACGGGACTGCCCGGCCTTTATCTCTACCTGTCCATAGGCTTTTACGGTCTTGTAGCGTGGAGCATCCCGTCGATCATGACCGCGGCCATGGGCGATTATTTCGGCGCCCGGAACGCGGCGGCGGCCCTCGGCCTGGTCACGTTCATCTTCGGGCTGGGCCAGCTTTCGGGTCCCGCGGTCGCGGGAATCCTCGCGGAAAGGACCGGGAGCTTTTCGGGCAGTTTCTACATGGCGGCGTTTTTCGCAGGCGTCGCGATCCTGCTGACCGGATTTCTGCCGAAGCCGGGAAAGCGCGTGCGGTAACCCGTACGGCCCGGACAATCAAGGTTCACTCCGAAAACGCTTGATTATTTCATTCAATAACGGTATTAAGGTACTAAAATGTTCATAACGTGGACAAGGAAATGAAAAACCGGGTTTCGATCCGCAATGCAATGCCCTCCGATCTCGAAACGATAATAGCGCTGGACGAGGTCGGGCCCGAGGAAGAAAAGCCGGCCTATTGGCGCGGGATTTTCGACCACTATGTGAAGGGCGGGAAAAAAGACCGGATTTTCCTTGTCGCCGAGATCGCCGGCGAGGTCGTCGGTTTCATCAGCGGGGAGATACGCGCATGGGAATTCGGATCCCCCCCGTGCGGCTGGGTTTTCGCGCTGGCCGTATCCCCGGAAACGCGCGGGATCGGCATCGCCCAGCGCATGTTCGAGGAAATCTGCAAGCGCCTGAAACAGGGCCGTGTCACCACGGTGCGGACTATGGTGGACCGAAGCAACAAGGCGACATTGTCGTTTTTCCGCAGCCAGGGATTACGGTCGGGCCGGTATATCGAACTGGAAAAAGAGATCGATTGACCGGGAGCCTGCCTTGAAACTCAACAAGGGAAGCCTGTTCGCCCTGCTGGCGGTGCTGGAGCTGGCCAGCGACTGCACCCGTCAGCTCTCCACCACGGACATCGCCGAAAAGTACGGGATCTCGACGCACCACCTCGCGAAAGTGATGCGCAACCTGGTGCACGCGGGGCTGGTGCAGGCGGTGCGCGGCGTCGGGGGCGGGTATCGATTCGCGGGAAACGTCGGCCGGACGACGCTATTGGACGTGATCCAGCTGTTCGAAACGCTCGAATCCGAGCTCGACGTGCCGAACCACAGGAGCAAGGCTGGCGAACCGATCATGGCGGAGCTGCAGAGCATCACAAGCGAGATCGACGACCTCACCAAGGCGGTCCTCGACACGATCACGCTTGAAACGGCCCTGAAAAGCACCCGCCACCGCGCCGTGGCCGCCGCCGGGGCGGCGGGTAAAAAGGCCTGACCCTTAAAAAATATTTCTACCAACCAGCATGTTCAAGACTCCACCGATACCGTTTTCAGCGGGGCGTATCCGGATATACGCTCGTAGTCCCGGTCCTTGTGCAGGACCGTGGTGCCGTTCTCCATGGCGACCGCGGCGATGAGGCAATCGACGAGGCCGCGGATGGTAACACCCCGTTTTCTCCCCATCCGGTAAAGCCTCGCCGCATGGACGTAAGTGTCCTCCGACGCCGGGTTTAATACCCGGAAGGAAGACAAATCTTTTCGTAGCCTGGCGAATCCGGAATCGGAAGGCACTCCTTGCAGGATCTCCGTGAGGATGACCCCGGTCAGGGCAACGTAGGCGCCTTCCCGAATGGCCTCCTTGAAGAACCGGGTCTGCGGAGTGTCGCGGCCCGCGAAGAAGTCGATCCAGACGCTCGTGTCGACAAGAAGGATCACCGGGGGCGGCGCATCCGGTCGAGGTCGCCTTCCCAGTGAAATTTCCCTTCCCAGGCAAGTATGCCCTTGCGCTTCTTCCCGGCTATGAACTCCCGAAGCGCAAGATCGATGATCCCGCGCGACGTCTTCTCCCCGGAGAGTTTCTTTGCTTCCTCTACGAGCTTGTCATCCAGTACGACGTTAGTCCGGCCCATGAGGCACCTCCAATGTGTATTCTAATACACAATCTCACGGGTGGCTACATTTTTCTGAAGCGGGCGGCCCGGGCTTATCCGGGTGGCCGGGATTGTCCCTACAGGCGCAGCAACCTCGCGGCGTTGCCGCCAAGAATGTTTTCCACCCCCTCCGCGGGCAGCGGCAGTTTGCCGATCGCTTCCATGTTGCGGCGTATCCACGGGATTCCCGGCCAGTCGCTGCCGAAAATCACTTTTTCCGTGATGCGATCCAGTTCGGGGAAATACGTCATCAGCCTGGATGGCGGCAGGCCGGAAAGCTCCATGTAGACGTTGGCGTGCAGCTTCGAAAGAAAAAATGCACGGTCATACCAGAACCCCCGGCCCGAGTGGGCCATGACCAGGTTCAGACGCGGGAAATCGACGGCCACGTCGTCCAGGTCGAGCGGGTCGCCGTACTTCATCCGGGAGCCCTTGAAAACCGAAGAGCCGGTGTGGATCAGGACGGGGATGCCCAGGTCCTGCGCCGCCTGGTACAGCGGGTACATCCTCGGGTCGTTGAGGTGGTAATGGTGGTACGTGGGGTAGAGCTTCACTCCGCGGAAGCCCTCGTCCTCGACTTTCCGGCGCAGCTCTTCCCCCAGGTCGGTGTGCAGGTTCGGGCTCACGTCGCAGAAAGGGACCAGCCTGGGCCTGCCCTGGCAGAACGCGCGTACCTGTTCGTTGGTGCACGTCCCAGTGGTTATGGGACTCAACTCGGCAAGGACGCAGGCGTAATCCACCCCTTCGGCCGACAGCAGTTCCTCGAAGGCTCCCGGGTCCCCGTAACGGCGGATATATTCCTCGTACCCGACGGGGTGGTTCTGCGTCATCCACTCGGTCACCCACGTGTGATGATGGGTGTATACGCCCAGGTGAACGTGGAAATCGATCCGCACCCCGCGGGATTTCCTGTCCGCTCTTTCAGCCGTCATTCGCCACGTCCTTTTTCAGATGTACTGCCCGGCGTCCACCCGGATCACTTCTCCGGTGATCATCCGGGCCGCGTCGGAAAGCAGGAACAAGACCACGTTGGCGATGTCCTCCGGCGTGGCGAGATCCGGCAACACGCTCTCGGCCTTCGCCCTGGCGAGGATTTCCGCCGGCAGATCCCGGGCCATCCGGGTCATGACCATGCCGGGCGCCACGGCGTTGACCGTCACCCCCTTGGGTCCGAGTTCCCGCGCAAGGGTCTTGGTCAGGCCGATCAGGCCCGCCTTGGAGGCGCAGTAGTTCGCCTGGCCGAACTTCCCGCGCATCCCGTTGATGGAGGTGATGTTGACGATCCGCCCGTACCCGGCCTTCCGCATGGCCGGCGCCAGCGCCCGCGCCATGTTGAACGCCCCGGTCAGGTTAACCGAGAGCACCGATTGCCACTCGTCGTCGCTCATGTTGATCGTGCTGCGGTCCCGGGTGATGCCTGCGTTGTTGACCAGCAGCGAGGCGGGAGCGGGCAGCCGCGCAACGGCTTCGGCCACGCCGGCGGAATCCGCTATGTCGACCTTGTGAAACAGGTAAGGGGCCTCGTCCTCCCCTTCCCCCGGTGCTACATCGAAGACGTGCACGACGGCGCCGTGCTCGATCAATGCCCGGGCGATCGCCAACCCGATCCCGCGAGCGCCCCCGGTGACCACCGCGACGCGACCGTTAAAATTCGGAAATCCGCACATCGCTCCCCCGTACGGCCGCGGGAATCCGCTTCCCGCGTGTATTTACGCATTCAAGTGCCACATTACCACATTATCCGCCGGGGATGTTTCGTCGAATTCCGTGAAAACGGGATCCCGGCGGAATCGGCAAACCGGGCCGGACGGGAAACAATTTCTTGACAGGCTAATTGGTATTGTGGTACTTATTTGCTTGTATTCCCCGTCCCGAACCTGGCCCGTCGTCGGCCGGCCCGAAGGTCGGCAGATGCCA
This sequence comes from Deltaproteobacteria bacterium, assembly GCA_021824125.1. GTDB lineage: Bacteria > Desulfobacterota > Deferrimicrobia > Deferrimicrobiales > Deferrimicrobiaceae > JAKALO01. The sequence goes on along the minus strand of JAKALO010000083.1, from coordinate 6,167 downwards.
AGGCCGGATAATTTCGACGGAACCGGAGGAGCAATGGCAACCGCAGACGAGGTTATCGCCAGGACAGCGCCGTCCAAGCTGATCGACCACAATCTGATCGACAAGGAAGTGGAGAGCCTGTGCGACGGGATGGTTCGCTATGAAAAGCGACCCGCCAGGCGCCGCGACGGTTCCATCGCCGAAGGCCTCTTCAACGCCTGGATCGTCTTCAACAATCCGAAGCAGTACAATTCCTACACGACGGACATGGTCAAGGCCACCATCCTCGCCTTCCGCCGGGCTTCCGTGGACCGCGAAGTCAACGCAGTCGTGCTGACCGCGGTCGGCGACAAGGCGTTCTGCACCGGCGGCAACACGAAGGAGTACGCGGAGTACTACGCCGGCAACCCGCAGGAATACCGCCAGTACATGCGCCTGTTCAACGACATGGTGTCGGCCATACTCGGCTGCGACAAGCCGGTGGTCTGCCGTGTCAACGGCATGCGCATCGGGGGCGGTCAGGAAATCGGGATGGCCTGCGACTTCACCGTCGCCCAGGACCTCGCCAACTTCGGACAGGCCGGACCCAAGCACGGCTCGGCGGCCATCGGCGGGGCCACCGACTTCCTGCCGGTGATGATCGGCTGCGAGCAGGCCATGGTTTCCGGCACCCTGTGCGAGCCGTTCTCGGCCCACAAGGCGGCCCGGCTCGGCATCGTCTCCGGCCTTGTCCCGGCCCTCAAGGTGGACGGCCGGTTCGTCGCCAACCCGACCGTCATCACCGACCGGATGCTCGACGAATACGGCCGGATCGTTCACGGCGATTTCAAGACCGGCCCCGGGTACAAGGAAGGCCTCGCCGCGATCAAGGCGGGCGAGATCGATCTCTCCCTTCTCGACGGAAAGGTCGAGGAACTGTGCGCGAAGCTGCTGGAGACCTTCCCGGAGTGCATGACCAAGAGCCTCGAGGAGCTTCGCAAGCCCAAGCTGGATGCCTGGAACAGGAACAAGGAAAATTCACGCGCCTGGCTGGCGCTCAACATGATGAACGAGGCGCGCGCGGGTTTTCGCGCCTTCAACGAGGGGACGAGGGAGACCGGGCGGGAAATCGATTTCGTCAAGCTGCGCCAGGGGCTTGCCAGGGGGATTCCCTGGACCGAGGAGCTGGTGGAGAGCCTGATGCCGGGCGCCAAGAAGTAGGAGCGTAGATGGAGTTTAAATCCGTCAAGGAAATCGTCGACTTCTGCCAGGAGCTCTTCGACGACATCGGTTTCGCCAGGGCGCGCGAATGGAAGGCCGCGCAGCCGGGGCGCAAGGTGATCGGCTACATGCCGGTCTACGTCCCGCGCGAGATCATCCACGCCGCCGGCATGCTTCCGCTCGGCATCCTGGGGGGCGGCGCCGACATGGAGGTGATACACGGCGACGCCTATTACCAGAGCTACATCTGCCGCATCCCCCGCTCGACCATCGAGATGGCCGTCACCGGCAAGCTCGACTTCGTGGACGGCATGGTGTTCCCCTCCATCTGCGACGTCATCCGCAACCTTAGCGGAATCTGGATGCTGCTGTTCAAGGACCGGTACGTCCGCTACTTCGACGCGCCGCAGAACTTCAAGGACGATATCGGCGGCGTCTTCTACTCCAACGAGCTGCGCGAATTCAGGGAAGGGCTCGAAAAGCTGGCCGGCCGGGAAATCACCGACGAGAACCTCCGCAACTCCATCGCGGTCTTCAACGAAAACCGCCGGTGGGTGAACAAGGTCTATGATTTCCGGGCCGCCTTCCCCTGGAAAGCCCCCTCCGCAGAGGTCTACCTGCTGATGCGCGCGGGCATGGTGCTCCCCGTGGAGGAGCACACCCGCCTGATGCAGGCCTACCTTTCCGCCGCCGAAGCCGGGAAAAGGCGGATGCGCGACAACTGCCGCGTTGTTTTGACCGGCGTCTTCTGCGAACAGCCTCCCCTCAACCTGATCAGGTCGCTTGAAATCTCCGGCTGCTACATCGTGGACGACGACTTCATGCTGGTCAACCGATGGCTCCTGGGAGACGTGCCGGCGGACGGCGACCCCATCGGGAACCTCTCGCGGGCGTTCCTGCACCATTCCGCCCAGACGGCCGCGAAATACGAGCCCGACATGGCGGAAAAGGGCCGCTACCTGCTCGACGCCATCCGCGCGCGGAGCGCCGACGGCGTCATCTTCGCCGCGCCGAGCTTCTGCGACCCGGCGCTGCTCGACCAGCCGATGATGATCAGCCGGCTCGAAGCCCTCAAGATCCCCTACATCACCATGCAGTACGCGGAGAACTCCGGCCAGATGCAGCCGATCCGGGAACAGTCCGGGACGTTCGCCGATTCCATCAAGCTGTGGAGCGCGTCATGAGCAACGGGGTCGTCAAGTCCACCTCGCAGATCGTCCAGAAAGAGATGATCGGCCGCAATTACGACAGGATCACCGGCGGCGACGCGAAGGTTTCGTCGACGTTCGTCCCGGGAAACCTCAACGAACTGCTAATGTGTTTCGACATCGCGAACAACCTGCCGGAGATCAACGCCATACAGAACGCCATGCGCAAGAAATCGGGCGACATGATCATGGAGGCCGAGCGGGCCGGGCACTCCGAGGACGTGTGCACCTACGTCAAGGCGGACATCGGGATGATGGCCAAGGGCAACATCGCCCCGAACGGCAAGCCGTTCCCCGACCCGGACATCCTGCTCCTCTCCTACACCGGCTGTTTCACCTTCATGAAGTGGTTCGAGCTCCTGCGCGAGCAGTACAAGTGCCCTACGGTCATGCTGCACGTCCCCTACGCCGCCGACGGCAAGCCGACCAGGAACATGCGCGACTACATAGTCCGGCAGCTGAAGGACGAGGTCATCCCCGCGCTGGAAAAAGTGTCGGGCATCCGGTTCGACATCGATCGCCTGCGCGAATACCTGCGTAAATCCGCCATCGCCGAGGACGACATGGTGTGGATGCTCGAGTCCACGAAGCACAGGCCGTCGCCCATCGACTGCTACTTCGGCGGCGTCTACTACATGGGCCCGATCTTCACCGCCTTCCGCGGCACCGACGAGGCGATCGAGTACTACCGGCTGCTGCGCCTCGAGATCCAGGATCGCATCGATAAGGGCCTGTGCGCGCAGACCCCCGAAGGCGACATGCCCGAGGAGAGATACCGGTTGGTGGTCGAGGGGCCGCCCAACTGGACCTCGTTCCGCGACTTCTGGCACATGTTCCACGAGGCGGGCGCCGTGGTCGTTGCAAGCTCCTACACCAAGGTGGGCGGGATCTACGACTACGAAGGGTTCCGCCACGACCCGGACCACCCGCTTGAAACCCTTGCGGACTATTGCCTGGGGGTCTACACCAACCGCAACCTGCCGACCCGGGTCGACATGCTGGTCCGGAACATCAGTGAGTACGACGCCGACGGCCTGCTCATCAACTCCATCAAGAGCTGCAACAGCTTTTCCGCGGGCCAGCTGGTGATGCTGCGCGAAATCGAGAAGCTCACCGGCAAGCCGGGCGCCTTCATCGAGACCGACCTGGTGGATCCGCGCTACTTCTCGGCGGCCAACGTGAAGAACCGCCTGGAGAGCTATTTCCAGATGATCGACCAGAAGCGCCGGGCGGGCGGCTCCGCCGCCATCGTGGCTTAGGGGAGCTTAGTCTCTCGTGCGCACGTTCATCGGGATCGACCTCGGGTCCACCACGACAAAGGCCCTGCTCGTGGACGAGAACAAGGCTGTCCTGGGCCGGGGCATCACCAACTCCCGCTCCAACTACGACGTCGCAGCCGCGGTCTCCAAGCAGGAAGCGAAGATCGGCGCGCGCTTCACCCTGTTGAACCAGGTCCTGGGCTCCGGCGGGGGCGCGGCACGCCTGCTTGCCGATCTCGAGCGCAATTTCCGGCTCGAGCAGTTCCTCTCCGAACTGGGCCGGCTGGAAGAGAACTGCGAAGCGCACCTGGGCCACCCCCGCTTCAAGGACGGCAGGACAGCGCTCCGGGAAGCCCTTTCGTCGGTCTTCCGGAGGATCGAGGCCGAGGCGCCTGCGATCTACGCTCCCGGCGCCGGCCGCAAATCCGACTTCTTCCGGGACATCGCCGGATCGCGGTTCATGAGCCTCGCGGAGAGCGCGAGCAGGGAAGCGTCCCTGAGTTTCGAGTCCATGCTGAACATCTACGACAAGTCGATCCTCGACGTGGAGAGCAAGGTCTCTTCGGACGATACCGTGTCCAGGCAGCTGCTGAACGGTTTGTCGCGCGCGTACCGCGAAGCGGACGGCGTGGACGTCAGCGAGGCGGAAGCCCGTGCCGCCCTCGAGAAGGCGCTCTCCTTCGAGCTCGAGGAGACCTACGTGGTCGGCACCGGCTACGGCCGGGTCCGGCTCCCCTTCCCCAAGGAGCACATCCGTTCCGAGATCCTCTGCCACGGCCTCGGGGCCCACATGATGTTCCCCGGCACCCGCACCGTGCTGGACATCGGGGGACAGGACACGAAGGGCATCCAGGTGGACGGGAACGGCATCGTCACGAACTTCCAGATGAACGACCGGTGCGCGGCAGGCTGCGGCCGCTACCTGGGGTACATCGCCGACGAGATGAAGATCGGCCTCCACGAGCTGGGTCCCATCGCCATGAAGGCATCCAAGGCGGTGCGCATCAACTCCACCTGCACCGTGTTCGCCGGCGCCGAGCTGCGCGACCGTCTCGCCCTGGGGGAGACCCGCCCCGACATCCTTGCGGGACTGCACCGCGCGATCATGCTGCGCGCCATGTCCATCATCTCCCGTTCGGGGGGCGTCACCAACGAGTTCACCTTCACGGGCGGCGTCGCCAAGAACGAGGCCGCCGTCCAGGAGCTCCGCCAGCTCGTCCGCGAGAACTACGGCGATGTAACCATCAATATCGGCGCCGATTCGATTTATACCGGCGCGCTGGGCGGTGCGAGCTTCGCCCACAGCGCGGTCGCCCGACAGGAGGGAGCATGACCGTATCAATCGGCATCGACGTCGGCTCCGGGGTCGTCAAGACCGCTCTCTTCCGGGTGGAAGGGGGAAAACCGGAGTGGCTCGCCCGTTGGGACGCCCGAATCCGGCAGCGGGACTCCTTCACGCTCGTAGACGAGTCCATCGCGTTCGTCCTGGAGGAGGCCGGTCTCTCGCGGGATGACGTCGACTACATCGCCACTACCGGCGAGGGTGAGAGCTACCAGGGTGCCACCGGGCACTTCTATTCAATGACCACCCACGCCCGCGGGGCCCTCTACCTCAACCCGGAGGCCCGCGCGGTGCTCGACGTCGGCGCCCTGCACGGCCGCGCCATCCGCATAGATGGAAAGGGCAAGGTGCTGAACTATCGCATGACCGGCCAGTGCGCGTCGGGGTCCGGCCAGTTCCTCGAGAACATCTCCCGCTACCTGGGCATCGCCCAGGACGAGATCGGGGCGCTCTCGAAAAAATCCACGAACCCGGAAAAGGTCAGCAGCATCTGCGCCGTGCTCGCGGAGACCGACGTCATCAACATGGTTTCGCGCTCGATTCCGCCCAGCGACATCCTGCGCGGCATCCACGAATCGATGGCCGAACGGCTGATCAAGCTGCTCAAGTCCATCGACGTCAGGGAAGGCCTGGTCATGATGACCGGCGGGCTGGCGCTCGACGCCGGCCTGGTCAAGGCCATGCAGGACGGCATGGAAAAGCAGGAAATGGTCGCGCAGGTCGCGTCGCACCCGGACTCCCTGTTCGCCGGCGCCATAGGCGCCGCGTTATGGGGAGCGTTCCGGCACGGGAAATTGCAGGTCCTCGGCAATTTCCCGAAAGCGTCCTGAACGGAAAAAACCTCGGCCCGACGTATCCAGGCCCGACAGGAGACATTCATGGGCACGACCACGGAATTGACGGATTACATGGGTTTTCAGGGGCTTCTTTCCGACGAGGAAAAGCTCGTGCGGGCGACCGCGCGGAAATTCGTAAACGACGAGGTGCTGCCGATCATCGACGGTCACGCCCAGGACGAAACCTTCCCGAGCCACCTGGTCGGGAAAATGGCCGACCTGGGTTTCTACGGCGCCAACCTGCCGGAGAAATACGGCTGCGCCGGGCTCAACAACGTCGCGTACGGCCTGTTGATGTACGAACTGGAGCGCGGCGACTCGGCCCTGCGCAGCTTCGCCTCGG
>JAKALO010000082.1 GCA_021824125.1 Deltaproteobacteria bacterium | reverse complement strand
ACTACGATTACAAGTGCGTCGATTGCCACGACCCGCACGGGGACGGGAACTACTATCTCATCCGGTCCGCGATCAACAACCCGGCGAACGCGACGGACACGAACGCGGGGAGCGACAGCTACGGCACCCCGAAGGACAACGTGCTGTCAGTGATCACGTTCACGAGCCTTACCGGGTTCGCGGCGACCAGTTACGCGGTCCCCGGGGCGGGCAACGGCATCTGCGAGGTGTGCCACAACCAGACCACGCCGTACAACAACGCCGGTTCGGACAACACAGGGACGCACGCGACACGCACCGGCCGGTGCACGACGTGCCACAGCCACACCACCGGCTTCAAGGGGCAGGGCCACGCGGCGGGGGCGAACTGCAAGGGGTGCCACGTCGATCCGCAAAATGCGCGCCGGGACATCTACCCGGCCACTTCGGGCGACGACTACAACTCGACGAGCACCCACGGGAACACGTGGGCAAACATCGTCAGCGCGGACTGCGAGAAATGCCATCAGGAACTCTCACAGGACGGCGCGGTCGTGCTGAAGGTGTGGAACGCGGACAACGCTACATACGGAACGGCGACCTACAGTTCCGCCAATCTCTCTTCCGCAAACACGCATTGCCTCTCCTGTCACGACGCAGATGGCGGCCCTTCCATCGGCGGCGTCCTGCCGACGACGCGTGCGAATGTGGGGCAATACACTTCCACCATGACATACAACTCGCACAACTATGCTCCTACGGCCGATATCGCCCCCAGTGCGTCGTCGACTGGTACGGTATACAACACTACCCCCGTGGTCCAGAAGGCCCAATCTCCCCACGGGAAGCCGACCTTGAACGTGATGAAAGGGACCGAGGCGCAGGTTGCGTTCACCGACACGAATCCGGTCGGGTGCCTCAACTGTCACCCATCCCATGGATCGAACTACCTGACGCCGACGGCATACGGGATATCGAAAACGGCGGACGGCAACTCCGGCTGGACTACATCATCGGGCGGACGCCGCATCGGCGGGAATCCTTCCAAACTGACCGGCGTTGGCCGCGACTATGCGAATGAAGGGACTCCTCAAGCGACGGCGACGGCTTCGATCCTCGATAACTTCTGCTGGAATTGCCACGACAGCGTGGGGGTAAACGATTTCCGCGGCGACTCGAATGCGGAAGACGTGACCGCCAGCAATGCCATAACCCACTGGCAGGGTACCTGGACCCGTCCGGCGGCTCCCTTTGCCTATAAGTCCGGAGCGTTCCAATCGTCTCACTACTACCCGAACAAGACCGGGATGGGGGCCACTTGGGCCAGCGGGACCCCCTCGGGGACACGGACGAACCTGCAGTGCGTATCGTGTCACGACCCGCACGGGAACCCGATCGATGGTCAGTACTACGCCTTTGCCTTGAAGGGACAATGGATGACGTCACCGTACAAGGAGGACCGTGTCTGCAACACCCCGAACACCACGGGAGCCGCCTGGATCGCCCCGACCGCCTTCAGTTCGAGCGGGATACAGGCCGGGTGCCGGTCGGAACCGGTCAAGACTTACACCAATCCGGCGACCGTCGGGAACGGATATCTGGCGTCGAAGACCGGGTATACGGGGACCCAGATCACCGGTACCGGCCATGACGGGTACTTCATCGACGATGATACCTTCGGAGTGGACGGGACCAACTCCGCCGCTCCCACCGCATCAAGCCCAGACAACCACAACGAGGCGGGGAAGTGGCCCGGGAACTTCTACCGGACCACCGCCAACGTGATGTGGGTGTCCGTGTACAACCGCAACCGCCTGCTCGAGACGCCGGACCAGTTCGGCGGCCTATGCGCGAAGTGCCATGCCGACTCGGCCACACAGGATGGGGCGACGCTGCTCACCCGGCTGGTCACCGAGTGGAGCGGCCATGGTGCGGTGAAAGGCGCCACCGTTCAGAATGATATCCTTTCGGTGCTCGAGAACCAGCACATGCACGCCATGGAAGGGCCGGTCGTCAATAGCGGCACCCGGACGAACGCCTCCCTGCTGAACAGCATCAACTACCCGAACAGCAGCGCCGGGAACGGGTGGGCCTACGCTCCGGGGTCGCAGAAGACCGCGGGGACCAAGGTCAAGTATCACGAATTCAGCTGTTCCAAATGCCATACTCCCCATGCCTCGCGGCTGAAGCGGTTGATGGCGACCAACTGTCTGGACGTGGGGTACCAGCAGGGTACGGCCGGGCAACAGTACACGAACTATCCGAAGCACCGCTACTCGGGAACATGGACCTTTGGTAACCGGACGGGTTGGGGTGATCCGACGGGAGGCTCGAGCGGGACAGAGCCTTGGCACTATACCTCCGCCGCCAACAACGCCACAACCCGGAACGGGGGTCGCCCGATGCACTGCCACAACACGGCGGCCACCAACACCGGCACGATGGGACAGGCACCCTCCGCTGTAACCGGCGGCGGATGGAATGCTGTGACCGGCTGGTGATTCGCCGGTAACCGAATCCAATGGAGTTCGTATTCATGAAAAGGAAGAACGAATGGAACACGGAGAGACTACGGATGAGAGATTCCTTCCCCCGGTGGTGTCGCTTGGTCACTATTCTCGCGCTCTTCCTAATTCCTTGGTCGGGAACCGCAAATGGAGCGGTCCTGCTGGACGATGAGCCCGGGAGGGATGGGACGAGTGGGAAGGTCATCCAGGGAGGCGGGGGCATACTGGATAACGGCATCCGGGGTTGGAAAAGCGGAACCGTACCGGGCCAGTACCCGCACCAATCCGGATATCGGGGAAGCGACTACGTGGTTTATCCGCTTGCAGGGGTGCCTTCCTTTTCCCCCGCGTCCGGGACCATCGAGATGCTGATCCGTAGGGATGCACCGGGTGAACCGGCGACGTCAGAGACTCTTTTCGAGTTTCTTCGACCGGATAACCACTCCCCCCTGTCCGTCTATGTCTACTGGCAACGTCCGCACCATATGCCGTGGATCGATAACGGGGCGGTGCTAACGGTCTGGGGCGATGGGTATGATGGGGATCTGTGGGGGACCCGGATCGCCTTGGGACGGGAGATTCCAATCGGGCAGAACGTACGGTTGACCTTCACATGGGGGGCCGGGAAGAACGCCGTATACATCGATGGGGTGCCGGCGAGGGGGTATTACCTCGATAACGGCAAACCGGCGCCTCGGTCCGCGGCCCCCGCTCGCATCCTTGGGGGAGTGGACAGGGTACGACTGGGTATTTCATCCCTTGAGGGTGCCTATTATCCGAACGGGTATAATCCCCTGACGAGCGCAATTATCTACAGGTTTGTTCTCCAAGATCAGCCCGTTGCTCCATCGATTGGTCGGCCTGTCATCAAGGACGTGATCGACGACACCTTCCGGGTGGCGGGGATCTCCGGGAAGTTGGTTTCCGGGGACCAGGTGAATGTCGAATTGCACGCCACACCGGGTGGCGGGGCGGCGTTCGACTTGGGGAACGTCCGAGGGATCCCGATGGTGGAGATTCTTCCGAGGGAAGGGGCGTCGGGGGCGCCGGCGGTTTCCCCTGGAACCTACCGGGGGAGTTACACGATCCGCCCGGGAGACGGCTATGAGAATGGGCAAGTGGTTGGGCACTTCGCTTCTGCGGACAACGTCGCCGCCGATCCGGTCACGAGCGCGTCGAAGTGGACGATCGACACGAAGCCGGTGGTGGTGTTCTCGATCGACAAGAAGGATCTGCCGGCCGATTCGTCCTCGAAGGCACGGATCAAACTGATCGCAAAGGACGCCAACGGAAACCCGGTAAAGGGGCGTCACATGAAGCTGACGCTGGCGACGACGAACGAGTACACGGGAACCGTGGGCGCCGGGGACTTCGGGAAGGACGTGGGGGCCACGGTTGAAACCCGCTGGCGGGGCGAGACCGACTCTTGGGGCGAGGTCGAGTTCGATTACACGGCAGGATTCGCGGCGAAGACGGTGATCCTGTCGGCGAAGGATCTGGACAGCGGCGGGGTGACGGTGGACTACGTGACCGCATTCAAGGAGGCGTTGATCGACATCGCGCTGACGCCCCCGGTCAACCGTGCGGCGGCGAGGCGCGGGATGCAGTACCTCCTCAAAATGGATGCGTCCCGCACGGAACTGACGGCCGACGGACGGAGCCGGTCCGTGATCCGCGCGACCCTTCTCGACCCGAACGCCGCCCCGGTGGCAGGCGACCCGGTGGCGTTCACGCTGTCGAGCGCCAACGGGACGCTGCGGACGATCGCGGGGACGACCGATTCCTCCGGAACCGCGACGGCGGAGTACACGGCGGGGAAGAAGATCGGGATCGTGGTGGTGACGGCGACGGCGACGCTGCGCAACGCCTCGGGGAACGTGAGCATCACGCTGCTCTCGGACGCCCCTGCGAAGGTCATTCTGAAGGCCCGTCCCGCCACGCTCCCTGCCGACGGGAACAGCCGTACCGACATCGGCGTCAAGGTGACCGACATCAACGACAACCCGAATGCCGACACGAAGGTGGAGTACCGGATCGCCCGTGGCGGTGGACGGCTGGAGTATCCCGACCGGTTGACGGACCGGTTCGGCGACGCCTCGAACCGGTACACGGCGGGGACGACGCCGGGGGTGGCGACGATCGTGGCGACGGTGCGGTCGAAGGCGCCCACGGATGCGGAACTCGCCCGCGCCCGGAACGTATTGTTCGCACCTTATTCGGCCGACGGCGACGAGATCCGGGTGGAGAAGTGGTTGAAGAAGAAGGGAGACACGGCGGTCAGGGGCGAGCCGGTCATGGAGTACACGGTGGGCCGAAGCCGACAGGTGCAGACGCTGGTAGCGCCGTACGACCTCCGGGTGGAGGAGATCTTCGTCGAATACTGGGACCGGGCGGAAATCGGGCAGACGCTGGCGATTCTTGCTCCTGCAACTCGATGAGACTACGGATCGGTCAAGGTATGGAGTTCTTTTCGGACTCCAGGCGATGGAGGTTATCGCGGGCGCCTTGGTAGGAAGGATCCACTCGAAGAGCTTCCAGGAAGTACTGACGTGCCTTTTCCCGTTGGTCTGTTCGGATAAGAGCGACCGCCATATTGTTCCATAGCGTGGCGGTCCTGTACCCGAGACGGGCTGCCTCCTCGTATCGGGCGACGGCTTCCTTGAAAAGCCCGATGTGATTGTAGTAGTTGCCGAGGTAGAACTGTGCTTCGGGGTATTCCTGCACCTCCGGATCGGCCAGCAGTAGCGCGGCTTCGGAAAGGCGCCTTGTGCGGGCCATCAGAATGGCGAGTTGCAGTTTTCCCTCCGGAGAGGGGGGGTAAATCGTCAATGCGCGCCGAAAAGCGCTCTCTGCCTCGGACAGCATTTCTTGCCCGGTCATCCTGATTCCGTATTCAATGTAGAAAGACGGGTCGTCCCACGCGATCCTTTCAATCCTGAGAGACGCGGTGAGGAACTCTGCTACCGTGAGGGGGGAGCGTGCCAAATTAGCCAGTAGAATGTCTTTGAGTATCCCGCGGGTTTTAAGGTCGTAGGCGGTCGCTGCATTCTTCCCGAAACGGACGGGGTTTGCCTTCGGAAAATCGTAAAGGGGCTTTGCTGCCTGCTTGGTTAAAAAGGCAAAGCCGTATCTTCGCCACCGCTTTTCCCGGATGGCCCATTCCGGGAGGGTGACGAACGCGACCGCGTCGGGGTATTGGTCCAGGAAAATTTTCTCCTTCTGGGCCTTGAAGAACTCCAGGCGCCTCTGGGAGAGGTCTCCATCTCCGTAGATGTTCGCCAGATGACTCTGGGTTCGGTCAACGAGGTAGAGGTCCGTCCGAAGCCGTTCGACGAAGTGGGTGGCCAGTCCCGAAAAAACTTCCGTATCCTTGTCGAGAATCACGGAAGCGTTTAACGGCAGGGATAGAAAAATTTCCCGGAAGTAGTCGCGGACCACGAAGTCCCGGTTTCGGCTGTTATCCTTCGTAGACCTCCAGCCTGTTACCGCCACAAGAATTCCGAAAAGACAAAGCACGGCGACGGCGGTCCGGCGGTGTGACATTCCCGGCGTTTTTTCGCTGCTCGCGAACTTTTCAAACAGGACCGTCATCCCGATTCCGGCGTACAGGTGAAGTGGAATGGCGGCAGGGGCGAGAAATCGCCAAGCGTCCGATTCCGTCATGATGCGGGAAGGATAATTCTGGAGGAGAACATTCGCTACGAAGAACATCCCGGCTGAAGAGAGAAGAGGGGTCGCCTGTCTGGCGCGAGCTCCCCCCGCGACGAGTCCGAGCGCGGTTAGCGGGAGGATGGCGGCGGAGAGGGTGGACAGCAGGGCAATGCCCGTCCAGCCGAACTGTCGGAGCAGGAGGAGGGCGTTACGGCCTTTCACCGGACGGGAACTATAGACACTCCAACCCACAGATCTAAGGAAGGATACCGGTGTGGAAGGGTCGCCGTAATTGGCCGGAGGGTGAGCCAACGCCCTCGCAGGCAGGTATAGCATGACCAGAAATCCAACAAGGAAGAGGAGAGCTCCTCGTGCGAGGAGGGAAGTTTCCCTCCGTTGCCTCCATAGTCCAGCAAACAGTAAAGGGAGGGTATAGAAAATGGAAAGGTAGTGAACCCCCATGCCCACCCCCGAAAGGAACGCCAGCGCGAGGTTTCTGCGTCTCCCATCCGCATCCCCATCGGGGAGAGGGGAAAGGAAATACAGGCTGTACAGTGCCAGGAAGAGGGTGAGAAGTGTATACACCTCCGTTACAAGTGCGTTGTGCATCACCGGCTTCGAAAAGCCGAACAGAAAAGAAATGCCGATGGAGATCGGTACCGGAACGCCCATGGCCGAGGAAACAAGGAACAGGACGGCCACTGCTCCAGCGGCGGAAAGGGCCGAAAGCAGGACGGATCGCCCGTATGCGTCCCCGAACGGGATTTGTTGGAAAAGATAGGACGCCATGTGGTGGACCGGGTTGCCAGGCGGATGGGTGTTCCCAAGGTAGGCTCCGGCCGTAACGTACTCCCCGCAATCCCCCCCGGTGAGGTGGGGGGCCGAATGGTAGATCGCAATGGCAGAGAATACAAGGAAGACCCCGAAGGGCAATAATGGCCCCCATGCCCTCGGGTTCCGAGACGTGTTCGACAACATGTTCACCGCCTACCCCGCATGGAGATATAATACCTTTGTTTCAATGAGCCAGATAACGAGACATACTCCCGATCACCGTGTTGCGGTCCGACTCTTGATGTTCGTCGCGACCCTATTGGCGCTTCTCTTCGTCCTTGATGCTTGGTGTGTTCATTTTTCCTGGGTTCATCTCGACGCCGGGAAGGATGCGGGACGAAGAGGGGATTGGGAAACGGTCCGCCTTGAGTGGGAGAGCGCTGCCTCACGACCGGCTCCATTCAACCCATACGCCGTCGAGGCGATGCGCTTACTCGTCGGGATGGAGCGGCGGTTGGAGGATGAAGGGCGATTTGCCGAAGCTCTCCGGGTTTGTTTCTCCATCCAGGGGATAGTCGGCGCCACTTCAGGATATTGGTCATACTATTCGGGAGAGGGGGGGTACATCTCCGGGAGAATCCCCGAACTTGCCCGCCATATGGGGGTTGCCATCGCCCCGGAACGTTTTTTCCTCTACAGGCCTGTACGGGGTTGGGCCGCCCACCTTGCTGTGGGATCCTTTGTCCTATGGGTGGCCAGCACCTTGGCTGCGATCACGGGGGCGTCGGGGAGGCGCAGGGTCCGGATGGGGTGGGTGGCGGTTGTCACCTTCCTGCTTTGGCTTCTATTCCTTCGTTTTGCCTGAACCTCGGTCGGTTTCACGGAAACGTTGCGATAAAGATATCCTGGAACCCATTGATGTCCCCGGCGACGAGATTGCCCGCGGCCGATTCGAAGGCGATCACTGCCCCGTTTGCGCTCACGCTACTTGGACCCGCAAGAGCTGCGTCTTGTCCGTTTAACCCGGCGCTAACCTTCCGTGTCACCCCCAGATCCCGATCCCGGACGAAAATTTCGGCCTTGTTCGCGCTACCCGGCGGGTTGGTGAGGTCGTAGGACTCGGAGCGGAAGACCACGAACCGGCCATCGTCGCTGATCGACGGACGATCGGAATACCCGTTACCCGTTCCGCTCCCGGACGCCGACACCGATACCAGTTCCGTTGTCGCCAAGCCTGTAACCGTGTCGATCACTCTGAGAAAGACATCCCGTACACTGTTGTTATCGTCAGGGACGATGGAATTATCGATGGATACGAAAGCGACAAACACATGGCGACCGTCGGGGCTGGCTGAGAGGGCAAGCGGGCGATTCACCGAGGGGGTGGCGGCATGGATCTGGCGTCCTGCGTTGTCCAGAGAGACCAATGTGGTCACTCCAATGGACAGGTCCATGAGGAAGACATCTCCCACACCATTCGAATCGTTTGTTACGAGGTTGCTCGCGTAGGACAAAAAGGCAACGTACCGACCGTCCCGGGAGATCACCGGGTTCGATGAGTCCCCGTTCGGCGGGGTCACGTTGTCGGGTGCGCCGGTGATTCTCCGTGTCGTTCCGCTCTGGAGATTCCCGACATAAACCTCTTTTTTTCGCTCTATTCCTCTTGCTGGAAGGACCAGGTTATCCGCTGTGGAGGCAAATACAACGAGATTTCCGTTCCCCGAGATGGACGGGCTTTCGCTATTGCCGTCAGCGAATCCGTTGTCTGTGCTGGTGCTGATTCTCCGGGTCGTACCCGTCGACACATCCCTCACGTAGATATTTTTCACGATGTCTGGCAGGGATTCCCCTGCGACGAGATTGGAAGCGACCGATTCGAAGGCCACGAATCGGCCCGAATTGTCAATCGAGGGCATCCCGGATTCCCCATCGGGGGGGATTCCTCCAACTCCCTCGGATACCATGAACGTCCTCCCGGCCTTGACATCCCGAAGGAATACCTGCTGGGTTCCTCCGGTGTCCGTCAGGGTCAGGTTTGTTGCAAGCGAGGTAAAGACGACGATATTCCCCTCCGCATTGATTGCCGGCGTGTCCGAGTCGCCATTCGCCTGGACACCATTGTCCGCAAGGCTAACCATGCGGATGATGGGAACCGCAGGCGCTGCGGATTCTACTGAATGGCCGCAACCACCCCAAAGGAACAGGAACGCCAACAGGGAGGCCAAGGTCGGCAGAAATCGGGATCGGGGGACAATGGGATTCATCACGCTCTACCTCCTGCAATCCGGCAATTCCAAGATCCAATATAATCCGGGAGAAGCCTCCGGTCTAACTTTTTCACCGATTCCGGTCTCCCCGGAAAAACACCAGAAACTTTTGCGGCCTCCATTATGCGGGAACAGGCGGTGGATCTTGGATATACCCAATATCGCGATAAAATAATAGAATGTGAATATGAACCAGGTTTGTTCGTTATTCCTTGCCATAATGGGCGTCGCACTCTCCATACCCACGCTGTGTAAAGCAGAGGGGGGCGCCGCCGCCGTTTTTCCCGCGGATGATGCCGCCGGATTGAGAGAACTCGCCGGTAAAGCCGTTCCACTCCTCGATGAAGGACGAAAGGTTCTATTGATCGCTCCAGGGCTCGATTACTACCCCATGTTTGCGAAGGCTCCGTTTTCGGTTCGGTTGATCCATTTGACGCCCGGGCAGGATCCGCTCGTGGAAACGCAATGGGATGGTTGGAAGAAGGCCCTTCCTTCTCCGGCGGATTCATCCTCTTTTCGGGATGGAGTAATCACTGCGCGAATCGGGAGGGCGGATATTTCCGTGTCCACCCTGCCTCAATTGACGAGCGCCATCGATCCGGCTGTCGTAATCCTCGATACGGGATTTTTCCTCCCACTCTATGAAAACGAGGTGCGTGGCGGGGTGATCGAACTTTCCATGAAATTATATCGGACCTTGAGCGCGAAGAAGAATGCCGGGGCTCCGCTGTTGGTCATGCAGCCATTGGCGGACCCTTCCTTTCCCCTCCAATGGACTTATTTGGGAGAGTTATGGAAGGACCTCTGGCAACACCCGGAGATGTTCCGGGAGGAGTTGCCCCTCCGGTGGAAGGTTCGGAAGCAGGCGGAGTTTCTTGCCGAGTTCGGCCAATTCGAGGAAGCGGCCGCCTTGCTCGAGGAATCCCGTCCCCACTTCCCGAAAGACGGCTCCATCGAGTTTCAGTTGGCACGATTGGCTTTTTGGGATCGGGACATACCTATCGGGATCAGGTATTTGAACCGGGCTGTAAAGACCGACAGAAGATTTATACGTGGGTACTCCGAATTCGGGGAATATTTCCTGTCAAAAGAACGTCCTGATGTAACGGAAATGCTGCTCAGGGCGGGCCTCCTTCAGGAAAAAGCGAACAGATTATTGAATATCCAATTGTTCAAACTTCTTATAGAACGTGTCGAGGAACGAGTGGGTCGGGATCCTGAAGGCGCCCGGAAAGACCTGGCAGAGGCTCTCGGGCTTTCGGTTCCGTCAGACATGCGCGAGAGGGCCCGGATTCTCGAAAAGAAATTTCCTCCAGTCCCCGCGAATTGAAAATGTGGTTCCCGTTGCCCTGCCTTCTGTCGATGCGAAAATCGGGCAAGGTTCGCGATGCGCGTCAGGTGGCGTCGGCCCGTTTTCCGGGGCGGGACAGCGAAAATACCGCCGCTTGTGCGCCGGCGCGGATTTTCCACATCAGGGAAGACGGGGAAAGGGCGCCCGCGAGGAGTCCCGGCCACACGGCGGGATGGAGATAGAAGCTGCGGTATGCCATTCGAACCGATCTTTCCAGGTCCGCTGCGTTCAATCCTTCCGTCCAGGGAAGCGGGAGCGCCCGTGAATGAA
>JAKALO010000081.1 GCA_021824125.1 Deltaproteobacteria bacterium | reverse complement strand
TGGCACGGGCGGGTGAGCGTCGAGCGCCTGGTCTCGGGGCCCGGTCTTTTCGAGATCTACCGCTTTTTACGGGAAACGGAGAAGTTTCCGCAAGAGCCGGGGGTGGATGAGCGCCTCTCCCGGGAGGACCCGCCGCGCGTCATCGCCGAGGAGGGACAGGCGGGCCGTTCCCCGGCGTCACGCGAGGCGCTTCGGATTTTCGCCTCCCTTTACGGGGCGGCGGCGGGCGACCTGGCGCTGGCGTTCTTCGCCACCGGGGGGGTAATCCTGGGCGGGGGGATCGCGCCGGCGATCCTGCCTGTCCTCTCGGAAGGGACGTTCCTCGAGGCGTTCCTTGCGAAAGGGCGTTTCCGGGATTTCCTGTCGAGAGTGCCGGTCAAGGTGATACTCGACGACAAGGCGCCGCTGCTGGGCGCGGCGCATTACGCGCTGGAGACGGCGCGCGCACCGTTTTATTGACATTTCTCGGTCATCCCTCTTATAAATGAAGGTCGGGTTGTTTATGTTCAAGGGGCAGGGGCTTGGGAGAACCGATTCCATTTCCGGTTAAAAACCGGGAAAAGAACGACTTGTCGCCCGGCGAGGTTCCGGCTCTCGCCGTGTCCCGGATCGCCAGGATCTGCGCTCTCGGTCTGGGGATGGACGAACTCCTGGGGGAGGTATGCCGGGAAATGCTGGTCCTATGCGGCGCGGAAGGGTGCCACCTCGTGTCGCTCCACGAGGAAGCGGAGCCGGGGCAGGTTTGGCACGGCTTCCTTCCCGGCGAATGGCCGGACCTCTCGCCCGCTTTTCGACCCGGTTCCCGCCTGGAACCGGTGCTGGAGCGTCTCCGGTCGGAGGGCCCCATGGCGGCCGACGATCTCGAAACCCTGCCGCCGGACCATCCTTTACTCCCCCTTTTCGCGCCCTTCTCCGTCCGGGCGGCCCTGCTGTTCCCCCTGAAGTTCGGCACCCGGCTTATCGGGCTCCTCTCCCTTCAAATGTACAGCGGACCCAGGGGATGGCGCGGCGTCGATACCCAATTGGCGGCGGAGGTCGTCGCCCCGATCCTTTCCGCCGCCCTGGAGCGCCGCAGGATGGAGGAGCGGCTGCGGGAATCGGAGACCCGCTACCGGTTCCTTGCCGACAACGCCCCCGACTTCATTTCCTTGCACGACATGGCCGGCAGGTACCTTTACGCCAGCCCCGCGGCGCGCCGGATGCTCGGCTATCGCCCTGAGGAGATGATGGGAGTGGCGGTTTCCGCATTTCTCCACCCGGATGACCAGGGCAGGTTCGATGAGGGGAACCGGCTCCTGGTATCAGGGAGAGTCCCGGTCCTCACCCTCCTTCACCGGCTCCGGAGGAAGGAGGGGGTCTTCATGGAGGTCGAAACGGTTTCGTCGCCGGTCGTCGACGGGCGCGGGGCGGTCCGCCAGGTACTGAGGGTGACGCGCGACGTCACCGAGCGGAAGAAGGTGGAGAACCGCCTGTTCGAGAGCCAGAAGCTGGAGACCATCGGCCTGCTGGCCGGCGGCGTGGCCCACGAGTTCAACAACCTGCTGCTGGGGATCAACGGGGCGGTGGAGATGCTTGCGCTGCTGCTTGCCGGCAACCCGGAGGCCCAGAACTACCTCTCGATGATCGAGCGGAGCGGCGCGCGCGCGGTGGAATTGACCCGCCAGCTCCTGGCGTACGCGCGGAAGGGGAAGCACGCCCCCAAGGTCGTGTTGCTGAATCACGCGGTCCGGGAGGACGTGCCCATGCTGAAGGCGGCGCTTCCCGCGTCCGTGGAGTTTCGCCTCGACCTGGACGACGGGGTCCCCCCGTTGCTTGCGGATATTGTCCAGCTCAAGCAGGTCGTGATGAGCCTGTGCCTCAACGCCGGGGAGGCGATGCCCGAAGGCGGCGTTCTCTCGGTCTGTACGCGGCGGGAGGCGGATCCCGCGGCCTGCCCCGGGGAAGACGCAGGGACCGCAGGGAATGGAACGGGACGACAGGTGCGCTCGGGCAATCCGGTCTCAGGCCCGCGCGCCGTGCTGGAGATCTCCGACACGGGATGCGGCATGGACGCGGACACTCTCGACCGGATCTTCGAGCCGTTCTTCTCCACGAAGTTCATCGGGCGCGGGATGGGGCTGGCCGCCGTCCGGGGAATCGTGGAAAGCCACGACGGAGAGATCCTCGTCCGGTCCGAGCCGGGGAAGGGGACCACCTTCAGGATCACGTTCCCCGCCGCTTCGGGGGTCCCGGAGGCGGAGGAAAGCAACGGGGGGCGCTTTCCCCGGGGCGCGGGCATGATCCTGGTGGCCGACGACGAGGACGACGTCCGGGAAGTCGTGTGCGCCATGCTGCAGTCGTTCGGGTACGGAGTGATCGAGGCCCGCGACGGGGTCGAGGCGGTGGAGCGGTTCCGTGAGCGCTTGCCGGAGATCGATCTCGTTCTGCTGGACCTTATGATGCCCCGGATGACCGGAGACCGGGTCTTCGCGGAGATGCGGCGGATCTCTCCCGGGGTGCGGGCGATCCTGGCCAGCGGGTACGACGAGAGCGGGAGAGTCCGGGAAATCGTCGCCGGCGGGTTCGGGGGGTTTTTGCAGAAACCGTTCCGGCGCAGCGAACTCGGGCGGAAGATCGAAGATGTGCTGGGGAATAAGGGCGGGATCGAAACCGCCGGGAAACCGGATTAGCCCCGGGATGCGCTGTCTCTCTTTCGTGGCGGCGCTTCTCCTCGCCGCGGTAATCGGCTCCGGATGCTCTCCGAGGACGTACGTGCTTCACAGGGTGTCCGACGCGGTCTCGTCGGGGGGAGAGGGGTTCGCGACAGACGACGACCCCGACCTTGTCCGCGACTCCATGCCCTTCGCACTTAAAGCGATGGAGTCGCTCCTCTCCGAACAGCCGTACCACCGGGGGCTGCTGATCTCCCTTTCCGGCGGCTTCACACGGTACGCCGCGGCCTTCGTCCTTCAGGACGCCGTCGAGGCGGCCGATCCCGCGGTTTCGCGGGCGGGGAGGGAGCGGGCGCGGCGCCTCTTTCTGCGCGCCAGGGAGTATGGTCTACGGGGGCTTTCCGCGAGCCGCGCAGGGTTCCGCGAGGAGTTCGCCGCGAATCCTTCCGGGGGCGCACGGCTCGCGGAGAGGGAAGACGTGCCGCTCCTCTTCTGGGCCGGGGTATCCTGGAGTCTTGCCGTATCGCTGTCGCAGGACGATCCCGGAATGCTGGCGGATCTCCCCCGGTGCGAGGCCCTGATGCGGCGGGCGCTGGAACTCCGGGAAGATTACGACGACGGCGCCGTCCACGAGTATTTCATCGCCTTCGAGGGCGGCCGCCCCGAGGCCATGGGGGGGTCCGCATCCCGGGCCCGCCGCCACTTCGATCGGGCGATGGAGCTTTCACGGGGCAGGAAGATCTCGCCCCTGGTGACCTTCGCGGAAAACGTCTCGGTCCGTCGGCAGGACCGTAAGGAGTTCCTGGAACTCCTGGACAGGGCCCTCGCTTTCGACGCGCGAGTGGAAGCTTCCGGGTACCGGCTGGCCAACCTCGTCGCGCAGCGCAAGGCGCGGTGGCTGAAGGGGAGGGTGGATGAGCTGTTCGTGGAATAGGCGCGCGGCCGCCTCCGCGGTTTTCCTTTGCCTTTTCCTCTCGCTCGCCGTTTCTTCCGCAAACGCGCGGCCGATCGTCATCAAGATGGCGACCCTCGCACCGGAAGGGTCGTCCTGGCACAAGGTCCTCCAGGACATGGGCGAAGCGTGGAGTAAGGCCACCGGCGGGGCCGTTACCCTGCGCATCTATTCCGGCGGCGTGTCCGGCGACGAGGATGCGGTGATCCGGAAGATGCGGGTGGGGCAGCTCCAGGCGGCGGCCCTCACCGGGATCGGGCTCTCGTACCTGGACAAATCGTTCTACGCCCTGCATGTCCCGATGATGTACGAATCCGACGAGGAGTTCGACTACGTCCGCGACAGGCTCTCGCCCGTACTTGAACGCAAGCTCGAGGAGAAGGGGATGATCGTCCTCAACTGGGGAGACGCGGGCTGGGTCCACTTCTTCGCGAAACGTCCTTTCACGCGGCCTTCCGATGTCAAGGCGATGAAACTCTTCGTCTGGGCGGGCGACACGAATCTGATCCAGCTCTACAAGGAGACGGGGTTCAACCCCGTCCCCCTCTCCGCGATCGACATTCTTCCCGGGCTCCAGACCGGGTTGATCGACGCCTTCGACACCACCCCCCTTGCCGCCCTGGCCTTTCAGTGGTTCGGTCTCGCCCCGCACATGTCGGACCTCCGGTGGGTGCCGCTCACGGGAGCGACGGTCATCGACAGGAAAGCGTGGCTCGGGATCCCGGAGGAGCTGAGGCCGAAGATCCTGGAGGCGGCCAGGGACGCGGGCAGGAACCTGCGCGGCGAGATCCGCAGGCTCAACGACGAGGCGGTCAGGGTCATGGTGAAGAACGGGCTCAAGGTCAGCCGTGTCCCGCCGGAAGTCCGGGCGGAGTGGCGCAGGACGGTCGAGGACGTATACCCGCGGATCCGCGGAAAGATCATCCCCGCGGACATGTTCGACGCCGCGCGGAAGTACCGCGACGAATTCCGCGCCGGGCGCCGCGGGCAACCGACAGGTCGATGACTCCGAAAGGCCGGAGCCCGCTGACGGTGGAGGGGCTCCAAGATCCCCCCTCCGCCGGGGGAGCGAAGCGGCCGGAACTTGTCGACCGTGTCGAGAACGCGGTTTCGATATTCCTTCTCGTCGGCATGGCCGCGCTTCCCCTCCTCGAGATCGTCGGCCGCCGCCTCTGGCGGACCGGGGTTCCCGGTTCGAACGCCCTCGTCCAGCACGCGACCCTGTGGATCGGATTCCTGGGGGGGGCGATCGCCGCGCGGGACGACCGTCTCCTCTCGCTCGGGCGGTTGCCGGACCGGTTCCGGGAGCCGACCCGGGGGGTCCTCGTCGCCGTCGTCGCGGCGGTCTCGGCCGCGATCTCCCTGCTGCTTGCCTTGTCGGGGCTCGAGCTTGTCCGGGCGGAATTCGCCGACGGGCAGCGCGTGATACCGTTCCTCCCCGTGTGGTTCGCCGAGGCTGTGATCCCCGCGGGGTTCGCACTCGTCGCGTGGCGGATCGTGCGAGGGTCATCCGGGAAATGGGGGGTCCGGGCGGCCGTCGCGGCCGGCGCCTTCGCTGCCGCGGCGCTCGTCTCATCGGATCTCATACTCGGAAGCGCGCCGTTCGCGGCCGCCCTCGTCGTTCTCCTCGCCGCGCTGGTCCTCGGGGCCCCGCTTTTCGCGGGCATCGGGGGGGCGGCGGTCCTCTTCTTCCGCCATGCCGACGTCCCCCTGGGGTCGATCTCCGCCGAGATCTACCGCCTCGTCACCTCGCCGTCCCTTCCCACGATCCCCCTGTTCGCCTTCGCGGGGTACCTCCTCACGGTGGGGAACGTTTCCCGCCGTCTCGTCCGGTTCTTCCGCGCGCTGGTCGGCTGGATGCCCGGGGCGATCGCCGTCGTGACGGTGCTGGTGTGCACGTTCTTCACGACCTTCACCGGCGCTTCCGGGGTGACCATCGTGGCCCTGGGGGGGATCCTGCTGCCGGCCCTCCTCGCGGAGAGGTACCCGGAGAGGTTTTCCCTGGGGCTCCTCACGGCGTCGGGGTCGCTCGGGCTCCTCTTCCCGCCGTGCCTCCCCGTGATCCTGTACGCGGTGGTGGCGGGGATCGCCGTGGACAGGATGTTCCTGGGGGGGGTGCTTCCGGGAATCCTCCTCTCGCTGATCATGGCGGCCTGGGCCGTCCGGGGGGGAGTCCGGGCCGGCGCGCGGCGGACGCCGTTCTCCCTCGACGAGCTTGGCGCGGCCGCGTGGGATGCCAAGTGGGACCTCCTCCTTCCCGTGATCGTCCTCCTCGGGATCTTCGGAGGGTTCGCGACGACCGTCGAGGCGGCGGCGTTGACGGTCCTCTACTCCTTCTGCATGGGGGTGTTCCTCCACCGCGACATCGACCTGCGTGGGCGGTTCCCGGAAGCGGGTACGGAGTGCGTGCGGCTCGTGGGGGGGTTCCTCATCCTCCTCGCGGCGGCGACAGGGCTCACGGGATACCTGGTCGACGCCGAGGTTCCGCAGGCGGTCTTCGAGTGGATCCGCAATACGATCGACTCGCGGTTCACCTTCCTCCTGGTCCTGAACGGGTTCCTTCTCGTCGTCGGGGCCTTCATGCACATTTTTTCGGCGATCGTGGTCGTCGTGCCGATCATAGCCCCTCTCGCGGCGGCCTACGGCATCCACCCCGTGCATCTCGGGATCATATTCCTCGCGAACCTGGAGCTCGGGTTCCTTATGCCCCCGGTGGGGATGAACCTCTTCCTTTCCGCCTACCGGTTCGACCGGCCGTTCATTGACGTCGTCCGGGCCACCCTCCCCTTCCTGCTGATCCTGCTCGGCGGGGTGCTGGCGATCACGTACATCCCCTGGCTCACCACCGCCCTGCTGCCTTAAAAACAGGGACGTTCTTAAAAACTCCGCCGTGCCCGGAGGGCGCACGCAACGGGAGGGTCCGGCGGAACTGCCGCAGGAGGGGAGCCGGTCCTGGTAGCCGGGCTGTATCGCGACGGGTGAGCCCCGGCGCGTGCTATAGTGTGATGGCAGCAGGGAAGGAGGCGACGATGCTGAAGAAAGAGGAGTGCGTCCTGTACAGCGGCGGCGCGAACGGGGCGGAATACGAGTTCGGCGCGCAGGCGGAAGCGTACGGGATCGAGGAAATAAATTTCACCTTCGACGGGCACGGTATCGCGCGCACCCGGGGGGTGAGGGTGCTTTCACGCGAGGAGCTTTCGAAGGGCGACGTGAGCCTTGCCTACGTCTCGAAACTGATGAATCGCACGTACACGGACGCCATGTTCATCCGCAAGGTGCTCCAGACGATCTGGTACCAGGTGAACGCCGGGCGGGAGATCTACGTCATCGGGAAGATTCTCGAGGACGGCTCCGTGCGCGGCGGCACCGGCTGGGGCGCCGAGTTCGCCAAGCTGTGCAACAAGCCGATCTTCGTCTTCGACCAGGAACGGGACGGATGGTTCACCTGGTCGGACGACAGGTGGGCGACGGTCGCCGACCCGGCCTCCTTGCGGATCGGCAACCCCCGGTTCACCGGGACCGGGACGCGGTTCCTGGAAGAGAACGGCCGCCGGGCGATCCGGGAACTGTTCCGGCGCTCGTTCGCCTGACGGCTACCCCCCCCTCGCATGCAAACCGCAGACATCCGCAACGTGGCGATCATCGCACACGTGGACCACGGGAAAACCACGCTCGTCGACGCTATGCTCCGTCAGAGCGGCATCTTCCGCGAGCACCAGGCCCTCGTCGATCGCGTGATGGACTCGATCGACCTGGAGCGGGAGAAGGGGATCACGATCATGGCGAAGAACACCGCCGTGGTCTACCGCGGGGTCAAGATCAACATCGTGGACACGCCGGGGCACGCCGATTTCGGCGGGGAGGTGGAGCGGACCCTGAAGATGGTCGACGGGGTGCTCCTTCTCGTGGACGCCTCCGAGGGGCCTCTCCCACAGACCCGCTTCGTGCTTAAAAAGGCGCTGGAGGAGGCGTTGCCGGTCATCCTCGTCGTGAACAAGATCGACCGCCCGGACGCGCGGATCGACGAGGTGATCAACGAGGTCTACGACCTCTTCATCGACCTCGACGCGACGGAGGAGCAGCTCGAGTTCCCGATCCTGCTGACGAACGCCCGCGCCGGGACCTCACGGGAGAAGGACGGCCCGGAAGGGCGCGACCTGCGCCCGATGTTCGACCGGATCCTCGCGCACATCCCGCCACCGTCGGGGGATCCGACCGCCCCTCTCCAGTTCCTTGTCACGAACCTGGACTACAGCGACTACGTCGGCCGGCTGGCGGTCGGTCGGGTCTTTTCCGGGACCCTGCGCTCGGGAGAGACGGTCTCGATCTGCGGCCCGGAGGGCGCGGTCGAGCAGGTGAAAGTGGCGGTCCTCTACGGCTACGAGGGATTGTCGCGGCTGGAAATCCGGGAAGCCGTGGCGGGCGACATAGTGGCCGTGGCCGGCGCGGAGAGCATAACCATAGGGGACACCCTCTCCGAGCGGGAAAACCCGCGCCCCCTGCCGCGGATCGCGGTCGACGAGCCGACGGTCTCGATGGTCTTCTCGATCAACACCTCTCCCGTCGCCGGGAGGGAGGGGAAGTTCGTCACATCCCGCCAGCTTCGGGACCGACTGGAGAAGGAACTCCTCGCGAACGTGGCCCTGAGGATCGACTTCTCGGGCACCGATTCCTTCAACGTGATGGGGCGCGGGGAGCTGCAGCTTGCGATCCTCATCGAGATGATGCGCCGCGAGGGGTTCGAGATCTCTGTATCCAAGCCCGAAGTGGTGACGAAGACCGCGGGCGGGGTTCTCATGGAGCCGGCGGAAATGCTGTTCGTCGACATCCCGGAGGCCTACCTGGGCGCGGTCACGCAGAACCTGGGCGCGAGGAAGGCGAAGATGACGAAGATGATCAACCCGGGGCAGGGGCGGGTGCGCCTCGAGTACCGGATCCCTTCCCGCGGGCTCATCGGCTTCCGGTCCGAGTTTCTCACGGAGACGCGGGGCACCGGGCTCCTGAACCACCTCTTCGACGGGCACGAGCCGTGGCAGGGCCCGATTCCCGAGCGTGTAAACGGCGCACTGGTGGCCGACCGGACCGGGCGGGCGACGGCCTACGCGATCTTCCACCTGCAGTCCCGGGGCGTCTTTTTCATCGGCGAGGGGATCCAAGTTTACGAGGGAATGATCGTGGGGGAGAATTCCCGCCCCGTGGACATGGACATCAACGTGACCAAGGAGAAAAAACTCACCAACATCCGCGCCGCAGGCGCCGACGAGGCGCTGCGCCTGGTGCCCCCCAGGGCCCTTTCCCTGGAGGCCGCGCTCGAATTCATCAACGAGGACGAGCTGGTCGAGGTGACCCCCGCCTCGCTGCGCCTCCGGAAGAAGATCCTGGAAGCCAACCGCCGCCCCAGGAAAAAAGAGCCGGCCGGTTAAGGAATCGATTTTCCCTCGCCAGACCTGTTTTTTCGCTGCTGTACGGCATGTTCAGGCCAAACATTATTAAAGAAAATCACGCATCCTGCCGACATGGTAGCCAAGGCGGCATTATGAGAAAAAACCTGGCCACAATCGCACTGACGCTTGTTTTCCTGTTTGCCGTCGTCTTTCTCGCCTTTCACCTCCATCAAACCAGCAGGGGGAAAATCCTCTCGCAATTCAATGAACGCCAGCTGCAGGCCGTCCGCCAGGTCACCCTGCAGATCGAATCGTATCTCAAGGGGCGTTCCCAGGACGCCCTGTGGCTTTCCTCCTTCCCATCCCTTAAGGGTCGAACCGCGAAAAGAATGCCCTCCGACGCTCTCGAGTACTTCAACCGCCTGAAACACCTCCACGTCACGGAGATTTCCGTGATCGACGACAAGGGAACCGTCGTTTTTTCGACGACAGCGGGCGCCGTCGGATGGAGCCATCCCTCTTCCGCTCTCCTGGAGTGGGCGGGAAAAACCGGGAACAGGAAGTCGGTCAGGCTGATCACGGCAAGGAAAAGCTCCCGATCCACGACCGGGACGGATAAAAGCCCCGTGCAATTCCAACCCAACGTTTTACTGGTCACGCCCATGTACCGGGAATCCGCCGCCGGCGACCGGAAGCCCAACGGGAAATTCGCCGGGATTCTCTCGCTGACGATCGACCTTGAGCGGATGCTGGACGAGCAAACACTACTGTTATTGCCGGCGACGAAATCGCACCCTGTCTGGATCATGGACACCAAGGGTACGCTCCTGTTGCAGTCCGAACACCCGGAGATGATCATGAGGAACCTCCGGGAAAGGGACGAAACCTGCAACCGATGCCACGTTTCCTTCGACTACGTGGAGAAAATACTGGTGGCGGAGCAGGGAACCGCTGAATACCAGTTGAGAGGAGACATCCGGAAGATCGCGGCCTTTGCGAAGATGTCCTTCGGGAACTCCACGTGGGTCGTGGTGCTGAACGCGCCGTACGACGAGGTGACGGGTTTCACCGAGGAAAACTTCAAGGAAACCATGTTGATGCTCGGCATCGTCGTGCTTGCCCTTGGCGTTTCTTCCTTTGCCATGTACAGGAACTACCGGCAGAAAGTGGTCGCACAGGAAGAGGCGAAACATTTACTGGAAAAACAAACCCTGATGGAGAACCTGCGGGAAACGCGGGACTACCTGGAAAACCTCCTCGACAACGCGAACGCCCCGATCGTCGTCTGGGACCCGCAATTCCGTATCACCCGGTTCAACCGCGCCTTCGAGCGGCTGACCGGACGCACCGCCGTGGAGGTACTGGGCTCCCCACCGGATGTCCTCTTCCCTGCGGACCGGCGGGAGGAGGCGATGGGTCACATCCACCGGACGACCGAGGGGGAGCGGTGGGAGACCTTGGAGATCCCGATCCTCCACGTGGACGGTTCGGTGCGGACGATTCTGTGGAACTCGGCGACGCTGTACTCCAAGGACGGGAAAGCCGTCATCGCCACTATCGCCCAGGGGCAGGACATCACGGAGCGGGAGCGGGCCGTGGATCAGATCCTCTGGAACTACCACACCCAGCAGGCGCTGACATCGATCCTGCAGATCTCCCTCGAGCGCCTCTCCCTGAAGGAAAAACTGGAGTGGGCCATGGACGTGCTCTTCCACGTCCCCTGGCTGCAGATCGAGTCCAAGGGCTGCATTTTCCTCGTCGGGAAGGAACCGGAGACGCTGGCGATGGAAGCCCATCGGGGCCTGCCCCCGGAAATGCTGTCCG
>JAKALO010000080.1:2267-10822 GCA_021824125.1 Deltaproteobacteria bacterium | reverse complement strand
CTGATGGGAAATGCCTCGCTCCTCCTGTTCGACGAGCCGTTCCTGGGGCTTTCGTACGAGGTG
Organism: Deltaproteobacteria bacterium; assembly: GCA_021824125.1. GTDB lineage: Bacteria > Desulfobacterota > Deferrimicrobia > Deferrimicrobiales > Deferrimicrobiaceae > JAKALO01. Next base: position 10,759 of record JAKALO010000080.1, on the reverse strand, counting down.
AAGGACAGGATCCTGGAGGTCATCGACGGATCGCTGAAAGGCAGGACGACGATCCTTCTGGCCGAGCACGACCTTGGAGCGGCGCGACGTGTACTCGACAGGTACTGTATTTTCCTGAACGGGGTTATGATCCACCTTGCCGGCGGGAGCGAAATCACGGACGAGGAAAAGATGCGCGCCGTGTTCCGCAGGTTCTACCAGTACGGCGATCACGGGAGCGGGGGAAACCGATGAGCGACGAACGGACGCGCAGTAAAGAAAGCGGCGAACGGGAGCCGGTTACCGTCATGCTCCCGACGGAACTTGTGTCGACGCTACGTCAATTCTGCAAGGATTACAAGGTCATGCCGGAGCGGGTCGTCGAACGGGCCCTCGTCGAATATTTCCGCGAGGGGGACATGAGCCATTGAGGATGCCGGGAAGAAAAATTCCGCCGCAGCGACGTCAGGCGGTCAGGGATTCGGAGATGAGTCCTTCCGTTTTCTCCCGTCGCTCGCCGTCGCGGGCGGATACGATCCCGGCCATCCGCTCCTTCCACGGATCGATGCTGAACGAGGAGCGGTCCTGCGTGTACGCGTCCATCAGAGCCCGGTAGAACCGGACCATCCTTCCCACGAGCGGAACGGAGTATTCCCGCCCCTGGATCTTTATCGTGTCGACCCCGATGTCGATCAGGGCCGGGATGTCGTCGACCAGGAAGTACGCCTGGTTCGGCAGAACCAGCATCGAAGCCTCCGTTTCCCCGTTCTCGCCGATCCGGTCCCACTCCGCGAGGCACACCCGGTAGCATAGCCCGCCGCGGTTCGGGCTGCCGAGGAAGTGGTTCTTCCCCTCCGCGTCGATCCGCGATTCCTGCCGCGTGTAGCTGCTCATCGTGCAGCGCCCCAGCAGCGTGTAGCAGGTGGTGGCGTGGACGAGGACCTCGATCCCGACCCCCACTTCCTCACGGATCCTGCGCATCTCCTCCATGCCCATCCGGCACTCGGCCACGATCTGGGTCGCGCCCGCATCCTTGTAGAACCGCGCGTCTCCTGCGTTTATGATGGTGCAGCCCACGCTGGCGTGGATCTGTATCCCCGGGAAACGGAGGGACAGCTCCCGCATCGCTCCCGCGTCGGTAAGGATGAAATCGCGGATCCCCGCAGAGGTGAATTTCTCCACCTTGGCCAGAAGAAGCGGGATCTCCCGCGAGGCCGGCAGGGTGTTGAACGCAACACGAAGGATCTTCCCCATGGACCTGGCGTATTCCGCGGAGACCAGGACCTGGTCGTCGTCCATTTCGTATTGGGCCCTGCGACGGCTCCACCCCTTCGCGCCCACGTACACCGCGTCCGCGCCGTTGTCGAGGACCGCCCGCACCATCTCGGTCGTCCCGCCGGATGCCAGAAGTTCCGCCATCCTACCTGTCCTCCTCGATGCCGTTCGATGCTGAAAGCGAAACACCCCGCAAGTTGGAATTATAACACGGGGTTACCCTTTTGTAAAACGGGGCCGACGTAAAGTTTGCCGGTCTTGCCGAAGAGGTACCCGTTGCAAAAACCGACGTGGGCATGGCGACGCACGGTATCCGCCCAATCCGGCCGCAACCCGTATGTTCCCCCGGACGCGGCGAGCTCCAGCGCTTCCCGGTACACCCGGCCGATCTCCGAACGGTATGCGGCCGATTCGTGAAGCCCCTCGATCCTGAATACGGAGAACCCCGCGGAAAGAAGACCCGGAAGGTGCTCCAGCATGCACATGTCCCTGCCGCTCAGGATCCCCTTCCCCACCGTCTTGAGCACCCACCCTCCTTCGCGTCTCTCCCCCTTCCCGGGGTGAGATCCGCCTCGGAGGGCAGGCTCCCGGCTGGTAAGCCAGTGGTCCTTCCGGCAGGCCGAGGGACAGTTCGAGTCGGCTTCCTCGGATTCCGTCAGCAGGGAGCACCGGTCCGTCACCCCCAGGGGTATCTTCCCGTGCGCCAGGACCTCCACTTCGATTTCCGCTTCCCGCGCGATGATCTCCATCTCCCGCGAGCTGACCTCGGCGTTCGGCCGGACCCGGACGGCGCCGTAATCCTTCATCACCTTCGCCCCCAGGTGCGTGTATACGTTGGCGTACGCCCCCATGTGCGCCGGCAGGGGGTTTCCCCTCTCCCGGAGGATCCTCAAGACCCCCATGTTGTGGACCTCGAGCGCCTGGGCGCCGGCCCGGCCCGCGGCATCGACCAGGCGCTCGACATGCGGGAGATCCCTCCCCCGGGGCGCGGCGGGGGAAGTGACGTAAACCTTTTTCCCCGCCTCACGCAGAGACGACACGGCCCCCGGCAGAAGCGCAAGCTGTTCGGCGTAGTTCCCTTCGACCCGGCGGCAGTACGGGTTGCCCAGGCACACCGAATCGTACGGGGAGAGATCCGTGCCGTCAAGCTCCATTGGGGAGGACACGCTGACTATGAGCTCGATTCCTTGCAAGGCAACTCCGCGAGAGAATCGGGAAGGGGGACTACCTTCCGCCTTTCTTCAGGTCGATGAGGATGAGCTTTATGACGGCCTTGAGCGTTTCGAAGACGCCGACTCCCGTCGTGGCCACCGCCTCGAATTCCGGCACGTTCCGGGAATTGAGGAGAGCATGCAACTCGGAAACGGTAGCGGCCTGCGGGAGGTCCCGCTTGTTGTACTGCAGCACCAGGGGGATACGGTCGGCGTCGTACCCCTGCTCCCGCAGGTTGATCCGCAGGTTTTCGAGGGACTCCACGTTCGAGTCCATCCGTGTTAGCTGGGAATCCGCGCAGAACACCACCCCGTCCACGCCGCGAAGAATCAGCCGTCGGCTGGCGTCGTAGAACACCTGGCCCGGAACCGTGTACAGGTGGAAGCGGGTCTTGAACCCCCGGATTTCCCCGAGGGACAGCGGGAGGAAGTCGAAGAACAGCGTCCGCTCGGTTTCGGTGGCGAGAGATATCATTTTCCCCCGCGATTCCGGGTTCATCCGCTTGTAGATGTACTGGAGGTTCGTCGTCTTGCCGCAAAGCCCGGGACCGTAATACACGATCTTGCAGTTGATCTCCCGGGATGAATAGTTGATGAAGGACATTATTTGAACAAGCTTTCGATGTCGGCCTCGGTGAGTTCCTCGATGCCGTCCTCTTCTTCCCTCTTCGAGCCGGCGTCGACCGCCCGGAGGATTCTCTCCAGCTCGACGGAGGCCCGGCGCACCCGAAGCCGCACGAGTCCCACCGAGGAGCGCCGGTCGAAGATCACCACGAGGATGAGCCGGTTGGCGACCACGGAAAGGTGCATGTTGTCCCGCTCTCCCTCGTGGAAAAGGATCGAAAACTCCTTCTCACCGATGAGGGACGCCAATCCCCCGGTAGCTGCGATGTTCCCTGCGGCCAGCGAGGCCAGCGAGGTGGTATCGAACTCCTCGGTCTCCCCGGCGGCGGCTAAAAGGGTGCCGTTCTTGTCGACCAGAAACACTACTTTCCCATAGGAGTCCGAGAGGAGTTTTTTCAGGACACCCTGGAAGTCGCGATATTCCTTTTCGTGGAGGATGAAATTCCCCTGCGCCATACGCGAAAGATATCACAGAGAATTGGATAACAAAAGACGATAGACCATCTGTCGCCCTGGGAACAAACGCCGGAAGGGAAGGGCGGTCCTGGCACTTCAGATCTGGATCTGGCACCGCTTGACGCCGTTTTCCTCGTTCCGCAGGAAGATCAGCACCTTCTGATGCTGCTCGCACCACGCCCGTATGTCCTTCTCGAAAGAGTCGCAGTCCGCGATGACTTCCATGACATCCCCCGCATGGACCTCCTGCTTTTTGATCTTGGCCGTCACCATCAAAATCGGGAGAGGACAGTGGAATCCGAGAGCGTCGACAAGAAGTTTCCCCACAGCGGCTTCTCCTTTCAGATCTTTTGGTCCAACCCGTGGCTGTGCACCGGCAGATCCAGCGGCCCGAGGGTTTTTATCGCCTCCACCATCCCGGTCACAAGCCTTGCGAAGCCCTCCCCTTCGGCCGCGGAAACGAAGTCGAGCCGGCAACGCTCCTCCTCGATCCCGAGCTGGCGGAGCATCGCAAGCAGGATTCTATGCCGCTGGAGCGCCCGGTAGTTCTGCTCCTTGTAATGGCAGTCTCCAAGGTGGCATCCCAGAATCACCACCCCGTCCGCCCCTTCCCGGAAGGCCTTCAACACGAATTGCGGATCGACCCTTCCCGTGCACATGACCCGGATCGCCGACAGGTTATGCGGGACCCGCAACTGGGCCGTCCCCGCCTTGTCCGCGCCCGCGTAGGAGCACCAGTTGCACAAAAACCCCACGATCCTGGGCTCGAACCCTGCGCTGCCGTTCGTCGGCCCCGGCGATTCCGTATGCCCGTTCCGATCGTTTATGACAGCACCCCCTCGATCTCAGCAAAAACCTGTTCGTCTGTAAAGTGGTTTCCCTTTATGGCGCCGGAGGGACAGGTCGACACGCAGGTGCCGCATCCGACGCACAACACGCTGTTGACCACGGCCGAATCCTTCCCGGAGTCGAACGAGATCGCCTTGTAGGGGCAGACCGGGATGCACGACCGGCATGCGGAACACCTCTCCTGGTCCACGACCGCGGTGACCGGCTCGATCACCAGCTTCCGGCCCGGGACCAGACCGGCGAGGATGGCGCCGGACGCCGCGAGCCCCTGCTCCACGGCCTTCTGCGTATCCATCGGGGCCTGGCACGTGCCCGCCATGTAGATCCCGCGAACCTTGCTACGGACTGAATCCATCCGCCCGTGCAGCTCCTCCAGGAAGCCGAACCGGTCGGTCGCCGCTTCCAGCATCCGCGCCATCCGGGCCGTCCCCTCCGAAGGGACGAGCGCCGGGCAGAGCACAACCATGTCGGATTCCGTGACCGAGGGCGCGGCGGTCGGGGCATTCAGGACGACGTGGTGCCCGCCGGACCCGTCGGAGCGGATATCGAGCCGGTCGATATCGTCGTAGCGCACGAAACGCGTGGACGCCCTGGCGCCCGCTTCCCCGAACAGCTTGTACCCCCTCTTTCCGGACACAGAGAAGGTCTTGTAGAAATGGGTCACTTCCGCTCCGGGCAGCTTGTGCGCGACGAGGCGGTTGAACTTGAAGGCGGTTTCGCAGCAGATCCCCGAACAGTACTCCTTGTGGCGGGCGTCCAGGCTTCCCACGCAATGAACGATCGCGATGCGCTTCGGCGGGTTTCCGTCGGCTTTCCGGATCGCCCCCCCGGTCGGGCCGTTCGCCGCAAGGATCCGCTCGAACTCCAGGCTCGTGAACACATCCGGCAGCCGTCCGTAGCCGAGGTTGGGCAACCTGGAGCAGTCGTAGAGCCCGGCCCCCGTGGCGATCAGGATCGCGCCGACCTGCCGCGTGACCTTCTTCCCGGAATCCTCGTAGACGACCGCCCCCTCCACCAGGCACGCTTCCCGGCAGAGGCGGCAGTCCTCGTTGCGAGTCGTCCTCAGGCAGATCTCCGCGTCGATGAACGGGAGGTTGGGCAATCCCCCCTGGAAGGCGTAATCCACGGCCTTCTTGTCGTTTCTGTCGTAATTGAACGGATTCCCCGAAACCGCGGGGCAGACCGGGATGCATTCGCCGCACGCGATGCAGAGGTCGGGGGAGATGTACCGCGGCGATTGGCGGATCGTGACCGTGTAGTTCCCGTAGTAGCCGACCACGTCCTCCATGGACGACAGGGTCAGTATCTCGATCCGCTCGGCGTGGGGGCCGTGCAGCACATCGCCGAGCACGGTCTCCAGCACGCACGGTCCGCATTCCATGTCCGGGAACATCGCCTCGTATCTCGCCGGCAGGCCGCCGAGCACGGGCTCCTTCTCCACCAGGCAGACCTTCCTTCCCGCCTCGGCGAAATTGAGCGCCGCCTTCAGTCCCGCGGGCCCCGCGCCGACGATCAGGACGTCCGTGCAGACGTCGATCTCCCGACGTTCGAGCGGCTCGTGGAGCACGACCCGGCGCATCGCGGCCCCGATATGGCGGATGGCCTTCTCCGTGGCTTTCTCCCGGTCGGCCGTAACCCACGCGATATGCTCCCTGACATTTACCATCTGCATCAGGAAGGGATTCATGCCGGCCCGTGCCAGCACGCCGCGGAACGTCTCTTCGTGGTCCCTCGGCGAACAGGCTGCCACGACGACGCGGTCGGGCCGATTCTCCCGCACATCCTTCTCCATGGCCGACTTGCCGGCCGCGGAGCACAGGAACTCGACGGTCCGGCAGTACCCGAAGCCGGGCAGGCGTTCGGCTGCCTGCCGCACCGCTTCGGAGTCGATCTTCTCCGCGATGTTCGGTCCGCAAAGGCAGAAATAGACTCCGACCCTCATGCGTTCTCCCCGGGATTCCGCGAGGGTGCGAGCGTCCTCAATACTCCGTCGACCACACGGGGGACGGCATGCGCGACCGCTTCGCTTAAATCCTCGCCGAAGGTATCCACGTCTTCCGGCTCGATCCCCCAGATCTCTATCCGGCCGGGCAACGCAAGACCCAGGAGGCCCCCGGCCTCCAGGGCCGCGCGGAAGGTGGTGTCGTGCATGCATGCGGAGTTCCGCGTCCCTTCCAGCCCGCCCGGCGCGACGCGGTAAACCGAGCCTGGCTTCCCGCCGCCTTCCATGGAGTCCACCACGACCGCCCGGTCGTAGCCGACAAGGGCTTCCATGATCGCGATCCCTCCAGCGCAGAGCTCGATCACGTCCACGTTGCCGCGGTCCGCCAGGCGCGACCGCAACTCCCGGGCAACCCGCCACCCGACCCCGTCGTCGGTCAAAATGGGATTGCCGACCCCGATTACGATCGTACGACTCACGATCCTGATTCCTCCTCCGCCCCCGGCGCCTTCCGTGAAAAGGGGTCCGTCCCTCCCACCCTGCCCGCGTCGTCCCGCCGAATGGTCTGCAGAATCCGCCCCTCCGCGTCCCTGACCTCGACGACAAGGGGCATGCTTCCGGGCAGGGAGTGCGTCGCGCAGGAGAGGCACGGGTCGTATGCGCGGAACGCCATCTCGATCCGGTTGAGCGCCCCTTCCGTGACGGGCCTTCCCTTCCCGATCACCCCAACGGCCGCCCGTTTCAGGCTCATCGAAATCGGGGCGTGGTTGTTCGTCGTTCCCACGATCATGTTGACCTTCGTCAGGACCCCTTTTGCGTCGGCAACGTAATGGTGGGTCAGGGTCCCGCGGGGCGCCTCCACGCACCCGATGCCCCCGGTTTCCTTGACCCTGCCGTCGGGGATCGTCCTGACCTCTCTCCGGGTGATCTCCGGGTCGGCGGCCAGCTCGAGCATCCGCTCGGATGCGTAGAGCAGCTCGATCAGCCGCGCCCAGTGGGTAGCGAGGCGATGGTGAACCGGCCTGTGCCGGCCCCCCGACATCCCCGCACCGAGGGTCTCGTAAAATCGATCGAACTCCGCCTGCGCCAGCGGGGTGGCCATCCCGTCCGAGACGTTGAGGCGCGAGAGCGGGGTCGCGCAATACACGCCGCTGTCGGTCCCGTCGACGAACCCTTTCCAGCCGACGGCTTTCAGGTAGGGAAACTTGAGATATGTCCACGGCTCCACCCGCTCGGCTACGTGGTCCGCATACTCGGCGGCGCGGTACTTCACGAACTCGCGCCCGTCGGGATCCACTACCCGGATTCGTCCTTCGTAGAAGTTGGCCCGGTTCCCGTCGTCCACGGTCCCCATGGAATAGGTCTTGTGGAGGTACGAATCGGAAAGGACCATGTCGAGGTAGTCCCGGTTCGAAAGAACGATCTTGTTGAAGATCTCGAGACTGAACATGGCGAACCCTATGTTCTGCCGGGCCACCTCTTCTATCGCGCGGCGCTGCTCTTCCTCCACCGGCTTGCTCCACCCCCCGGGAACCCCTCCCACCGGGTGGATCGGCCGTCCGCCGAGCGTCTTGATCACCTCGTGGTTCCGTTTCCGGCAGTCGATCACCTTCCTTCCGATGTCGATACCGACCTTGCGGATCACGCCGAGCAGGTTCCGCTCCGACGGAGGCGCGTCCGGCCCAAGGATGAAATCCGGCCCGCCCAAGGCGTAGAAGTGGGTCGTGTGGTCCGTCACGAAGAACGCCATGTAGAACAGCTCGCGTATCTTCTTCGCGGCGGGGGGCGGCTCGACCAGGAAGAGGTCGTCCAGCGCCTTCACGGAAGCCAGGTGGTGCGCCTCCGGGCAGACGCCGCAGATCCGGCTCGTGATCACCGGCATCTCCTCGGCCGCCCGGCCCACGCAGAACCGCTCGAACCCACGGAGCTCCGGGACCTGGAAATAGACGTTTGCCACCTCTCCCGCATCGTCGAGGAAGATCTCGATGCGCCCGTGGCCTTCCAGCCGCGTGATCGGGTCGATGGAGATGCGTTTCGTCATTCCTTCGCCCCGTCCTTCCGGCGCCGCGGAGCGCCCGCAAGGAGCGAGGAGGCGAGCCCGAATTTGTAGAAAGTTCCGACCGGATCCGGGACCTCCGAGATCAGGGTGTCCACCC
>JAKALO010000080.1:0-2257 GCA_021824125.1 Deltaproteobacteria bacterium | reverse complement strand
ACACCTCTTCCGAGGTTCGACCTTTTTGCGTCTCGATGTCCAGAATGGCCCCGAGCGCCCCCGCCATCTTCGCCCCCTGGTCGATCACCCCTTCCGGCGGCCCGTAGCACCCCGTGCACGACATGTTGGCCTCGGGACAGAGCGCTCCGCACCCGTCACGCGTGGCGACGCCCAGGCAAAGGATCCCCTGTTCCAGAAGGCAGGTTTCCGAATCGGGCGCCATCTCGTGAAACCGGCCCAGGCGGTCGATCTTCTTGTCTTTCCGGGTCTTACCGCATTCATCGCAAACGCTGGAGCGGCCCGCGCCCAGAACGGCGCCCGCGGGGGGCAACTCCCCCCCCTGGACGAAAGGAACCAGCGCATTCCAGAGGGTCTGCGGCTCGGGCGGGCATCCCGGAATGGTGTAGTCCACGCTCACCGTTTGCGCCAGGGTCTTCACGCGCTCGTAAAAGCGCGGCAAACGCAATTCCCCCTCGGGAACCCGGGTCGCCTCCCGCGGAAGCGTTCTCGCCGGGTTGTCGACCGAGGGATTTTCCAGGTAGATGGAGGCGAAGTGTTCCCCCGCCGTGGAGAGATTCGACAGCGCCGGGACCCCTCCGCCGGCGGCGCAGGCCCCGTAGGCCACGAGGATGCGGGATTTCCGCCTCATGAGCACGGCCATTTCCTCGTTCTCTTCCGTCCGGACGGCCCCGTTGAAGAGGGTTATGTCGATGCCGCCGTCCGGAAAGGCCCGGATATCCTTCGTCTTCGCGTCCATCAGGCAAGGGCAGAAAACAAGCTGGAAACGGGCGTCCAGGTCGAGAAGCCTCTCATGGAGGTTAGCGAATGCGATCTCGCAACCTCCGCACGACGAGGCCCAGTAAATGGCCAGGGTTGGTCTTGCCGCCATCAGGGACTCCCCTCCCGGGATGTTTTATCGGCAGGCAAACGCCCGGTATTCAGTGCGGGGGGGAAAAAAATTTCCAGCACTATTTGCCATGGGCGGGCGGATAAACGAATAATTATTCATTAACCCCTAAGGAATATGGATGTATATGCCGATAGTAGTGTAGTAGGGCCGGGACGTCGAGCATTCACGGAGGTGAGGGTGAAGGCATGAAATCCGCCAAATTCGACTGGAACAGCCTGACGACTCGACTGACCATGACGGTTGCCGTCCTTCTGATTGTCGTAACCGGGGCGGTCACCGCGTTTTCCGTCTTCCGGGCGAAGTCCGCCATGGAGGACAGCCTCCGCAACCACGGAAGAATCCTGATCTCGGCGCTGGATACGACCGCGACGGAATACCTGGAACTGTACAATTACACCCTGCTCAAGGGATATGTGGAAAAAATCGCCCAAAAGGAATCCGCCGTTTCCTATGTGCTGATCGCCGATGTGGAAGGACGCATCGTCGCCCATTCCGAACATTCCCAAGAGGGGCAAAGCGTCCCGGATGTCGCCGTGAACACCGTTGCGGGCAAGGAAGTCACCGAGCGGAAAACCCAATACAAGAATGCTCGGGTCCTGGAGCTCACGGCACCGTTGACCGTTTCCGGGACGAGGCGCGGGACGATTCGTCTCGGCTTGAACTACGAGGGGGTGAACAGGACCCTGAGGCGCCTTGTCCTGTCCATCTCGCTCGCCGGCCTGGTCCTGCTCTGCCTGGCGATATTGATCGTCCGGACCCTCACATCCAAGGTGGCCGCAGACCTCACCGACCTGATAGACAAGACCCGGAAGATCTCGGAGGGGGAGCTCCACATCGAAGTTCCCGAAAGGGGATACAGGGAGGTCCGGGCCCTCGCGCACGCCTTCAACGTCATGGCGCAGAACCTCAGTTCCGTGCTGAAGCAGATCGGGGACATGGGCTCCCACATCAGCGCGGTCTTTTCCAACATGCTCACGGTGATCCAGGACCAGGCGGCGAGCGCCTCGCAGCAGGCGGCCTCGGTGTCCGAGGTGACCGCGACGGTGGAGGAGCTTTCGCGGACGTCCCACCAGATCGCGGAGAACGCCGAGTCGGTGAAGAACGCGTCGGCGAAGACGGCGGAGATGGCTCAGCACGGGACCGTCCTGATGCGCGACGGCGTCGGCGCGATGGAGCAGGTCCGTCAGCGCGTCGGCGACATCGCGAAGCGGAACCAGTTCCTGGGGGAGAAGTCGCAGGAGATCGGTAAGGTCATGGAGATCATCAAGGAGATCGCGAGCGAGACCCACCTTCTGGCGCTGAACGCGGCGATCGAGTCGGCGGCGGCGGGCGAGCACGGGCGTCGGT
>JAKALO010000246.1 GCA_021824125.1 Deltaproteobacteria bacterium | reverse complement strand
CAAGCGATTTCTTTCCGGATCCCCGGCCAGCGCGCATTCCGGCCGGCAAACGGGAAATTTACTTTGAAGATTCTTGGGACAGCAATCCGGGGGGCTGTCAAGGAGGCCGCGGGCGCACAGCGCCTTCGTGAACCGCACCATGGTACGCCATGCCCGGCCCTGCTCCCGAAAAGCGAAGCGTTCGATGTCCTGGCCCTCGATGAAGATCCGGGTCAGATAGCGATATCGGTTGTATCGATCGAAGAGCACCATCACCGTTTCGGGGTCCCGATCGTCGTCCGGCTCGGGGCGTATGCAGCCGTGCGTCGGGCTGACGTGGAGGTAGGCCCACTTGTCGGCCGTGGATACGCCCTTCGGCTTGTGGTCGGGGAACGGCGCCGCCTTGGCCGCGCGTCGACGCTCCCGCCAGCGCACCATCGCCCACACGGCATGGCTGGCGGAGCGGTACAAGGTCAGCAGGGCTTCACGATGCGCTCACGCGCGGGCAGGTACATCGCCTGCAGGAACCCGACGTCACTACTGTTCGTGATCGGATGAACGACGGTCATAACCGTCGGGCTGCCGGCCGGGACGTACCCCCGCTCCATGAGCAGGCAGCACTTGAATTCGAACTCGGCCTGCCCCACGGCTCTCACGATGCGGTACGGACTCAGGTCGTCGGGCATGGTGCCCCCTCCTTCGGCGGATCCGGCGCCAGGAAGCGCGCGACGGCCGCCATGTCGTTGATGTTCACGCCTTTCCGGCGGAGGTTGCGGAATACGCACGTGCAGAGCACGGCGGCGTTGGACTCACCCTTCTTCGCCCCGGGGGCGGAGCGGAACCCGAGGATCCCCCGCCCGTGGCACTTCACATGGCCGCGCTTCGCCAGTGCTTCGACCTTCTCGCGTGAGATCGCGCTCACCTCACGGCCCCGCAGCCCGGGCAGAAGCCGCCCGGCTTCACGGTGTACTTCCCGCAGGCCGCGCAGGGCTGCTCGGTCTCGGCATCGCGCGCCAGGTCCCCGAGGTACGCGTCCTGCGCCACGCCCTCGGGGTCAGGCAACCTGTCGACGAGATCGCTGATCTCTGCCGCAAGGTGCTGGCACTTCTCAATCGCATTCGTCGCTCCCTCGATAGGCGACGGGATCCCGCCCGGCTTCAGCGGGTCGATGATCGACGGCGGGTAGATGTTCGGCTTGTCCTCCGGCATCGCTCTCTCCTTTCGGTATTTTCCCTGTCCCGTTGCATCCGTGGCACATCGAGTCCTTCATCGGCCACTCCTCCCCGAACAACGCTTCAGGGCGGGACAGGTCCAGCACTTGGATCCGCCCCGTCCCCTTGCAGCGCACACACGGCTTCAGGTCGCGGTACACGGCTTTCCCCCCTTTTGTTGGCGTCCAATTCGTCGACGCGTTCCTTCGCCCGCCGGCGCCGGATATACTCGAGCTCTGCGGCAAATTCGTGGACGCTCGTGGCCACGATCATCTCGAGACCGCAGGCGCGGTAGACCTTCGCCCACGCCGCCTGCTCAGGTTCAAGGTCATTCCCCACGAGCTTACATTCCACCATCACGACGCAGCCGGCGTCCGGGACGTAAACGGTCAGGTCCCAGGTGCCGGCGGTGTGTAGCTTCATCACGCCCTGGTTCTTCAGGCCCCTCGCCAACCCCGTGTTGTTCCGTTCGCATCGGAGGTGGAGCCGCTGGCAGAGCAGCCGGATCGGCTCCATCACCTCCGATGTTTCCCGGTTCTTGAAGCCGCCGCCTTTGCGCGGTTGCCTCGCCCACGGGAGATGGGAGAGGCGTGTCATAGCCCGAGCCTTTTTCTTACTCGGTCTGGATCCAGCCCGATGGCCTCGCATAGAGGAACAAACGAACAGCAATGGTGCGAGGTGTTGTCCCGGAACCATGCAAGCGCGGACTGATACCGGATGTTCCCTCGGCGGTTGCCGCTCCGGAGATCCTTCACTGCGGTCAACAGGACCGCATGAAGAAGAGACCTTTCCGCGGCCAGCGGCTCTGCCATTACCCCTTCATCCCTGCGGCGGCCGGCAGTTCGAGCTGTGCCTCACCGATGTCGACGCAGAGCGCCGCCTTCTGGCTCTTGGCGAGGGAGAAGATTTCCGTCTGCGCCTTTGCGTCCGGGATCTCGATGTGGAGCACGACGCGGGCGTACTGCTGCGGTCCGTCCTTGCCTTCACGGATTCGGATCGATACCTCTCGAGCGTGGGCCTGTGCCTGCATTCACTGCCTCCTTTTGGGTTGAGGGTTCACTTCGCAATCCCGATCGCCCCGGGGAGATCCTGCTCTTGGATCTGGTCGGGGTTGTGGGGTGTGCAATACCATCGACCGTTGACCTTGACCGTGCCTCTCCGGTTGCAGCCGAGGTGATGGCGACAGGCGTCCGCTCCGCGGTACGGTTCGGGCGCAGCGGCGGGGGCTTCAGAGCCCCCGGTAGCGGCGCCTGCCTTGGGGGGTAGATCTTTCTTTGGAATCGGAGACGGAGACGGAGACGGAGCATTGCGGTTTTCATGCGGCTC
>JAKALO010000245.1 GCA_021824125.1 Deltaproteobacteria bacterium | reverse complement strand
GGGTTTGCCGGGAAGTTTCCGGCCGTGCAGGCGAAAGCGGAAGCCCTTGGCGAAGAGACCTTTGCGGATGAAAATTTCCGGTTTCGTGTCCTTCCCCCGGATGCCGGACATCATCCGGGAGCGCGTGGCTTTGTCGACTACATCCGCCATTCCTCAGACTGAAAGCGGCATCTGAAGCGCGTTCGACTCCCCGGCTTCCTTGAGGGCCACGATGTGGGGCTTCATGATCCGGGCGACCTCGGCGATGACCGGAACGACCACGGCGTTCCCGAACTGCTTGTACGCCTGGGTGTCGGAGACCAGGATATTGAATTTCCGCTCCCCCGTATCGAACCCCATCAGCCGGGAGCACTCACGGGGCGTCAAGCGGCGCGGGTTCTTTCCGTGGCCCCTCGAAACGAGGATTTCCGATCCGTCCTTGTAGTACCGCGCGGAGAGCGTCCGGGCTACGTTGGCGGGACCGACGAGGCTGTATCCGAATCCGTTCCCCTTGGCTTTATGCCGTGCGGCGTAGTCACGCAGGTATTTCCAAAGGTGGTCCGTGAGAATGTACTTTGCTGCCACCCTCGCGTTTGGTCCCTCGGTATAGGGAGGTTCCGCTTCCTCGGCGCCATTCTCGGGGTGGAGAATGCCCCGCATCAAGGGAGGGGTCTTCGAGATGTCCGGAAGGCGCAGTTGGTTCCAGGAGAATCCCGTCGGTTCACGAAATCCCACGATGATGATTCGCTCCCGGTGCTGGGGGACGAAATGGCGGCCGTCGATGACCTTGTGGTGGACGTCGTAACCGAGTTCATCGCGAAGCACGCCGAGGATTGTGCGATACGTTTTGCCGCCGTCGTGGCTGGCGAGGTTCTTCACATTCTCCAGCAGGAACGCCTTCGGCTGCTTCTCCTTGATGATCCGGGCGACGTCGAAGAAGAGCGTGCCTTGCGTCTCGCAGAGAAACCCGTGGGGACGCCCGAGGGCATTCTTTTTGGATACGCCGGCAATGGAGAACGGCTGGCATGGGAAGCCGGCGAGGAGAACGTCATGATCCGGGATATTTTTCTCGTCGATCCTCGTGATATCACCGACGAGAGGGTGGTCGTCCGGGAAGTTGGCCCGGTAGGTCTTCACGGCATATTCGTTCCACTCGCTCGTGAATATACACTTGCCGTTGTGCTCCTCGAAGCCCTTCCGGATGCCCCCGATGCCTGCAAAAAGATCGACAAAGGTAAAGTCCGCCGCGGCATCCGCAGCCTTTGAGTGCGGGAGAAGCATCTGCTTCAGAACATCAACCGCGTACGGACGAGGGCAGGTTTCCCCCGATTCCCACCGTCGGATGGTGCGCGGCTCAACTCCTAGTTGGCCGGCGATATCCTTTTGGGAATACCGCTCCCGTACCAGCATCAAAATCGGGCGGATTTCCGGGTATTCTCTCATCAGTTATTCCTCTGGGTAAATCAGAGGACAGTATGTCACTGTGATTTCCCCTGTCAAGCAGGGAATGAGCCGGGTCCGTCGGGATTTCACGTGGTTTCACCGAGGAAGTTTCAAGCGGGACTGGCGCGAGCGGCCCGACATCGCTCGCTTCCGCGGAGCGCACGACGCAGGGGGATCCCCGGAGCGGAGGTCGCTCGTGCGGAACCGGCGGAGCCCTCGTGTCTTATTGAGGAGAGGGGATTTCTCATATTGAAAGATGCTGCTGAAGGCTGGGAGATGATCGCAGGGTACGATTGCTGGATGCAGCCGGGGATCCCCCCTGCGGAGTAACCCCTGTAAGGATTACCGGGTTGCGGAGGTTGCCTTCGCCCTTGCGCGGAGGATCGAGACGATCGCGTAGGCGATCAGGACGGCCGAGACGACCTGCGACTCGGAGAAGGGGCCGAGGAAGCCGCGGGGGTCGTCGCGGAAGATCTCGAAGAACGACCGCGCAACGCCGTACAGGATCAGCATCGTCCAGAAGCGCATCCCGGGCGTCTTGAACCGGTCCCGCGTGGCGTAGAGGAAGCCGAAGATGGCGAACCCCCCCAGCGCTTCGTAGATCTGCGTCGGGTGAAGCGGCACGTGGAGCGGCGCGAGGCAGGCGGGGTCGGTGAAGGTGATCGCCCAGGGGAGGGTGGAAGGTTTTCCGAAGCAGCATCCGGCCGAGGTGCAGCCGAGCCGCCCGAACGCGAGTCCGAGCGGGATCCCGATCGCCGACGCGTCTGCCACCGGCAGGAACGGCATCCGGTTCCTCCGGAGGAACACGATGCAGGTCGCCGTCGCGGCGATGAACCCGCCGTAGAAGACCAGCCCGCCGTTCCACAGTTTGAGGATCTCCCCGGGCGCCTCCGCGTATTGCCGCCAATAGACGAGGACGTGGAACATCCTCGCCCCCGCGATGGCGGAGAGGACCACCCAGAACCCCATGTCGAGGAACTTCTCGCGGTCGAGCCCCTGGCGGGCGATCTCCCGGCCGGAAACCCACAGGGCGGCGAGGAAGCCGATCGCGGCGAAGACGCCGTACGAGTAGATCTTGAGGTTACCGATCTGCAGCAGGACGGGATGC
>JAKALO010000004.1 GCA_021824125.1 Deltaproteobacteria bacterium | reverse complement strand
ATCAGGTAACCGATGAAGTAGTAGTGGTTGACGCAGGCGAACGCCAGCGTCCCGAAGAAGACCGCGCAGAAGATGTTGAACATCCCCTTCTGCGCGTATTGCGTGCAGATCTCGACGACCTTCTTGCTGTCTTCCACCGAGGCCTTCTCGGCGCCTTCGTCAAGCTTGATGTTCTTCTTGATGAAATCGACCGCGCGGTAGGCGCCGGTTGCGACCGCCTGCGTGGCGGCGCCTGAGAACCAGAAGATCATCGCTCCGCCGGTGATCAGCCCCAGCAGGAAGACCGGGTTCAGGATCGACAGCCCGGCCGCGACGTCGGCTTTCCCGAACATCTTTTCCAGCACCTGGATGATGGAGAATATCAGCGTCGTGGCGCCGACGACGGCAGTCCCGATGAGCACCGGCTTCGCGGTGGCCTTGAAGGTGTTGCCGGCCCCGTCGTTCTCCTCGAGGTACATCTTGGCTTCCTCGAAGTCGGGAGTGAACCCGAAGTCCTTCTTTATCTCCTCCTTGATGTTCGGGAGGGTCTCGATCATGGAAAGCTCGTACACAGACTGTGCGTTGTCCGTCACCGGGCCGTAGGAGTCGACCGCTATGGTGACCGGCCCCATCCCCAGGAACCCGAAGGCGATGAGCCCGAAGGCGAAGATCGCGGGGGCCGCCATTATGCCGCCCAGGCCCGCCGTGCTGACGCCGTACCCGATCGCCATCAGGGCGATGATCGCGAATCCCATCCAGTACGCGCTGAAGTACCCGGCCACGATGCCGGAGAGGATGTTCAGGGACGCCCCCCCTTCACGGGAGGCGGTGACGATCTCGCGCACGTGACCCGAGTTGGTCGAGGTGAAGACCTTGACCAGCTCCGGTATCAGCGCGCCCGCGATCGTGCCGCAGGTGATGATCGTGGAAAGTTTCCACCAGAGCGACGCGTCTCCCTGCAGGCTGGGGACCAGGAGGTACGAAAGGAGGTAGGTCATCGCGATGGAGAGAAACGAGGTCAGCCACACCAGGGTGGTCAGAGGGGTCTCGAAGTTGAACTTCTTGGCCTCCCCGAACTTCGCCTTGGAGATAATCCCGTTGATGTAGTAGGAGGCGGCGCTCGTGATGATCATCCCTATGCGCATGACGAAGATCCAGACGAGGAGCATGATCTGGGTGACGGGTTCGGGGACCGCGAGGATGATGAAGGTGATGAGCGCGACGCCCGTGACGCCGTAGGTTTCGAACCCGTCGGCGGTGGGGCCGACCGAGTCGCCCGCGTTGTCGCCCGTGCAGTCGGCGATGACGCCGGGGTTCCGCACGTCGTCCTCCTTGATCTTGAAGACGATCTTCATAAGGTCGGAACCGATGTCCGCGATCTTCGTGAAGATCCCGCCCGCGATACGGAGGGCGGCGGCGCCCAGCGACTCGCCGATGGCGAATCCGATGAAGCACGGGCCTGCGTAGTCCCCGGGGACGTAGAGCAGGATGAAGAGCATGATCACCAGCTCGACGCTTATGAGCATCATGCCGACGCTCATCCCGGACTGGAGGGGAATTTCCATGGTCGGGAAGGGCTTGCCTCTGAGGCCGGCGAAAGCGGTCCGGGAGTTGGCGTAGGTGTTGATGCGGATGCCGAACCAGGCCACCCCGTAGCTGCCAAGGATGCCGATTATGCTGAACACGACGATGATGACGACCTGGATGGTGGCGTATTTCAGCAGGAAGCCGAAGTAGACCACCATGATCGCCGCGATGAACGCCCACAGGATCGCGATGAACTTCCCCTGGGTGATCAGGTAGGTCTTGCAGGTTTCATAGATCAGTTCGGAAATCTCGAGCATCGCCTTGTGAACGGGGAGTTTCTTGATCTGCTGGAACTGCATGAATCCGAAGCCCATCCCGAGCAGGCAGATGGCCAGCCCGGCCACCAGGAGGTTGTGCCCCGACATACCCATGAACGACACGGTACCGAGATCGGGGATTTTCAGTTCCGCCTCGCTGGCGTTTGCGACGGCGGCGAACAGCAGGATGAACAGCGGGATCGCGCAAAACGCCAGTTTTCGCGCAATGGTGGATAGTTTGAGACGGTGAGCTTTGGATAACATCATAACCCTCCCTGCCATTGATTTATGAATACGGTCCGTGACGGGAATCCACCTGAAATAATGACGAAAAGCACATTTTCCGGAGACGCTCCAAGGATAATTAAACTCGCATTAAATACCACGGCTTCCCGGGGGGGTCAAGGGGAAAAGGTATACAGTATCCGCCGCTCCGCTCGGGGGACCCCCTCCGAGGCAGCGGAGCCGATTGCCGCTGGGCGAACGGGAGCAGGGACACCCGGCGTTCCCGTGGTGTTATATTAGGGGCATGGATTTCAGGGGAAAGCTGATCCTCGCGCCCATGGCGGGGATCACGGACACCACCTTCCGGCTCCTGTGCCGGGAGAACGGGGCCGACGTCGTCATGACCGAGATGGCCTCCGCGAAGGGGCTGCTGATGCAGCCGGAAAGGTCCCGGCGTTTCCTGGAATATCGTGAGGCCGAACGCCCGATAGGCGCCCAGCTCTTCGGCGCCGTCCCGGGGGAGATCGGGGAGGCTGCCGGAAGGATCCGGGAGTTCGGCTTCGACTTCGTGGACATCAACATGGGGTGCCCCGTGCGGAAGGTTACCTCCGGGGGATCGGGAGCCGCGATCCTGTCCGATCCCGCGCTTGCCGGGAAGCTCGTCGCCGCGGCGGTCCGCGGAGGGGGCGGAATCCCGGTAACGGTCAAGATCCGCTCAGGGGCAGGGAATGAATCGGAAACCTACCTGGAGGTCGCACAGGCGGTCTTCGGGGCAGGTGCGGCGGCAGTCACCCTCCACCCCCGCACACGCAGGCAGATGTTCTCCGGGCTGGCCGACTGGAGCAGGATCGCGGCTCTCAAGCGGGAGTTCCCCGACCGGGTGATCATCGGCAACGGGGACGTCCGCCTCCCGGGGGACGCTTTCCGCATGATCGCCGAGACCGGGTGCGACGCGGTGATGATCGGAAGAGCGGCCCTTGGCAATCCCTGGATCTTCCAGGCGATGCGCCGGCAACTCCTCGCCCCGGCCGGGGCCGAAACCCCGCTTCCGCCCGACGCCCCACCTTCCGGGGAGCGGCGGGCCCTGATCCTGCGGCATGGGGAAGAAATGCACATGCGGCTGGGCGATGCCGGGACCCGCGAGATGCGCAAGCACCTGGCGTGGTACAGCAGGGGAATCCCCGGGGCGGCCGCGTTTCGCGGCGAGCTCGTGAGGGTCGGAACCCTCGATGGCTTCCGAGCCGCCGTCGGACGTTTCTTTTGAGCGACCTCCACCAGCACACGCTCGAATCGGTCAACATCGGCATCCTGGTGTTCAGCCAGGCCGGGAAGCTGGCCTACATGAACCCCGCCGCGGAGGAAATCCTCCAGGGATCCGCCCAGGCCTTGCGTGGCAGGCACTACCGGACGCTTTTTCGCGGAAGCCCCGCGGCGATCCGCATCGCCCGGAAGTCGCTCGCCGAAAACGCCGCCGTGACCGGGTTCGACGTCGAGCTTTCGCCGCCCGGCAGGGGATCCGGTTCGCCTCCCCTTCCGGTGATCATCGGGGCCTCGCCTCTCTCCGGCCCGAAGGGTGAGCAAAGCGGCGCCGTGCTTTCGATCATGCCGGCGGAGATCCTGACCATGGTGGAGCAGGAGGACCAGGCCGCGGTGAGCGCCGAGGAGATGCAGATGCTGGCCCTTGGGCTCGCACACGAGATCAAGAACCCCCTTGGCGGGATACTGGGCGCGGCCCAGTGGATCCTCCGACGGGAAACCTTGGGGGAGGAGCGAGAGGAAGGAATCCGGCTCATCCTTCGTGAAGCCGGGAGGATCAACGGCCTCGTGGAAAAGATGCTCGAGATGGGGAAGTCCCCGCCCAACCCGCGGCCGTTCCCGCTGCTCCCCCTGCTTCGCGAGGCCGAGGAGCTTCTCCGCTCGGAGGCCCGGGCCAGCGGGAAGGAGATCGATTTCGAACTGCTGGCGGACCCGAGCCTGCCGGACGTGTCGGGCCA
The DNA here is from genome assembly GCA_021824125.1 of Deltaproteobacteria bacterium. Lineage (GTDB taxonomy): Bacteria > Desulfobacterota > Deferrimicrobia > Deferrimicrobiales > Deferrimicrobiaceae > JAKALO01. Next base: position 43,319 of record JAKALO010000004.1, on the reverse strand, counting down.
CCGGGACATGATCTTCCAGGCGGTCGTAAACGTCCTCAAGAACGCCGCGGAGGCGATCGAGGGGAAAGGGACTATCCGGATCGACGCCCGGATGAACTTCAATTTCAGGTGGAGCCGGGGGAGGGGGAATAAACGCTCCTTCCTCGAGCTCGTCATCTCGGACTCCGGTCCGGGGATGTCGGCGGAGGACGTCCGGAAAGCCCTCCTCCCCTTCTATACGACGAAGCCGAAAGGTACGGGGCTGGGCCTGGTCATGACACGACAGGCCGTCACAAGGCACGGGGGGAAGCTCGAAATAAAGTCCGTGCGGGGATCGGGTACGACGGTTAAAATATCCCTTCCAGTCGACCCCGGGAAGAAGCCGCCAGGTTGAAGAGAGTCCTGATCGCAGACGACGACGAGAGCATCCGTTGGGTCCTCCGGAAGACGGTGGCCGGGATGGGGTTCGCCGCCGACCTCGCCGAGGACGGGGACAAGGCGCTCTCCCTCCTCTCCAGGCACGATTACGCCGCCGCCTTCGTGGACATCCGGATGCCGGGCGTGGAGGGGATAGAGGTCCTCGAGCGCGCGCAGGCGAGGAAATCGCCGACCCGGTTTTTCATCATGACGGCCGTCCGCCGTCCGGACGCCGCGGCGCGCGCCACCCGGGCCGGCGCGGCGGAGTTCATCACCAAGCCGTTCGACATAGAGCGCATCGAGAAGCTCCTCGAGGAAGTGGAGAAGGAGTCCGCATCGCGGGAGAGCCCATTCCACGAGGCGGACGTCGAGGAGTGGAAGTCGGCCCGGATCGTTGGGCGCAGCCGGGCCATCCTGGAGGTCTTCCAGAACGTCGGGAAGGTTGCCGACTCCGACGCCACGGTTCTTCTCCTCGGCGAGCGGGGGGTCGGGAAGGAGCTTGTAGCGCGCTGCATCCACGAGCTGGGATCCCCCGGGAGTCCTTTCGTGGCCGTCAACGCCTCGGCGATCCCGAAGGAACTGCTGGAAGCCGAGCTGTTCGGCTTCGAGAAGGGGGCGTTCACCGGCGCCGATACGGCCCGCGAGGGAAAGTTCGAGGCGGCCGCGGGGGGAACGCTTTTCCTGGACGAGATCGGCGACACGCCCTCGGAGCTGCAGGGCAAGCTTCTGCGGGTTCTCCAGGAGAGGGAATTCACGCGCCTCGGGTCGAACCGCCCCCTGAGGTTCAAGGGGCGGGTGATCGCGGCGACGAACCGGGACCTGCGCCGCCTGGCCGAGGAGGGCAGGTTCCGGGAGGACCTCTTCGACCGCCTGAACGTTTTTCCCATACGTCTCCCCGCCCTGTCGGAGCGGCGCGAGGACATTCCGCTCCTCGCCGATTTCTTCCTCCAGAAATACGGCGCCCTTCTCTCCCGGCCTCCCCGCTCGTTTTCCAGGGAGGCGCTCGAGGAGCTCTCCGCCCACAACTGGAAGGGTAACGTCCGGGAACTGGAGAATTTCGTCCAGCGGCTGTCCGTCCTTTCCACCGGGAAACTCCTGCGCAGGGACGAGGTCGCCCGCGAGCTCGCGAAAACGGAAGGGGTACCCGACCTTTCGACCGCACCCCTCGAACAGGTTATCGAAGAACGCATCAGGGAATTCGCGCGCCGGCTCGGAAGTTCGATAGGGGACGAGGATAATCTCCACGAGCTCTTCCTTCGCCAGATGGAGAAGCCGCTCATCAAGGTGGTCATGGAGGCTTCGGGCGGCAACCAGATCAAGGCGGCCGGCATTCTCGGGATCAACCGGAATACCCTGAGGAAAAAACTCGTAGCGCTCTCCCTCCTCCCGAGGAAGAGGAAGAGGAAATCCCGTTGAGGACTGAGTGGTTCCAGAGGATATGGTAAACCGGAAATACCCGCCCGTGATCCTGGCCTTCGGCGGCTACGACCCGACCGGCGGCGCCGGGGTCCTGATGGACGCCGTCGCGATCCGCGCGGCGGGCGGGCATGCCGCGGCCGTGCCTTCATGCCTGGCGATCCAGTCGACGTCCTCGTTCGACCGCATGGTCCCCCTTCCCCGCGCCGCCATGGACAGCGCTCTCGACTGCGCCGTGAAAAGCTTCCGCATAATGGCGGTGAAGATAGGGATGGTGGGGACCCGCGCCGCCGCGGAATCGATCCACAATTTCCTTTTCAGGTTTCCGGAGATCCCCGTCGTCCTCGACCCCGTGCTTCGCAGCTCTACCGGCGCGCCGCTTCTCGCGGCCGCGGCGCTCCCGGCATTCCGGAAGGTCCTGTGCCGGGCCGACCTGATAACGCCCAACCTTCCCGAGATCGAGAAGATCCTCGACCGGAAGGTCGGCTCGTTCGGAGAAGCCATCGTTGCCGCGCGCGACCTCTCAGTCGCCGCCGGCGCCGCGGTCGTGCTCAAGGGCGGCCACTTCCCCTGGAAGGGGAAACGCGGCATCGACATCGTCTTCGAGAAGCGCCGCGTCACGCCGCTCGCCCCCGGCGCGGGATTGCGCCGCGCCGACGCCCACGGCACGGGCTGCGCCCTCGCCTCCGCGATAGCCGCGAGGCTGGCCGCCGGGGACCCGGTCGTCGAGGCGGCAAGGACAGCGAAGGCCCTCGTGGAGGGCATGATCGCATCGGGGTTCCCCTCCGCGGAAGGACGCTGGACGCTTTTCGGCTGAACCGGGTGTAGGATAGATACCGATGCGTATTCCAGGAACCTACGGCGTTCTACTGGCAGCGTTTTTGACGGTTGCGTCCTGCGCGCACAAGGAGGTGATCTCTCCCGTGACGTCTCCGCCTACCCCGACACCACCCACCCGGCAAGCGGTAAAGGTCGCTCTCGTGCTCGGGGCAGGCTCCTCGAAGGGGTTCGCCCACATCGGCGTACTGAAAATACTGGAGGCCAACCGGATCCCCGTTCACCTGATCGTCGGCACCAGCGCGGGCAGCTTCGTCGGCGGCCTCAATGCCTACGGGTACGACGCCTACCGGCTGCAGAAGCTCGCCTTCTCGATCGAGAAGGGGGACATCGTCGACCTGACCGTGCCCGACAACGGGTTCATCAAGGGCGAGAAGCTGGAGGAGTACGTCAACAAGGCCGTCAGGAACACCCCCCTTGAGAAGATGAGGATTCCGTTCCACGCGGTCGCCACCGACATCCAGAGCGGCGAGGAATTCGTCTTCGGGAAAGGGAACATGGGGCAGGCGGTCCGTGCGAGCTGCTCGATCCCGGGCATCTTCCGGCCCGTCAGGGTCGCCGGAAGGACCTACGTGGACGGCGGAGTCGTCAGCCCCGTCGCGGTGGACGCGGCAAGGAAGCTCGGCGCGGACGTCGTCATCGCGGTCGACGTCTCCGCGAACCACGCCGAGGCTCCGCCGGAGAGCACCGTGGAGACCCTCCTCCAGTCGATCGGCATCATGTACGAGAAGCTCGCCTCCCTCCAGCTCTCCCGGGCCGACGTCGTGATCCGGCCGAAGGTGGGACACATCGGGTCGAGCGACTTCTCGAAGAGGCACGAGGCGATCCTGGAGGGAGAAAAGGCCGCGCAGGAGGCGCTGCCGCTGATCAGGAGCGCGATCGCAGCAAAGGAACCGGGCCGTCCGTAACCGCTATTCCGGAAGGGGGGGCGGAATCGTCGGTCCTCACGCAACGCTCCGTGAAAAAGGTGTCCTTATGACCCATCACGCTGGTGACGACAGGGTCACCGGAGGGAGCCCCGTTCAGGATGTTGGCTACTGGAGGTACGAGTGGCACTGGTCGCAGAACGAGGAGAAATTCGGCAACGCGGAGCCGGCGAAGTTGTTGTTAACACGATTCGCGACCACGCCGCCGTTGCCGGCCACGAGGCCCAGCGATACGTTTACTCTCGTGCCGCCCGTCACGTTGGTGGCCGGCCCCTCGATGATGAGGGTCCCGCCGGTGTCGGGCGCCGCGTGCGTCTGGTGGCAGGAGTTGCACGACATCTGGTCCGTGCCCCAGGTCGAGGTGCCGCCCAACGCCGTCGGGGCCTCCGCCCGCAGCCACTCCGCGGTGTAGGAGCCGCCGGAACGGAGGTTGGCGGCAGTGCGGCCGACAAGGTTGCCCGTCATCGGGTGCGTGCCGGCCGGTACGCCGTGGCACCCTTCGCAGAGGGGTGAATAGTCCTGACCGTTCGTGTCGGCCTCAACGAACGGATGCAGAAGCGCATGGGCGCTCCCGCCGTTCCTGTCCGGCTCGAGCTCGTGGCACGACTCGCATACAAGGACCGGAGCCGTGTTCACGTTGCCGAAGCGCGACCAGCCGCCGGCCGGCCAACGTCTGTCCGTATTCTGGCCGATGTTGACCGTCGGGGTGCCCGTCTCGCCGCGGAGGGTCCGGTCCGCGATCCACGCCTGCGCGAACGGCCCGACGTAGTGGGAGCCGTCGCCCAGGTCCTGGTAGCCCGTCTCGCCGGCAATCGTCCCGTCGCTCGGGTTGGCCGACGAGGTCATCGCGAGGTGGCAGTCCATGCAGGTCGTAGAGGTGAAGTAGCTGCTGCCCGTCCCGGTACCGACGTACTGGTCGGCCGTCGGGGTGGTGAAGTTGCGGCCGTTGTTCGTGGGCCGCCAGTTGGTGTTGAGACCGATCGAGCCGCCGGTCGCCGTCCAGTTGTGCGCGCCGCCGGCTGTGTGGCAGGTTCCGCAGCCCATCGTGGTGCCCATGTTCGTGTAGCCGGTCGTCAGGTACGCCGCCGCGCCGCTGCCGCCGATGGCCGTTGCGACGTCAATGCCGACCGGGTGGTGCCCGGCGAAGGACGACGTGTGGCACAGGGCGCAGATGGTGCCCGGCGCGTCACGCAGGATGAAAGGTCCGGCGTTCGCCGTGATCGTCGCGCGGCTCGCGTTGTTCGCCGCCGTGTGCGGCGTGTGGCAAGACTCGCAGATCGGGATAGACGGGGCTACGTTCGTTCCCGCCGTCGCCGGGGCACCGCCCACCGGCCAGTTAGCCGGGAAGCCGGCCACGCCCGCCGCGTACTGGGAGTTCATCGAGTCCACCGGGTGGGTGAAGCCCGTGCCGCCCGGGTTGGGGTTGGAGTTCGCCTGTGCGTAGCCCGTCGGGTCGGTACCGGTGTGGCACTCCTCGCAGAACCGGTTGTACGACCCGTCGCCGTTGGCGATCGTGCGGCCGGAAAGGCCCTCGTTCGCGCTGGAAGCCTGTGCGAAGATCAGCATGTTCGCGGTCGGGGAGATCGTGGCGGGGGGGGACGTCTCGCCCGTGTCCGCCTCGATACCGTGGACCGCGTGGCAGGTGTTGCAGCCCACGGCGCCCGTGTCACCGTCGGTGGAGAGATGCCCGCCGAGGCCCCAGTTGTTCGCCACGGTGGACATCAGGACCACGGACTCGGCGGGGAAGGTGATCGGGGAGTTCCCGGCGACCGTCACGTCGCCAGTGATGTCGGTCCCGACCGGGTGCGAGCCGGGGTTCTTGTAACGGATGGTGGCCCCCCAGGCCGCGAAGGTCGAACCGGAGCCCGAAGAGTCGGTCCCGGCCTGGAAGTTACGGTTGGAGTGGCACTTCGTGCAGATCGTGTTCATCGACGCACGCAGGAACGGCCGCAGGACGTCGTCGTGCACGTTGTGGCACGAGGTGCACTCGATGACCCCGCCGGTCGGCGCCACCTGGCCCGCGCTACCCGTGTAGGGAAGGGCGGAGGCCGTCAGGGCGCTGCCGTCTGGGATTTCGGTGATCGTCATCTGGAGGCCGTGGCTGTTCGCGCCGTAGACCCGCGCGTCGGAGTTGCCGGCCGCGAAGGTGGCCCCGTAGCCTCCCGCCGAGTGGTGGCATTGGCCGCACAGGGTCGAGACGACGCCGATGAACGACGCGTTCGTGTTCGGGGTGACCGGCCACAACCGGCTGCCGCCATCGTGCTGGAGATGGCAGACCGAGCACTGCGAGAGGTCGCCGGTCGTCAGGGCGTGCGACGTGCCGGCGACGACCGCCTGGGCGGGCGGCGCAAACAAGACGTCGACCGCCAGGCCCATGAGAAGGGCCAGAATCTTTTTACCGGAACTTCCTCCCACACGCATTCTGACCAAGCACCAATATTCATTCGTATGAACGACCGCCTCTTTCGGGTCGACCGATTTGACACTGATGTCGATCACCGGGTGGTCGATAAAAACCTCTTTGCGATCCAAGGAATTGTCCCCGGCCGAGATCATCGAGAGACAGGCCGCCACTTATACCAGGATAGAAAAAAGGGAGAACCGATATCGTCCGTTCAATATGAGGTTGTAAGGTCAGCGCATCCCGGCAGCCGCCTTATTCGTAGTCCTTCGCCAGGTCCTCGAAACGGGTGTACATGGACAGGAAGGCGAGGTCGACCTCCCCCATGGGACCGTTCCGGTGCTTGCCGACGATCACCTCCGCCTTCCCCTTCTTGTCTTCCGGGGTCTCCCCCTTGGCGTACATCTCCTCGCGGTAGATGAACAGGATGAGGTCCGCGTCCTGCTCCAAGGCCCCAGAATTGTGACTGACGATCCCGTCCGCAAGCCAGGAAAAAGGACCCGGAACCGTGAGATCGAAAACCTCATCGACTCCATCGGGCTTCAGGTCCACGACGCGATCCCAGAACAGGTCGCTTGCCGCCCAACCCCTGAGAGTTTCATCGTCAAGGAGATTCGCATACTCCATGAGCAGGGACCGGGACGGGGCAAAACCAAAGTGGTTGCCCCCACCGTATGCGGTGCCGCGGAGGGTCGCCATATCGCGATTCGAAATCCCTCTTCCCGCCATGGCAGCCTTCACCTGGAGAAAAACCTCTTTCGGCAAAGTATCGACGTTGGTATTTGACTCCACGAACGCCAACTCGTTCCATAGTTTGTCCGCCGGTGCGACTCGCGGCCCGAACGCTCCCACCGACTCAAGGAATCGTTTCTGTTGATCGACACCATAGATTGCCACAGAGAATACCGGCCGGTAATTCGCCTTGCAAACGGATCCAATCCGGGCAACGATGCCAAGACGGATCAACAGCGCAGCCACATCTCTCGCAAGTCCCTCGCTTGACGTACTGAAATATACTCTTGCCGAACCCCTAGTACCGGCCTTGCGGCAACAGATGCTTCCATCCGTCGCCCAGAGGTGGCACAACAATAGAGCAATCTGATCGTTGCTCAAACGAAACACATCCATGGGCAGCCGCTTTTCGTGGGACCGTTGTCCGAAGATTCCCAGCTCGCGCAACCAACGGTTTACCCCAGCCGGATGCCAGCGGTTCCCGTTCCCGCTGATGAGAAGCTGGTGCCATTTTCCCCGCCCCGGGTAGCGGCTCACCTTCGCTCCGAACTCTTTTCGGGCCGCCTGCTCTACGGCACTGCTGTTTTCCTCGGAAGCGGTCGTGTACCGCATCGGCTGGTTTACGAGATAACTGCCGTCGCCGACAAGTTGTCCAAGCAGCATGATTCTTTCTTCCGGCCAACGGATCGTCCCGGATGGTTCGGGTACGGCGCGGGCAATCGCAAGGCGGTCGCCGGGCTTCAGGTCCGCGACACGTATCCAGCCATCAGAACCATAAAGCCGGTGTTCGGCCGTTGCCCGGATCGTGCGGCCGCTTGCCAGCGTGACGCGCGTCACCGGCCTCTCTCCCACCGACCAGACGAGATCGCTCTTTGCCGCCACGATGCGCCCTTTCGCCGACATGGCCCAGACTTCAATCTGCTTTCCCACCAGGTCCCGTATGGGCACACGGCTGCCGTCGGCCAGAAGGACAAGCGTGTCTCCGGTCACGCATTCGCGAAGGTCGGCCATCTGGGGCCGCTTGTCGTTCCGACTCTCGACGCTCCGGCTCAGCTGGGAGATGGCCAGCACCGGGATATCGAGCTCCTTGGCCAGCGCCTTGAGCGAGCGGGAGATCTCCGAGACCTCCTGCACGCGGTTGTCCGAGGAGGCGCGGTAGGAGTTCCCCCGCATGAGCTGGAGGTAGTCGACCATCAGCAGCCCGATCTGCTTGTCCTTCTTCAGCCGCCGCGCCTTCGCCCGCAGCTCGAGCGCCGTCAGAGACCCCGAGTCGTCGATGAAGATCGGGGCCTCCGACAGCCTCCCCACGGAGGCGACGATCCGGTTCATCTCGTCCTGCGCGAGGTACCCCCTCCGCATCCGCTGGGAGTTGACCCGGGCGTCCGAGCAGATCATCCGCAGCGCAAGCTGCTGCCGGCTCATCTCCAGGGAGAAGATCGCGACGGGCAGCTTGTGCCGGATCGATGCGTTCTGGGCGACGTTGAGGCAGAAGGCGGTCTTGCCCATCCCCGGCCGCGCCGCGATGATGATCATGTCCGACTTCTGGAAACCCGAGGTGAGCTGGTCCAGGTCGCGGAAGCCCGAGGGAACGCCGGTGATCATCTCCTTCTTCTCGAAGAGTTTCTCGATCTCCCGCATCGACTCCCTGGCCATCTCGGACATCGTGTAGTAGGAGGGCTTTATCTTCTCCTCGGCGATCGCGAAGATCGCCTGCTCGGTCTGGTCCAGAAAGTCGTCCACCTCGGAAACCCCCTGAAACGCCGAGGTGGTGATCTGCTGGGCGACGGCGATCGTCTTGCGCAATATCGAGGCGTTCTTGACCAGGCGGGCGTAGTCCCCCACGTTGGCGGTGGTGGGGACGTTCTGGATCAGGTCGGAGAGGTAGGCCAGCCCCCCGACCTCCCCCTCCACGCCGCGGTCCTTGAGCGCCGCGGAGAGGGTCAGCTGGTCGATCGCGCGGCCCCGGTCGTAGAGGTCCTGCATCACGGAGAAGAGGGTGCGGTGGGCGCCCTGGTAGAAATCCTCCGGCCGGAGGATCTCCACCACGGTGTTCATCAGGTCGTTGTTCAGAAGGATGGAGGCGAGCACCCCCTGCTCGGCCGCGAGGTTGTGCGGGGGGACGCGGAGGAGGGAGGCGTCGGAGCCGGAAACCGGCGTCGTCCGAGTACCGTTCATGGACACCCCCCTCCCCGGAAAGAGGCTATTCCGCCACCACGCTGACGGATATCTCGGGGGCGAGATCGCCCCCCGCCTTGATCTTCACCTTGTAGTCGCCCAGCTGCTTGATGGGATCGGGTAACAGCACCGTCTTCCGGTCCACCGGTACGCCTGCCTTCCCGAGCGCTTCGGCTATGTCCCGGGAGGTTATCGCCCCGAACAGCTTGCCCTCCTCCCCCGCCTTTGCCGGGATGGTGAGGGACACCGAGGAGAGCCTCGTCGCCAGGGACTCAGCGGTCTTCCGCGTTTTTTTCACCCGGGCCTCGATCACCCGCCGGTCGTGCTCGAGGGACTTGAGGTTCCGGACGTTAGCCGGCACGGCCAGCCGGCGTGGGAGCAGAAAGTTCCGACCGAACCCGTCGGCGACCTTTACCACTTCGCCCGCCTTCCCCAGCTTTTCCACGTCTTCGCGCAGGATGACCTTCATATCCCCCCCTACCGGACCTGCGTGGCGGTGAACGGTATCAGCGCCACGGCTCGCGCCTTCTTGATCTCCACGGTCAGCTTCCGCTGGTGGGTCGCGCAGGTCCCAGAGATGCGGCGGGGCACGATCTTCCCGCGTTCGGACACGAACTGCTTGATCATGTAGACGTTCTTGTACTCGAGCTGGAGTTCCTTCTCCGCGCAGAACCTGCAGAACTTCTTGCGTACGTAGCGCTTCCTCGGCCCTCCGGGGCCGCCGCCTTCGCGGGGCCCGCCCGACCGGGGTCTCATCATCGCTGCCATCGGCTTTATTCCTCCTGGATGTTATTTCGGTATCGGTCCGTCAAAACGGGGTGTCGTCGTCGGGGGTTCCCCCGCCTTGCTGCGGCGCGACGCCCCCGCCTGTTTCGCCTCCGCCCGCGCCCCTGGGCGCGCCGAGGAACTGTACGTTGTCGGCCACCACCTCGATCTTGCTCCTTTTCGCTCCGTCGGTTTCCCACCGGCGCTGCCGCAGGCGCCCCTCCACGAGGACCGGACGCCCCTTGGAGAGGTATTCCGCACAGTTCTCGCCCATCTTGCCGAAGACGACGACGTCGAAAAACGACACCTCCTCCTTCAGCTCGTTGTTCTGCTTGTATCGCGAGTTGACCGCAAGGCCGAAGCTGGTCACGGAGAGCCCCGAGGGAAGATACCGTATCTCGGGGTCCCGCACGAGGTTTCCCGCCAGGATGACGCGGTTGAAGGTGACCATGGAACCCCCTCTCTCCTATTCCGCCGGAGCGGCGGGAGGCGTGTCTCCCGCCGGAGGCTGCCCTTCGGCCGGCGGCGCAGCATCGCCCGCCGCAGGCGCGGGGGATGCGGCTTTCAGCTTGACCTCGACTTCGATGCGGGAGGTCAGGTGGCGCATGATGCCGTCGAAGATCTTGATGTTGCGCTCGACCTCCTCCACGACGCCCCGGTCTCCGGTGTAGAGAAGGAACGTGTAGTACGCGTTGACCCTCTTTCCGATCTGGTAGGCCAGCTTCCGGTTCCCCCAGTCGTCCTGCTTGAGGATCTCCCCCTTGTAGGACGCGATAACGCCCGCAAGCTTGGCGAGAAACTCTTTGCGCCGCTCTTCGGGGAGTTCGGGGTCGAACAGGATGGCGGTTTCATACTTCTTCTGCATCTTTTTTCTTTGCCTCCTTTCGGCTGATCGAGCCCCCGGTCTTTTCGCCGGGAGCAAGGAGTATGTTTCCTTCCGGACCTTCCGGAAGGGTGGTGGCGCGGCGCGCGTTCCGGCGCGTCATCGCCTTTTCGAACCCGTCCCGCAGTATTTCGCGGACGGCGTCCGCCGCGGAAGCGACGCCGTCGAGAAAAACGCCGCGTGCCTCCTCCGGAACGGGGGACAGGACGAAATCCGCTGGGTCGACCCCTTCAGGGGGACGCCCGATTCCGATCCGGACGCGAAGGAACGCCTGGGTTCCAAGTTCCGCCTGCAGGGACCGCAGGCCGTTGTGCCCGCCCGTCCCGCCGCCGCGCTTCAGCCTAACCTGCCCGAGCGGAATGTCCAGGTCGTCGTGTACGACGATCAGGTCGTCGGGGGATTCCGCGCAATCCCTGTAGGCGGGGGCCACCGCCAGGCCGCTGCAATTCATGAACGTCCGCGGCCGGGCGAGGAGGACGGTCACCCCTTCGGCGTCGGCGATCCCTCGCTCGAGATCCCCTTCCCTCGCGAGCCGTACCCCCAGCCCCCGCGCCAGCAGTTCCACCGCGGAGAATCCGGCGTTATGGAACGTCCTGCCGTACCCGCGGCCCGGGTTCCCGAGGCCGACCACGAGGAGCTTCGGCCGGCTATTGCTTCTCCTTTTCCTCGGGCTCCGCGACACTCGCGCCTTCCGCCGCTTCCACGCCTTCCTCGGGCGCCGCGGCGACGACTTCCTCGACCTTCGGCGTCTGGACCGAGACGAGGGTCATCTTCAGGTCCTTCTCGACCGGCTGCACGCCCTCGGGAAACTTCACGTCGCCCAGGTGCATCGACTGGCCGATCCCCAGGTGCGACACGTTGATCTCGATGGACTCCGGAACGTTGTCCGGCGTGCACTCTACCTCGAGGCTGCGGACGATCTGCTCGAGAAGGCCGCCCTGCTCGATCCCGGCCGCCTTCCCCCTCACCTTGAGGGGCACCTCGATCCGGAACTTCCGGCCGAGGGCCACCTCGTAGAAGTCCACGTGGATCACACGGTCGGTCAGGGGGTCGGTCTGGTACTCCTTGAGGACCGCGAACGACTCTTTCGAGTCCGCCCCGTCCGAGACGCTCATCTTTACGACGACGGTCCCGCGGCGCGCGGTCGCCAGGAACTTCTCCAGCTCCCGCCGCCCGAACTCCAGCGGCCTCGTTTCGAGCCCCTTGCCGTATATCACGCCGGGGACCTTCCCCTGGACGAGGCGTTTCCGGTTGAGCTCTTTACCGGACCCTCGGCGGCGATCCGCCGCCAACTCGATCATGGCCATTTCTTCTCTCCTCCTAGACGAACAGCGAACTTACGGAATCCTGGAAATGGATCCGCTTTATGGCCTCTCCGAGCAGCCCGGCCACCGAGAGGGTGCGGATCTTATTGCACGACGCCTTCGCCCCAAGCGGAATGGTGTTCGTCACCACGAGCTCCTCTATCGGGGAGCGCTCGAGGCGCTCGATCGCCGGCCCGGAGAGAACGGGGTGGGTGGCCAGCGCGAACACCCGCCTGGCGCCTTTTTTCGTCAGGGCGTCGGCCGACTGGACAAGCGTCCCGGCGGTGTCCACCATGTCGTCGAGGAGGATCGCCGTCTTGCCGTCCACCTCGCCGATGATGTTCATGACCTCGGCCACGTTGGGACCCACGCGGCGCTTGTCGATGATCGCGATGGGCGAGTGCAGCCGCTTTGCGAAGGCACGGGCGCGCTCCACCCCCCCCGCGTCGGGGGAGACGATCACTATGTCGTCGCCGTAGTTGCCCTTGATGTAATCCAGCATCACCGGGGCGGAGTACAGGTGGTCCACCGGGATGTTGAAGAAACCCTGGATCTGGCCCGCGTGCAGATCCACCGTCAGGACGCGCGACACCCCGGCGGCCGTCAGCAGGTCCGCCACGAGCTTGGCGGTGATCGGCGCGCGCGGCAGCACCTTGCGGTCCTGGCGGGCATAGCCGTAATAAGGGATGACCGCGGTTACCCGCTTCGCCGAGGCTCGCTTCAGCGCGTCCATAAGGATGAGCAGCTCCATCAGGTTGTCGTTCACCGGCGGGCATGTCGGCTGCACCACGAAGACGTCCACCCCGCGGACGTTCTCGCGGATCTCCACGTTGATTTCGCCGTCGCTGAACCTCTTGATCTCCGCCTCGCAAAGCGGGACGCAGAGGAACGCGCAGATTTCCTTCGCCAACTCCACGTTGGCTGTCCCCGAAAAAAGCTTGAGCCTGGTCACACCCTTCCCCTGTTGGAGGAATACGATACCGAAAGAGTGAAATCTTATATCGATTCGACATACGATGGCAAGAGGAAAAGGGGCCCGCCCCCTAGAAGGTGAATCCGGAAATGTCCATGCAGCCATGCCCGCTGTCTTGCGGGCGGAGCGTTTCGCCACCCGGCCATGCCCCAAATGGGGAATCCAATCCCTATTCGGGCAACCATCTAATGGGCCTCCCCCGGAGACCCAAAAGAAAAAACTTATAATTCAATTACTTATGCAAATAATGGGATTGGCATGCTCTTTGAGTAAACCATTTATCGCATTGATTCTTTCCCTAATGGGAGGTGGCAAGATGAAGAAGTTCCTTTCGTTCCTGGTGGCCGTGGCGTTCGCGCTGACGTCGCTGGCGGCAGTGGCGGCGGATGCGCCCAAGGCGGCAGCACCTGCGGAGCCCGCGAAGGCGGCGGCTCCTGCGGCGGAGAAGAAGGAAGGCGAGGCGGCGAAGCCGGCGAAGAAGAAGGCCGCGAAGAAGAAGAAGGCGCCGAAGAAAGCCGAAGAGAAGAAGGCCGAAGAGGCCAAGCCCGCAGCCCCGGCGGCACCGCCCGCGACAGCGCCGGCGAAGAAGTAACTCCCGAAAAACCCGTTTCCAAGACTCAAGGAACCGACCGGGCAGGGGATCGCATCCCCTGCCCTTTTTTTTCCCCTCTTCGGCTTCTCAACACGCCCCCTCCCGCGGAGACCCCGACAGTGATGATTCCAGGTGGTCAAGCTCCGCGATAGCCTTCCGGATGTCGTCCCGCCGGTCTTCGGCGTTCTCGACGAGGCTTCGGATCGTGGCGGCCTCGCCCCGCATGAACTCCAGGGACTGGCGCGCCAGGCCGCCGATCGACCGGTTCACGGCATCGGCCCATTGGGAGGCCAGGCGGGAAAGGTTCTTTTCGACTTCCCAGACGACCTGTTTCCGGAAGTGGCGCAAGACGAGTGAGCGGAAGACGCTCATCGGTACGAGGAACCATAGCAGGTCGACCTGGGAGTCGAATGTCTTCCCAACCCGGACGTCGGGACGCGCCGGCTCCTCGATCTCCGCGTGGAACCGCGCCCCGGTGAACGGGATCCCCAGGGCGCGTTCGATCTCCTTGGCAAGCCGGTCCTGGAAAGCCCGGACCGTTCGCTGGAAGCTCGACTGGGACGTCACGAGAAATCCCGCAAGGTGGGTTTCCCCGTGGAACGAGACCTCGGCGAGTTCTTCCGAGAGGGCTTCGAGCAGCCATTCACGGAACGCCCCGGTGACCTTCGCCAGGTTTCCTGTCCACTCCTTGCCTGCCTCCCCCAGCCTGCTAACCATCCGGTCCAGGATTTCCCGGTGGTGGGAATGGAACCGTTCCCCGGCGGCCGTCCGTACGCGGGATTCGATATCGCGGATCTGCAGACCGATTTCGCTCTTCACGGCGCCCAGGTCCCGGTCCTCGCGCTCCAGGACCTCCCGAAGCTCCTCCCGGGCCTTACCCGCGGTTTCGGCGACACGGTGCGCCAGCGCCAGGTATTGCCGGCATTCGCCGACGAGAAATCGTATCTTGTGGTCGACGATCTCCTCGAACGTCTCCTCGCGCCGGTGGACGATCCGTCGGAAAAGGTGTTCCCGGACGGCGTTCCGCAATGCATCGAAGCCGGGGCGGTTTGAGAACGGAAGGATCGCCACATCCTTCCCCGTATGCCGGATCACCTGCCGCTTCGTGAACTCCACGACCGCTTCGAGCTGTTCCCCGGTCACGAGATCGGCCTTCGTGAGCAGGATCGCCGTCTCGGGAGTGTGCCGGAACACCTCCAGGAGCAGGTTCAGGTCCTGTTCGGAAAGGGGGTGGTTGACGCTTACGGCGACGAGCGCCCCCCCGACGCGGGGGAGCCATTCCATTGAGACCTTCGTGTTGTGGGCGAAAACGCTCCCCAGGCCCGGCGTGTCCACGAAACGCATCCCCCGGAAGTCCGCGAGGACCGGAAGCTCGACGTCCACGATCGACACTTGCTTCGCGTTCCCCGGGTTCCGCTGCTCCGTCACGAATTCGGGCAGATCCTCCAGGGGTATCTCCCGGGCGCGTCCATCCATGTGCCGCGCGAGAGCCCGATCCGCGGGGCCATGCCCGATCCGCGTGATCACGGCGGTGGCAGGAAGTACGTTGACGGGCAGCACGTCCCTCCCGATGAGGCCGTTCAGGAAGGAGCTCTTGCCAGCCTTGAACTGGCCGAGGACGGCCACGTCCACCACCCCGTGCTCCCGCAGGACCTCCTCCCCGGCCCCGATCTGGGGGAGAAGGGAATCCACGTTGAACTCCCGGCAGATCCGTTCGAGGCGCAGCATGACCGCCTGCCGGGAATCCGCGACATCCGTCCCCGGGTTCGAAGTTCCCATTTCGTGGTCATCCAGGCTCACCGAATCTCCATCGAAAAAAAACTCCCGCGACCAGTGAAAGTCGCAGGAGTCATCAGCCGTCCGGCAGACAGGCGGTTTCAGGCGAACTCCATCGCCCTTATTGCAGGACGAATCATACCATCCCCGGCGGTTCGATTCAATACGCGGCCCCTCGTGGTCCTGTTCCCCCCCGTTTTCCCCCTGTTTTCCCCCTGTTTTCCCCCTTGCGATATGTAGAGACGATATGCTCTAATAACTTGCTTTTCGGGGATGGAGTCCCCCTCATAATCGCCCACGTCCGGCTGATGACTCCTACCGCGCAGGCTCGTACGCGGTAGGTTCATCGTGCGGGGCATCCGACCGCTGCACGGCGGTTTTTTTTGTTTCTGCGCCAAGGGCGATATTTTCCCGAGGAGGATTTTCCATGACCGACATCTTTTTCCACGCCGCCTTCTGGCTTGCCCTGGCGGTGCTCTCCTGCATCCTTGCCTATCACCTGCGCATATCGATGGCCTTGATCGAGATTTGCGTCGGCATCGCGGCGGGAGCGCTCGCGGAACATTATCTCGGCCCGGACGCCCTCGGCGCAGACAGGGAGTGGCTGCGTTTCCTTGCGACCCTGGGCGCCGTGATCCTCACCTTTCTCGCCGGTGCGGAACTGGAGTCGGCCGTTTTCCGTACGAAGTGGAAGGAGGTGAGCGTCATCGGGACGGTCGGCTTCCTTGCCCCCTTCCTTGGATGCGCGCTCCTCGCCCATTACGCGCTCGGCTGGGACCCTCGCGCGAGCCTCCTGGCGGGCGTGGCACTCTCCACCACCTCGATGGCGGTGGTGTACGCCGTGATGCTGGAAACCGGCTTCAACCGCACCGGGTACGGAAAGGGAATCCTCGGTGCCTGCTTCATCAACGACCTCGGAACCGTCATCGCCCTCGGGCTGATCTTCGCCCCGTTTACTTACCGAACCCTGGTGTTCCTTGCCGTGAGCACCGTCGCCTTGTCGGCCCTTCCGTTCCTGACCAACCGGATGACCCGGCTGTACGGCCACCGGACCGCCGCCATACGTACGAAATGGGTCCTCCTCGTGCTCTTCGGTCTCGGGGCCCTCGCCCTCTGGTCGGGGAGCGAAGCCGTTCTACCCGCCTACCTCGCCGGGATGATCCTCGCGGGAGCCGCGTCCCAGGATCCGTTCTGGGTCCGTCGGCTCCGCACCCTGACGATCGGCCTGCTCACCCCCTTCTACTTCATCCGCGCGGGTTCCCTGGTATCCCTTCCCGCGATCCTCGCCGCCCCCCTGGTCTTCCTCGTCCTGCTCGGAGGAAAGGTGGCGTCGAAGATCTTCGGTCTGTATCCCGTCGTGGGCCGGTTCCAGCGGGAGCGTAACGAGAGGTGGTATTACACCCTGATGATGTCCACGGGGCTCACCTTCGGCACAATCTCGGCCTTGTACGGTTTTTCCCACGGCATCGTGAGCCGGGGGCAGTACTCCTTCCTCGTCGCCACGGTCATCGCCAGCGCGGTCGTCCCCACCATAATTGCGAATTTCGCGTTTCTGCCGAAACATCTGTTGCCCGAGAAGGCGGCCGGGGCGAAAGCGCACGAATTGAATACGCGGCAACAGGAGCGCCGGAGGGAGAACGGGCTTCAGGACGAATAGGGAACCCGGGGCATCGCGCCAGCAATGTTTATCCCGGCCTGGAAATCACCCGTTCTTTGTATTTCGGAGGCCAACGGTTATAATTGCCGGTGAATACAGCAAGGCGATGGAGTTCGCCTTTAACCGCCGCTTGCAGGCTGATAACTCCTCTGAAGAATCTCTTCGGCAGGAGTTTGTTTTATGTGGTTCGCGCCTGGAAATCCGCGAGACAACTCCCTACCTTCATCGCGGCTGGACTCCCGGGAATCCTGCCTTTCGCAATCGAAGTGCCGCCTTGTCGGCCGTCTGCCCGAGCCGGTCGGATATCAAGGTGTCGTCCGATGACCTTCCGCAGCATCCTCTTTCCGAACACAGGCGACTGCATCCCGAACGAGGGACTATCCGCCCCCGACTTTTTTTTCGATCTTAATCTCGATCAGATCATCGATGCGATCACGGCCGGGAAAACGGAATATGACCTGAAGTCTTTCTTCTACATGCCCCTGCAGGATGCCGAAGCCATCACCTGGCGTCACGAAATCATGCAGGATCTCGATGCTACCCCCCTTCTCGACAACATCAAAGCATTTGCCCAGCGGATGCGCGCGATGCGCGAACATCTCGCTCAATCCGGGAAGATGTCCTGCAAACTTCAAAAGGAACGCTGGTTCCTGGACGCAGCCGACATCTACTGCGATGTCGTGACCCGCTTGGCCCACGACTTGTCCGTTGCGGAACCGAGATCGCGTGGTCTGTTGGCGTTCCGGAAATATGTGACCCTCTATGCCGGGTCCGATTCCTTCACCTCCCTTTTCCAACGAACCAAGAAGCTCATAGCCGACCTCTCCGCGATCCATTACACCGTGCTCATGAACGGCCTTCGCGTGGAAGTCCGTCACTACGGCGGCGAACCCGATTACGCCTCGGAGGTCACCGCGACATTCGAAATATTCAGGCAGGGCGCCGCCAAGGAATACTCTTTCAACTTTATCGACTCACCGCAAATGAACAGCGTGGAAGAAAGAATCGTTGCGTTGGTGGCCCTGTTGCATCCTGATATCTTTTCCGCACTCGAACAGTACTGCGCGGAAAACAAAGACTTTCAAGACCGCACGATCGTCACATTCGATCGGGAGATTCAATTCTATGTCGCCTACCTGGAGCATACCGCCCGCGTCCGTAATGCGGGCTTGAAATTCTGTTATCCGCGCGTCATCCGGGCATCCAAGGAGGTCCGCAGCGTTCAGGGGTTCGATCTGGCCCTGGCCAACAACCTCATTGCCGAAGGCGGCAATGTTGTCTGCAACGACTTTCACCTCAAGGACGGCGAGCGCATTATTGTCGTCTCCGGTCCTAACCAGGGCGGCAAGACGACCTTCGCCCGCACCTTCGGCCAGCTCCATTATCTGGCGAGCCTGGGCTGTCCCGTTCCCGGTACACACGCGCAGCTCTTCCTCTTCGACCGCCTTTTCACGCACTTCGAAAAGGAGGAAAACCTCAAGGATCTCCGCGGCAAGCTCCAGGACGACCTTGTCAGGATCCACCAGATCCTGGAGCGTGCCACTCCGAACAGCATCATCGTCATGAACGAGGTCTTCATGTCCACGACGTTGCGCGATGCGGTCGCCCTGAGCAGGAAGATCGCGGACAAGATCATGGCGCTGGACCTTCTGTGTGTCTGGGTGACATTCATCGACGAGCTGGCATCCTTGAACGAGAAGACCGTGAGCATGGTCAGCACGGTTGTCCCCGAGAATCCGGCGTTACGGACCTTCAAGATCGTCAGACGTCCCGCGGACGGACTCGCCTACGCGATGTGCATCGCAGAGAAACATCGCCTTACCTACTCCATGATCAAGGAGCGCATCGGCTCGTGAAGGCGCGCTTGCTCTATCAAGACCAAGACATGGACCTGAAAAGCCCGTTGCCTTGGAACGCGGAAGCCCTTGTGAAGGACCTGGAGCTGGACACCTTGTTCCATGCGATGGCGCGGAGCGACGACTTCGTTCGGGAAGTAACGAGAAGGGTCGTCTTGTCGGGAGCGGAGAATGACGTTGAGACGATCCGATACCGGAGAGGCGTTCTGCGAGATTGCCTGAACCACCCTGGCGTGGTTCGAGACCTTTATGCGGTGGCCGCCGAGGCGGCGGAACACGAGAAGAAGATTTTTTTCGGCAATACGCTCATGCGCTATCCCGACTGGGTGCTCCGGCGGTCGATCGATCTATCGGAGATGTTTCTTGTCACGATCAAGAAGCTGAGGAAGATTGTCGAGTTGCATGCCGACAAGTTTTCCTCGGAGGGGTGGACCGCCTTTTTTGCAACGTTGCAGGAAGAACTCACTGACGAGTACCTCGTCCGCGCCCATGATCACGTGAAGCAGCTCAAATTCCGCAGCGGGATGTTGCTCGGCGCCGGATTGGGCAAGGGGAATATGGGTACGCGCTATGCCCTCCACATCCCGCCCCGGACTTCGCGGGGAAAATGGGAGTGGTTGAAATCGTTCGTCCCGGAGTGGCTGAAACGGCTCCTCCCGCAGCGCCCGCCGGTTCTTGGTTTCTCGCTTCATCCCCGCGACGAAAGCGGCGCCAGGGCGCTCCGGGAATTGGAAAACCGGGGAATCGCCGGCGTCGCCAACACCCTTGCCCAATCGACCGATAATATACGCGGCTTTTTCGACAAGTTGCGGTCGGAACTGGCCTTCTACGTTGGTTGCGTGAATCTGCACGAGCAGCTTTCCCGGAAGGGGGAGCCCATCTGTCTGCCGCTGCCCGTGGCAGTCGACAAGCGCCGGCTGTCGTTTCGTGGACTGTACGATGTGTGTCTCGCGTTGAGCGTGGATCGGCGCGTGGTCGGGAATACAGCGAACGCTGACGAGCAAAACGTCGTGATCGTCACGGGCGCCAACCAGGGCGGCAAATCGACATTCCTCCGCAGCGTTGGTCTGGCGCAACTGATGATGCAGTGCGGGATGTTCGTCGCGGCTGAGTCTTTCCGTTCCAGTGTCTACGGCGGGATTTTCACCCATTTCAAACGAGAAGAAGACGCCGCAATGAAGAGCGGGAAACTCGATGAAGAAATCGGCCGGATGAGCGCTATCGTCGATCATCTCACGTCGAATTCCATGGTCTTGTTCAATGAACCGTTTGCTTCGACTAACGAGCGGGAAGGGTCGGAGATTGCACGGCAGATCCTGTTGTCATTGTCCGACCTCGGCGTCAAGGTCATCTGCGTGACGCACCTTTATGAATTGGCAAGAGGACTCCATGAGCGGAACACGGGGAACGTATTGTTCCTGCGCGCCGATCGGCACGCCGATGGAACCCGGACGTTCAGGATCGTTGAAGGAGAACCGTTGGAAACGAGTTTCGGGGAAGACTTGTACGAGAGCATCTTCGGTGCGGGGAGCGATCAGTGCGCGACAACCGATCCCGTGGTTCATGCGAGTGCGCCGAAAGCGGTTACGCTCCAGAGAGGCGGTGATTGAAGACGCCGTCCGCGAAACCGAGAAAATGGAGCGCGGCCGCGGACCGGGCGCGCGAAGAGCTGCTCCGGCCGTGCCCCTATCTCGGATACAACCACGATCGAATCGGGGTTCACTGTCTGGCCAAAGACGCGCTCGCGATCGCGGAAAACTCGTTTCGGCGAGCTATATGGCTGAACCCGTACGAACCGCGTTTCGTACTGCATCTGGCACACGCCCTGTTTCGGCTGAAACGGTACCAGGAGGCGCTGGAAGCGCTCGATGAGCTGGACTTCAAGTGGGCCGAGTTCAAACAGGGAGATGAGTTGCGCGCAACCATCATATCGGTCACACGCGGATCGTCAGGGAGGAAGGACTGATTACCGGGCATGAGAAGTTGTCCGCTGCGGCCGGTGGCGACATGGATGATCTGCGCAAGCACAACGAAAAACTTCTGGCGTTCGTCAACGACATATCCAGTTCCCGAAGGAGAAAAGAAATGACTAAACACACCAAGGAGGAGAGCAAATGAGCGGAATCCGGAAAGTCGCGGCCAGGGAAATCCTCGATTCGCGCGGGAACCCGACCATCGAGGTGGACGTGGTCCTGGACAACGGCATCCTCGGGAGAGCGGCCATACCGTCAGGAGCCTCCACGGGAGAGAGGGAGGCGGTAGAGCTGCGAGACGGAGACAAGAAGCGATTCGGAGGGAAAGGCGTCCTCCGGGCGGTAAAGAACGTCGAGAAAATCATCGCCCCGGCAGTTATCGGGATGGACGCCGCCGAACAGCTCGCCCTTGACCGCAGGATGATCGAACTGGACGGCACCGTGCATAAGGAAAAACTGGGCGCAAACGCGATCCTCGGCGTTTCCATCGCCGCCTGCAAGGCCGCCGCCCTTTCGTTGGGGTTGCCCGCTTACAGGTATCTCGGCGGTCCCACGGCGCATCTCCTTCCGGTCCCGATGATGAACGTCATCAACGGCGGGAAGCACGCCGACAACAACGTCGATCTGCAGGAGTTCATGATCGTTCCGCTGGGAGCCCCGACGTTTTCCGAGAGCCTGCGGCTCGGTGTGGAGACCTTCCATGCCCTGAAAGGGGTTTTACGAAAAAAGGGATACCAGACGGCGGTGGGCGACGAGGGCGGGTTCGCCCCCATGCTCAAAAGCAACATCGAGGCGATCGAGGTAATCCTGGAAGGCATTGCGGCCGCGGGCTTCAAGCCGGGACGGGATGTGGCGATCGCGCTGGACCCTGCCGCAAGCGAATTCTTCGAGGACGGGAAATATGTCTTCGCGAAGTCCGATCGCTCTGCAAAAACATCCGAGAAAATGGTGGGGTTTTACGCCGACCTGGTGCGTCAATTTCCGATCGTGTCCATCGAGGACGGCCTGGCGGAGAACGACTGGAAGGGATGGAAGGCGATGCAGGAGGAGTTGGGCGAAAAGATCCAGATCGTCGGGGATGACATTTTCGTGACCAACACGGCGCTGCTTTCCCGTGGGATATCGGAAGGGGTGGCGAATTCCGTCCTGATCAAGCTGAACCAGATCGGAACCGTGAGCGAGACCGTGGCCGCGGTGGAAATGGCGCGAAATGCCGGCTGGACGGCCGTGGTGTCTCACCGTTCCGGCGAGACGGAGGACCCGTTTCTCTCCGATTTCACCGTGGCGATGGGGATGGGACAGATCAAGACCGGGAGCGTATGCAGGACCGACAGGGTCTGCAAATACAACCAGCTACTGCGGATCGAAGGGGAACTGGGCGCCTGTGCGGAATTTGCCGGAGGGAAACCGTTCCGGCGATAAATAATGCGACCCTGTGACCCGAAATCCCGCTCGCCGACCGGCTGAGTGTTTCCCTACGGCCGGAAGTTGACGAACTGCATCTCCACGCCCAGGTCCTTCGCCTTCAGCATCGCGATGACCTCCTGGAGGTCGTCGAGATTTTTCCCGGTCACCCGGACCTGTTCGTCCTGGATCTGCGACTGGACTTTGAGCTTGGTCCCCTTGACGAGGGCGACGATCTCCCTCCCCTTTTCCTTGGAGATCCCCTGCTGGATCGTGATCGCCTGGCGGACCAGGCCGCCGGAGGCGGGCTCCACCTTCCCGTACTGGAGCGCCTTCAGGGATATCCCCCTCCTGACGAACTTCGACTGGAGCACGTCCACGACCGCCTTCAGCCGGAAGTCGTCGTCGGACAGCAACTTGATGCCGTCCTTCTCCAGGGTTATCCTGCTCTTCGACCCCTTGAAGTCGTATCGCTGGCCGATCTCCTTGATCGCCTGGTTGACGGCGTTGTCGACCTCCTGCATGTCCACCACGGAAACGATGTCGAATGACGGCATATCCCCTCCGGGGGTAATATATCATCACAACGGCGACGAACGACAACGCCATACTGAATTCTTCGGACCGAGGTGC
The DNA here is from genome assembly GCA_021824125.1 of Deltaproteobacteria bacterium. Taxonomy (GTDB): domain Bacteria; phylum Desulfobacterota; class Deferrimicrobia; order Deferrimicrobiales; family Deferrimicrobiaceae; genus JAKALO01. The sequence continues at coordinate 20,620 of JAKALO010000004.1, read as the reverse complement.
GCGTGGAGATCGACGAGGTTCGTAAACGGATCGACCTGCTGGACGACGTGCTGCTGCGCATTTTCAACGAGCGCGCCAGGCTGGCCCTGGAGATCGGCCACATCAAGAAGGGGCTGGGCCTGCCGGTGTTCGACCCCGCGCGGGAGAAGCGCATCTTCGCCCGGATGAAGGGCGACAACCCGGGGCCCCTGGACGACGGCGCCATCGTCCGGCTGTTCGAGAGGGTCGTGGACGAGTCGCGCAGGCTGGAGCGCATCCAGTCGCAAAAGGAAGGACGGGAGGAATGCTGATCATCACGAAGAGGAACGCGCCCGAGGAGGCGCTCGACGCCATCAAGGAATACCTGATCAACCACGGCTTCGACATCCACCAGTCGACCGGCGCCAACCGCACGATCATCGGGGTGATCGGCGACACCGGCTCGCTTGACGAGCGTGCGATCGAGGCCCTGCCCGGCGTCAGCCAGGTCGTCCGGATCCGGAAGGACGACTAAGCCCGCATTTCTCACCACCTTCCTGCTGCGGCGGCGGATACGGGCATGTCTACTGCGTTGCACTCCTTCGTTCTCCTCGACGTAGTTTCAACTGCGCCTGCGTCGCCCGAAGTTCGTGCGCCTTGTATCCACGCCCGTCTCCACCGCCTTAGCGTAGGAACGCGGTGAGAAATGCGGGCTCGCCCGCGGCGGTTCGCGGGCTAGGCCGGGTCCTCGTCGCAGGCCAGTTCCTTCTCCCGGAGTTCCTTCTCCATGGCCGCCATCTCGTCGAAGAGCCTTTCGATCCGCCCTCGCGCGGCGTTTGCCGCCGGGGACAGGGCGCGTATCGCGGCGCCGTCGTTTCTCACCGAGGCCTCGATGATCGCCGCCTCGTCCCTCGCGAGCCGGTCCTCCAGCTCCAGGATCTCGGCTTCCATCGCGTCGATGGCGCCCCTCAGGCGCCCGAGCTCCTTCGACCTGCGTGCCACGGTCTCCGCGCGTTTCCGCCTCTCGTCGCGCCGGCTCGCCTGGCTCCTGTCCGTGGCGCGGACCGGCGTCTCCTCCCGCGCCTCCGCCTGCCAGCCGACCCGCTCCAGGAAATCGGCGTACCCGCCCCCGAACAACGACACGCTGCCGCCGTCGAACACCACCAGTTTCGTCGCGAGCGCCGACAGGGCGCGTTCCACGTGGGTGACCAGGATCACGGCCCCGTCGAAGCCGTCGAGCGCCTCTATAAACGCGTCCACGGACTCCTGGTCGAGGTGGTTCGTCGGCTCGTCCAGCATGAGAAGGTTAACCGGCTCCGCGAGAATCCTCGCGAGCAGAACGCGGCTTCGCTCCCCGCCCGACAGGACGGAGATCCGCTTCTCCGCCGCGTCGCCTCCGAACATCATGGCGCCGCAGAGCGTGCGGACCTGTGTCCGCGTCAGTGACGGGTTGGCCTGCCGGACCTCCTCCTCGACCGAAAGATCCGGCCGCAGGCGTTCCACGTTGGTCTGCCCGAAGTAGCCGACCCTGATGTTCGCCGAGGACGTCACGGACCCGGACACCGGGGCCAGTTCCCCCGCGAGGAGCCGCAGGAGCGTCGTCTTGCCGCGGCCGTTCGGCCCCACGACGGCTATCCGGTCCCCCTTCGCGACGTGGAACGACAGCCCCTCGATGAGGGGATGCCCCGCGTCGTATCCGAAGGAAAGATCCCGCGCCTCCAGCATCCACTTCCCGGCGAACACCGCCTCCTTGAAGCGGAAGTCCAGGTCCCGGATCTCCGAGAGCTTCTCCAGCCGCTCGTGCCGGGCCAGCGCCTTGATCCGCGACTGCACCGCCCGCGCCTTGGTGGCCTGCGCGCGGAATCGCGCGATGAACGCCTCGGACTCCTTCCGATGCCGCAGGTCGTTGGCCCGCGTCTGCTCGTGGACCGCCTCCTCCTGCAGGATCTGCCGGTGGATCTTCTCCGTGCCGCCGGGAAGCTTTCGCACCCGTGAACGGTGGATAGCCATCGTGTGTGTCGTGACCCCGTCCATGAAATCACGGTCGTGCGTGATCAGAAGAAGTTCGCCTTTCCAGGCCCGCAGGAACCGGCTCAGCCAGCGGATGGAAACGACGTCCAGGTAGTTGGTCGGCTCGTCCAGCAGGAGGAGATCGGCCCCCGACAGTAGCACCCTGGCGAGGTTGAGCCGGACCTGGTAGCCGCCGGAGAGGTCGCCGGGCGCCCTGACAAGGTCGTCCTCGCCGAAACCGAGCCCGGTCAGGACGGCTTTCGCCCGGTACGTCTCGTCTACGCCGTCTTCCCGGGGCAGCAACGCGGATGCCGCCTCTTCGAGCACCGTGCGGCACGGAAACGACAGGCGCTGGGAGAGGTACCCGACGCGGTACCCCGCGGGGACGGTCACCTCGCCCTCGTCGGGGTTCTCCTCCCCCAGGATGATGCGGAGCAGGGTCGTCTTCCCCGTCCCGTTCCGGCCGACGAGCCCCACCCGCTCGCCGGTCCCCACCTGGAAAGACACACCCTCGAACAGGGTCTGCTTCCCGTACGACTTGGACAGGCCGGTGACGGTCAGCACGGGCCTGGCAACGCCATCGAACCGTCTTTTTTGGGCGATTCCATCATGCATCACCAATAAGAAAGGGGCTACGGACCGGAATCCGTAACCCCTCGAAAAGTATGGCGGGGTGGACGGGACTTGAACCCGCGGCCTCCGGCGTGACAGGCCGGCGTTATAACCAGCTTAACTACCACCCCGAAACGTTGGCAAATGGTAGGCGGAACAGGACTTGAACCTGTGGCCCTCGCCTTGTAAGGGCGATGCTCTACCAACTGAGCTATCCGCCCATGCACGATCCCGAGCGATCGAAGACTTAACACACTAACAAAACCCTCCCCGGGATGTCAACGCGAAACCCCGAGAGAGAGAGAGAGGCCCTCCTTGCGCCCCCCCTCTCTGTTACTATGTGTGGCATGAAGATCGCCCTGCTGGGCGCCGCGGGGTTCGTCGGGCGAGCGGCGGCGCAGGCCCTCTCCTCACGGCCCGGGATCGTGGAGCTCCTCCTGGTGGACTACGTCGTCCGGGACGCGAAGCGTATCGCGAAAACGCTTTCGCCCGGGTGCCGCTGGGCGATGGCCGACATCGGCCGGGCGCCCGACCTGGAACGGCTGCTGGACGATGTGGACGTCGTGGCAAGCGCCGCCGGCCCGTGCACGGACTACGAGAAAGGGGTCCTCCTGGCCTGCGCCGCGAAGGGCATACCCGCCGCCAGCATAGGAGACGGGACGCTCTCCCCGGACGACCGCCGGGAGATCCACGACGCCTTTCGCAGGAAGGGCGCCGCGGCGGTTTCCGGATGCGGGATGATGCCAGGCTGGACGGAGCTGTTGTCGGCCCACTTTCTTCCCGGCGGAAACGCGGCCGTCCGCGGGATAAAGGAAACGGCGGCCCGCAGGTTCCTCCGCTGCAGGCTCGACCGGTTCGGGGGCTACGCCTTCTTCCGCAGGGTGGCCAGGGAAACCGGGCGGAACGTACCGCCTCCCCCCTCTTCGCCGCCGGGATCCTGGTTCGCGATGGGCGACGACCTTTTCGGCCTCCCGCCCGGGCGGCCGTCGAACATCTTCCGGCGGATCTCCGGCGGCCCGGGGATCCTCGGCGCGGCCGGCAAGGAGCTCTCGGCCGCCATCCTCTTCTGGCTTCGCGGCTCCATGAAGGGAACCGAAGACGGCCCGGTCTCCTTGGCGGGCGCGTGGAACGTGGAGGAAAACGGGGGCGGATCCGCCGTCATCGAGGACGCGCAGGGGCGTCTCGCCGGGGCCCTGCTCGCGGAGACCGCGCTCAGGCTCGCCGGAAACACCGTGCCGGAAAAGGGCCTCCTGCCGCTGTCCGCGGTGGTGGGGCGTGAGGAGGCGGAAAGGGTCGCGGGGGAAAACGGGGGGAAGATTATCGTCGGGTAAGACGGCCGGTACGGCGAATCGGGGTCATCCTCCTTCGCTCCTCATCGAAACGAGAAACATGGGATTTCGGAGCAATGAAGGATGATACTCCGCAGCTCGAAAAGTCGGTGATCTCTTCCCGAGCTTTTCGAGCGAAGGAGGATCAGTGCCGGATTACGCCCTCGTCGGAGGCGCCAGGCGGGACGGCGGAAGGCTCCGGCTCCGGGAGTGAGACCGTGTCGACCGGCGTCACGCCCCCGGACATGTCGATCGCCGCGTCGATCACCTCGTCCATGTGGCGAACGAAGAGTATCTTGAGGTTCTTCCGGATCTTCGCCGGGATCTCCGCCATGTCCTTCTCGTTCTCGGCCGGCAGGATCACGGTCCGGATGCCGCCGCGATGGGCGGCCAGGAGCTTCTCCTTGACTCCACCGATCGGAAGCACGCGACCCCGCAGGGTGATCTCCCCCGTCATCGCCAGGTCGTTCCTTGCCGGGACCCTCAGCAGCGCGGAGGCCAGCGCCGTCGCCATCGTGATCCCCGCCGAGGGGCCGTCCTTGGGTATGCCGCCCTCCGGCACGTGGATGTGGATGTCGAACTTCTGGTAGAACAGCTTGTCCAGCCCCATGCGATCGGCGCGGGTGCGTACGTAGGAGAGGGCGGCGTGGGCGGACTCCTGCATCACCTCGCCCAGCTTGCCCGTGACTTTCAGGTTGCCCTTCCCGGGCATGAGCGCGACCTCTATCAGCAGAAGCTCGCCGCCGAACTCCGTCCAGGCAAGCCCGGTCGCCAGCCCGACCTGCCCCTTCTCCTCGGCCTCGCCGTACCGGTACCGGGTGGCTCCCAGGTAACCCCGGATAGACTGCGGCGTCACCCGGACCTTCTCCGTTTCCGGATGCTTGACCACTTCCCTGGCGATCTTCCTGCAGATCGACGCGATCTCCCGCTCCAGGTTGCGCACCCCCGCCTCGCGGGTGTAGTACCGGATGATCTGCAGGATCGCACCGTCGGAGAACACGGCCTTCTCCGGCGACAGGCCGTGCTCCACCAGCTTCTTCAGGAGGAGGTGGTTGCGCGCGATGTTCAGTTTTTCGACCTCGGTGTAGCCCGGCAGGCGGATGATTTCCATCCGGTCCTGAAGCGGGGGCGGAATGCCGTGCAGCAGGTTCGCCGTGGTGATGAACATCACGTCGGACAGGTCGTAGTCGACGTCAAGGTAGTGGTCGTTGAACGTGTTGTTCTGCTCCGGGTCGAGCACCTCGAGGAGCGCCGAGGAAGGGTCTCCCCGGAAGTCCGTCGACATCTTGTCGACCTCGTCGAGCAGGAACACCGGGTTCAGGGTCCCGGCCTTCTTCATCTGGTGGATGATCTTCCCGGGCAGCGCCCCGATGTAGGTGCGTCGGTGCCCCCGGATCTCGGCCTCGTCCCGCACGCCGCCCAGGGACATACGGACGAACTTGCGCTCCGTCGCCCGCGCGATCGACCGGGCCAGGGAGGTCTTCCCCACGCCCGGCGGGCCCACGAAGCAGAGGATCGGGCCTTTGAGCTTGGGCACGAGCTTCCGCACCGCCAGGTATTCGACGATCCGCTCCTTGACCTTCTCGAGGCCGTAGTGGTCCTCGTCCAGGACCTTCTCGGCCGCGTCGATGTCGAGCTTGTCCTCGGTCCGCTCCTGCCAGGGGATCGAGATGAGCCAATCGACGTAGTTGCGGCTCACGGTGGCCTCGGCCGACATCGCGGACATCATGCGGAGCTTCTTGATCTCCTTCTGGGCCTTCTGGACCGCCTCCTTGCTCATCCCCTTCTTCTTGATCTTCTCGTCGAGCTCGTCGAGCTCCGTCCTGCCCTCGTCCCCCTGGCCGAGCTCCTTCTGGATGGCGCGCATCTGCTCGTTCAGGTAGAACTCCCGCTGCGACCGCTCCATCTGCTTCTTGACGCGGCCCCGTATCTTCCGCTCGATCTCCAGGATCTCGATCTCCCCCTCCATCAGCGCGAGGAGCTTCTCCAGCCGCTCCCTGTCCGTCTCGAGATCGAGGACCGCCTGCTTGTCGGAAAGCTTGATCGGCAGGTTCGCACCCACCGTGTCGGCCAGCCTGCCCGGCTCGTGGATCGCGCTCACCTGGGTGATCACCTCCGCGGTGATCTTCTTGGAGAGCTTCGCGTAGTTTTCGAAGGACGACAAAACGTTACGGACGAGCGCCTCCGCGTGGGAGCCGGTGACGGGCTCCGGCAGGACCTCCTCGGCGCTGACCTGGAAGAAGCGGTCGTTGGGCAGGTAGTGGACTATTTTCGCCCGCGCCCGCCCCTCCACCAGCACCTTGACCGTCCCGTCGGGGAGCTTGAGGAGCTGGATGATGTGGCTGGCGGTGCCGATCCGGTGGATGTCTTTCTCGGACGGTTCGTTGGTCGAGGCGTCCTGCTGCGCGGCCAGGAATATCATCCGGTCCGATGAGAGGGCCGCGTCCAGGGCCGCGATCGACTTGTCGCGCCCCACGAACAGGGGCACCACCATGTGGGGGAACACGACGATGTCGCGCAACGGGAGCAGCGGCAGGATCTTTTTCCTGTCTTCCATGGGACCCTCCACGGCGCGTCCGGCTCCTCCCCACTGCAGGGGAGACGACCGGCGTCACGCCAGCTCGGCCTTCTTTCCCTGCACGATTTCCGGGGGGACCTTGCCGCTGACGACGTCTTCCGAGATGATGCACTTCTTTATGTTGCTCTGGGAGGGGATCTCGTACATCACGTCGAGCATGATGTGCTCCAGGATGGACCGCAATCCCCGGGCGCCCGCTTTCCGCTCGATCGCCTGGCGCGATACGGTGCGGAGCGCGGGCTCGGTGAATTCGAGCTTGACGTTCTCGAACTCGAAAAGCCGCTGGTACTGCCGCACGAGCGCGTTCTTCGGGCGGGTGAGTATCTGCACAAGGGCGTCCTCGTCCAGTTCGTGCAGCGTGGCCAGCACCGGGAGGCGCCCCACGAATTCCGGGATCAGCCCGAACCGGATGAGGTCCTCCGGCTGGACGGATTCGAGCAGCTTGCCGATGTTCCTCTCCGTACGCGACACGATGTCCGCGCCGAAGCCCATCATTTTCTTGGAGGTCCTCCGCTCCACGATGCCGTCGAGGGCGATGAACGCGCCGCCGCATATGAAAAGGATGTTCGTGGTGTCCACCTTGATGAAGTCCTGCTGCGGGTGCTTCCGGCCCCCCTTCGGGGGGACGTTGGCGACGGTCCCCTCGAGGATCTTCAGGAGCGCCTGCTGAACGCCCTCTCCCGAGACGTCCCTGGTGATCGAGGGATTCTCGGACTTTCGGGCGATCTTGTCGATCTCGTCGATGTAGACGATCCCCTTCTGGGCCTTCTCCACGTCGTAGTCGGCCGCCTGCAGCAGTGAGAGGATGATGTTTTCGACGTCCTCCCCCACGTACCCCGCCTCGGTAAGCGTCGTGGCGTCCGCGATGGTGAACGGCACGTTAAGGATGCGCGCGAGCGTCTGCGCGAGGAGCGTCTTGCCGCTTCCGGTGGGGCCGAGCAGGAGGATGTTCGATTTCTGGAGCTCTATCCCGTCGTTGGTCCGGGACTCGATCCGCTTGTAGTGGTTGTACACCGCCACCGAGAGGATCTTCTTCGCGCGCTCCTGGCCGACGACGTACTCGTCGAGGGTCTTCTTGATCTCGGTGGGCTTGGGGAGCCTGCGGCGCTTCTCGTCGAGGGAATGCTCTACCTCGGCTTCCTCGGAGATGATGTCGTTGCACAGCTCGACGCACTCGTCGCAGATGTAGACCGTCGGTCCGGCGATGAGTTTCCTCACCTCGTTCTGGGCCTTGCCGCAGAACGAGCAGACCAGCAGGTTCGCCTTGTCGCTGAATTTTCTCGTCAAGGATATCCTCCGTCAATCCACGAGTGGTCTGGGCGACGCGAGCCGCTTTTCCACCACCTGGTCGATTATACCATAGGCCTTCGACTGCTCCGCCGACATGAAGTAGTCCCGCTCCGTGTCCAGCCCGATCCGCTCCAGGGTCTGCCCCGTGTGCCTGGCGAGGATCTTGTTAAGCTCCTCCCGCATCCGTAGGATCTCCTCGGCCTGGATCTTTATGTCGGTCGCCTGTCCCCGCGTCCCCCCCATCGGCTGGTGGATGAGGATCCGGGCGTTTGGGAGGGCCGTGCGCTTCCCGGACGCCCCGCCGGCGAGGAGCACCGCGGCCATCGAGGCGGCCTGGCCGATGCAGACGGTCGCAACCGCAGGCTTTATGAACTGCATGGTGTCGTAGATGGCCATGCCGGCGGTCACCATCCCGCCCGGGGAATTGATGTAGATGTTCACGTCCTTGTCCGGGTCCTCGGCCTCGAGAAACAGGAGCTGCGCGATGACCAGGTTGGCGATGTCGTCGTCGATCGGGTTCCCTATGAATACGATCCGGTCCTTGAGCAGGCGGGAATAGATGTCGTACGACCGTTCCCCGCGGCTGGTCTGCTCCACGACGATGGGCACAAGGGTCATTCGGACGCCACCTCCTCCCTGACTTCGGCGTTCGCGACGATGAACGCCATGACTTTCCGTTCCAGGAGCCGGTCCCTCAGGGCGTCCATCCGCTCCTCGTCCCCGTAGAGCTCCCGGACCTTCTCGTAGCTCGTCCGCGCTCCCTCGGCTATCTCCTTCATCTCGGCCTCGATCTCGGGGAAGGAAACCTCGATATCCTCCAGTTTCGCCACCGCCGAGAGAAGCAGGGAGACCCGGACGATACGCTCGGCGCCCGGTGCGAACCTCTCCCTCATCTTATCGAAATCCATGTTCACTTTCTTCAGGTCGACCCCCTGGGATGCCAGCCGGCCCGCCGTGTCCTGGATCATATGCGCGATCTGCCGGTCGACCAGCGACCCGGGAACCTCGAAGGGGTTTTTTTCGAGCAGCCCCTTACGGATCTCCTCCTCCACGCGGTGCCGCGACCGTTCCTCCCCCTCCGCAACGAGCCGTTCCCGCAATTTCGACCTGAGATCGTTCATATCCTTCAAGTCATTGAAATTCTTAACAAATTCCTCGTTTATCTCGGGGAGTCGCTTCTCCCGCACGGTGTTCACCTCGACGGAGAAGGAGACCTTCTTCCCGGCGTACTTCCTGTTGGGGAACTCACCGGGATAGTCTACCTCGACCGTCTTCCGGTCGCCCGCCTTGACGCCGTCGAGGGCCTCGTCGAACTCTTTCCCGAAAAGGTTGCCATCCCCGAGGATCAGGCTGGAGGATTCGCCGCTTTCGATGGTTTCGCCCCCGGAAACGGAGGAAAACCCGATTTCGACCATGTCTCCTCCGGCGGCGCCGCGGCCTTCCACCGCATGGTAGTTGGCGAACGATTCCCGAAGGTTCGAGAGGGCGGCGTCGACCTGCTCATCCGACACCGAGACCGTCTCCTTCACGACGGGCAGCCCCTTGTACCCCGTCGGGGTGACCTCGGGAAGCACCTCGAAGGTCGCCGTGAAGGCGAACTCCTCCCCGTCCTTTAGCTTCCCGCCGTCGATCCTGGGCATGGAAAGCACGCGGAGGTTGTTATCCCTGACCGCATCGGCGAACGTCTCCTTCATCAGGTGCTCGGCGACGTCCGACTCGACGTGATCCTTGAAGAGCCGCTTCACCATTGACATCGGGGCCTTACCCTTGCGGAACCCCTTGATGGGAACCATCCTGCGAACCTCGGCGTACTCCTTTTCGATCCGCCTGGCGACCTCGTCCGCCGGGACCTCCACCGTAAGCCGCTTCTCGACGCCGCTGACCGATTCCACGTTTGTCTTCATCGCTCTCTTCTCTTCCCTCTATTTGAATAAAACACGCCGTTCGGTGGTGCGAGAGGAGGGAGTTGAACCCTCACGGTTGCCCACCGGATCCTAAGTCCGGCGCGTCTGCCATTCCGCCACTCTCGCACGGAGGATATGCTTCCGTCAGCGGAAAACTACAGTATATCCGTAAGGTTCCCCAAGGCAAGTTAAAAATGGCGGGGCGCCGCGCTACTTGAGAGCAAGCCCTTCCTCGAACTCCCCGGCGGGGTTGTCGAAGCGCATGCCGAAGATGTATGCCCCCCTGGGCTCGTCCGCCCCGCGGAACCAGACGACCGTCCCGGAAACCCGCACGGGAGGGTCCCCCTCGACGAAGACGGTCGCGTCCACGCGGTTGCGTGTGACCATCAGGGTGTCATACATCACGTGTATGCCGTCGGGTGCGAGCTTCGGGGTGACCACCGACATCCCGATAGTCGAAAGATCCTTGACTGTCCCCGTAACCGGGGAGGAAATCCTTGACGGGTCCCGGCCGCTCTGGACCGTGAAAACTACCGTGGCCATTTTCTGACGTCTCTCCTTGTTTCTTCGGTCATGTGAAAAGAAGGTCATCCGGGAGCCTCTTCCTTCCTTCCCTCGTCCATGCGTCTCAGGCCTTCCATCATCAACTGCATCTCGTCCATCTCGATGGTCCGTAGCTTGGTCGTCTGCCCGTGGGCGATAATGAACGGGCCCTCCTGCCAGTAAAGCAGCTTGTAGAAGGCCTCCTCGCCGGACAGGGCCCCCACCTCGCAGTGCCGGATGCGACCGTTCTCGAAATAGACGCGGCCTTCCTCACCCTCCGTTCCCTTGAGTGTGACGCAGGCGGTCTTCAGGCCGAGGTGAAGCGTCTGGACGATGTCGGGGATGCCCAGGTTCTTGAGATCCCCCACCACTCCCGTGCTGGTCCCCGCCGGGGCGCCTTTCCGCCACCGGGTGTCCCTCCGGATGATGTTCCGGATCCGGGCGGCCAGCTCCTTGAGCTCCACCGGCTTGATGAGGTAGTCCTCGGCCCCGAGGTAGAGGGCCTCCACCTTCACCTGGGTCTCGTCCTTCGCGGAGAGGAAGATGACGGGGATCTCGGAAAAGCCGCTCCCGGCCTCCCGCATCTTCCGGAACATCGCGATGCCGTCCATCCCCGGCATGATCACGTCGGCAACCACCAGGTCGGGCTTCTCCTGGGCCATCAGTTTCAGGGCGTCCTCGCCGTTGTCCGTGGCGACCACGTCGAACCCCTCGTTCACCAGCTTGAGCTTGAAGAGGGTGAGGTAGTCGACCTCGTCGTCCACCATGAGGATCTTCGGCTTGGTCCCGACCCCCCGGAAGTAGAACTTCCGCTCCACCGCCCCGGTGAAGACCTCGACGACCTCGGGATCGAACTGGGTCCCGACGTTCTTGTGCAGTTCCTGGACCGCCTCTTCCTTGGAGAGGCTGCGCCGGTACGGGCGGTTCGCCGTCATCGCGGCGAAGGCGTCCACGACCGCCAGGATCCGGGCGCCGACAGGGATCTCCCTGCCCTTCAGGCCGCTCGGGTATCCTTTCCCGTCGTACCGTTCGTGGTGGTGGACGATGATCGGCCGGATCTTCCACGGAAAGTCGATCGACTCAAGGATCTTGGCCCCGTTCTCGCAGTGGGACTGGATCGTCTTGAAGTCCGCCTCGCTTATCACTTTTTTCCCCGTGAGTATCTCGCCCTTGATGCCGACCCTGCCGATGTCGTGCAGCAGGGAGGCCACCACGATCTCGTCGAGCATCTCCTGGCTGAGCTTCATCTCCTCGGCGACGGTGCGCGCGTATTCCATGGTGATGTGGGAGTTCCCCCCGAAGAACGGGTCGTTCACCTCCAGTAGCCCGACCAGGACGTCGATCGACTCGAAGAGGCAGTGCTTCAGCCGTTCGTCCGTCAAGGGCGCCGCAACCGGGGGCCGGTCCTCCCCGGCGGCCTGGATCAGTTCCAGGATCTCCCGCTGGTCGAGGATGAAGTCGGAGGAGCCGAACCGCAGCACGTCGTCCGAGCTCTTGATGACCGAGAAGGAGGACGCGACGATGACGCGGGTCTTGGGGGAGAGCCGGTTCAGCCTTCGCTTAAGCTCGACCCCCGAGAAGTCCGGAAGGAACAGCTCGGCAAGGGCGTAGTCCAGCGACGTGTTGGTCGCGATCTTGATCGACTCGGCGCCGCTGCCGGCCAGCGACACGTGGAACCCGTGTTCCGACAGGAGGTTCGCCAGCATGTCGCGGACGCTCGCGTCGTTGCTGATGACGAGGACCGATTTTTTCTTCGTAGACACGCTCTGCCGCCCCGCTACCGCTTCCGCAGATCCTGCCCGGTCATTTCCGGGGGAGGAGGAATCCCCAGCAGTCCCAGGATCGTGGGAGCCAGGTCCTCGAGGGCCCGGTTCTCCTTGAGAGTAACACTCTTGCCGGCCGGATCCGCGTTTATCAGCGGGACGAGGTTGGTGGTGTGCGCGGTGTGCGGCTCGCCCGTTTCCGGGTCCACCATCTGTTCGGCGTTGCCGTGGTCGGAGGTCACCAGCGCGACTCCGCCCAGCCCCCAGACCTTCTCCACGACGCGCCTCAGGTTGACGTCCACCGCCTCGACGGCGCGAATGGCGGCGGAGAGGACCCCCGTGTGCCCTACCATGTCGCCGTTTGCGAAATTCAGGACCATCACGTCGACCTTCCCGGAACCGAGAGCCGCCTCCGCCCGATCCCCCACCTCGTAGGCGCTCATTTCCGGCTGTAGGTCGTACGTGGGGACGGAAGGGGACGGGACCAGGATGCGAGACTCGCCGGGGAACTCCCTTTCTTCGCCCCCGTTGAAGAAGTAGGTCACGTGCGCGTACTTTTCGGTCTCGGCGATACGCAGGTTACGGATCCCGTTGGCGGCGAACACGGAGGCAAGGATGTTCCCCATCGTCTGCGGCGCGAACCCGACCGGGAGGTGAAACGTTTCGTCGTATCCGGTCATGCACGCGTAGTCGAGTCCAAGGCGCTCCGGCCGGGGGAACCGGTCGAACGCCTCCGCGGTGAGGGCCCGCGTCATTTCCCGGGCGCGGTCCGCGCGGAAGTTGAAGAAGATCACCGAATCCCCCGGTGAGATGCGGCCGACGGGCCGGCCGTCACGCGTGATCACCGCGGGCTCCATGAACTCGTCGGTCTTGCCCGACGCGTAGGAGCCGGAGACCGCGGCAGCCGGGTCGCCGCTCTCCCCGCCCTCTCCGCGCACCATGGCGCGGAAACCCCGCTCCACACGGTCCCACCGGTTGTCCCTGTCCATCGCGTAGTAACGCCCGCCCACCGTGGCCACCTCGCCCGTCCCGATCTCCTTCATCTTATTAAGGAGGTTTTCCAGGTGATGGATGCCGCTGGTCGGCGGTGTGTCCCTTCCGTCGAGGATCGCGTGGACGCACACCCGTGGAACGCCCCTCTGCTTCGCCATCTCCAGGAGCGCGTACAGGTGGGTGTGAAGCGAATGGACCCCCCCGTCCGACAGGAGGCCGATCAGATGAAGCGGCTTCCCCTTCTCCCTTGCGCCGTCCATAACCTTGCAAAAAACAGGGTTGCGGAAGAATTCACCCGTGCGTATCGCCTTCGATATCCTCACGATTTCCTGGTATACGACCCGGCCAGCCCCGAGGTTCAGGTGACCCACCTCGGAGTTGCCCATCTGTCCCGAGGGGAGCCCCACCCGCTCCTCCGAGGCGTGGATGAGCGTGCGGGGAAACCCGGACCACAGGCGGTCGAAGAAGGGGGTGTCGGCAAGGGCGATCGCGTTGCCTTCGACCTCTTCCCGATAACCCCACCCGTCCAGCACGATGAGGGCGACGAGCCGTCGTTTGATTTCAGAGGTTATAGAACACTCCCCTCCCGTCGAAGCGGGCCGCGGGCCCAAGTTCCTCCTCGATCCGCAGCAACTGGTTGTACTTCGCCATCCGGTCGGTGCGTGAAGCAGAACCGGTCTTGATCTGCCCCGTGTTAAGCCCGACCACCAGGTCGGCGATCGTGCTGTCTTCCGTCTCGCCCGAACGGTGGGACACCACCGCGGTCCAGCCGGCGCGCTTGGCCATCTCCACGGCGTCGACCGTTTCGGTCACCGTCCCGATCTGGTTCAGCTTGATGAGGACCGAGTTCGCCGCCTTCCCCTCGATCCCCTTGCGCAGGATCTTCGGGTTGGTCACGAAGATGTCGTCCCCGACGATCTGGATCTTCTTCCCCATCTCCTTCGTGAAGAGCTTCCACCCGTTCCAGTCGTCCTCGGAGAAGCCGTCCTCGATGGAGAGGATCGGGTACTGGCGGCACAGGTCCTGGTAGAATCGCACCATCCCCTCGGCGTCCTTTTTCGACCCGTCCGACTTCCGGAAGACGTACTTCCCCTTCTTTCCGAACTCGGAAGCGGCGCAGTCGAGCGCAATTCCGATATCCCTGCCCGGCTTGTACCCCGCCTTCGCGATCGCCTCGAGGATCACCTCGATCGCCTCGGCGTTGGACGAGAGGAGCGGAGCGAACCCCCCCTCGTCGCCGACGTTGGTGTTGAGCCCCTTGCCCTTCAGGACCTTTTTGAGGTTGTGGAACGTCTCGACGCCCATCCTGAGCGCCTCGGAAAAAGACGACGCCCCAACCGGCATGACCATGAATTCCTGGATGTCCACGTTGTTGTCGGCGTGTGAGCCGCCGTTCAGTATGTTCATCATCGGCACGGGTAGCGTGCGCCCCCCGACGCCGCCCAGGTACTGGTACAGCGGCAGCCCGCAGGCCTCGGAGGCCGCCCGGGCGCAGGCCATGGACGCCCCCAGTATGGCGTTCGCACCGAGCTTCCCCTTGTTATCCGTCCCGTCCAGTGCGACGAGCATCATGTCGATCGCCGTCTGCTCGGTGGCGTCGAAACCGACGAGGTTCGGGGCGATCACCTTGTTCACGTTCCGGACGGCCTTGAGAACGCCCTTGCCCATGAACCGCTTCGAGTCCCCGTCCCGCAGCTCCACCGCCTCCCGAGTACCCGTCGAGGCGCCGGAGGGTACGATCGCGCGCCCTTCCGCCCCCGACTCGAGGCGCACTTCGACCTCCACCGTCGGGTTCCCCCGCGAGTCGAGCACCTGCCTGCCGTGAACGTCGACGATCATCGTCATGGGAAAAAACCTCCTTGGGGTTGAAAGATTACGGGTGGATGAATTCCTTGCCTCCCTGGCGAACGCTCAGCACGGGGCACGTGGCCATGCGTACCACCTTCTCGGCGGTGCTGCCGAAGATTACGTGTTCCATGCCGGTGCGGCCGTGCGTCCCGATCAGGATCAGGCCTGCCGCGGACTCCCGCGCCTTCCGGATGATCTCCCGCCAGGGGATCCCCGAAGCCAGAATCGTATCAAAGTTGGTGAATCCCTGGAAGTGCGCCGAGAGGAAAGCGTCCATGCTCTCCCTGGCGAACTGCTCCATGCGGCCCCGGAGAAGCTCCAGCGGCACGTCCCCCCGGAACATCGGATCCAGCGCGGCGGGCTCGTCCAGGACGTGGAGCACAGTGATGCGGGAGCCGAACCGCTCGGCGAGCAGTTTCGCGACCCGCGCGGCCTCCGCGGAACATTCGGAGAAATCGGTGGGGAGAAGAATGTTCGAGAACATAAAACCTCCGATTCAAGAGCAGGAAAAAAAATCCCCGGCCACGTGTGTAGCGCGGCCGGGGGAGCGATGTTCCTTTAACGGAAAACCGTGATTATCTCTTCTTTCCGCCGACCGCTTCCTTGAGGGACTTGCCGGCGGAGAACCTGGGAACCTTGGCCGCCTTGATCTTGATCGCCTCGCCGGTTTGCGGATTGCGACCCATCCGGGCTTTCCGGTTGCTGACGCTGAAGGTGCCGAATCCCGTCAAGGCGAGCCTGTCGCCCTTCTTCAAAGCCTTCCCCACCGCGGCGATGAAGCCGTTCAGCGCCTTCTCCGCCACTGCTTTGCTGATGTCCGCCGACTCAGCCATGGAAGCAACCAGATCCGCCTTCGTCATCTCCTGTCCTCCTTAAAGAGTTTTATCGGGTTCCCGACTCCCGGGAAGCATGGCTGTCGTCATCAGATCGCCCGGTTTCCGGCTTTTTTAATTAAGTCTGAAAGGCGTTGGGGTGTCAAGGGAATTGTCAGACGACGGACCTGCGGCCCGTGCCCCGCGCCCCCATCAGCTTGAGGAGTAGCATGCCGACGAGAAAACCACCGATGTGCGCCCACCAGGCGACCCCTCCCGAGAGCGCCGTCGTCCGCCCCAGCGTCATGGCGCCGCTCGCGAACTGGATCAGGAACCAGATGCCCAGGAAGATGAAGGCCGGGATTTCCACCACCGTGAAGAAGAAGAAGATCGGCACGAGAGTGACCACCCGCGCGCGGGGGAATAGCAGTATGTAGGCTCCCAGCACGCCCGCGATCGCGCCGGACGCCCCGACGTTCGGGACCATCGAGTTCGCCTGGAGCAGGATC
Source organism: Deltaproteobacteria bacterium (assembly GCA_021824125.1). GTDB lineage: Bacteria > Desulfobacterota > Deferrimicrobia > Deferrimicrobiales > Deferrimicrobiaceae > JAKALO01. The sequence continues at coordinate 4,472 of JAKALO010000004.1, read as the reverse complement.
TGAACCAGGAAGGAGGCCGCCCCGCACGCCAGGTAGAAGGCAAGGTAGCGGCCGTGGCCGAGGATGTCCTCGACGTTGTCGCCGAAGATATACAGGTAGAGCATGTTGCCTATCACGTGGAACCACCCACCGTGGAGGAACATCGCGGAGAGCGGTGTCAAAAGCTCCAAGGGGTAGGAAGTGAACAGGTGCAGGAAGCGGTAAGGGATGACCCCGTAGGCGGTGATGAAATCGACGGCCTCCTCGCCGAGCGTGAACTGGTACAGGAAGACGCCCGAGTTGAGCAGGATCAGCGCGTAGTTGACGACCGGTACCCTGGAGGAAGGGATAGTGTCTCGTAAGGGAATGATGGTGGAACGCTCCTTTATCCTTTAGGTTTTACTGCTGTTATAATAATACGTTATGCCGGACAACAGGACCATGGCGATTTGCGTCGCCCTTTCCTTCCTCACGCACCTGGTGATCATGGCGCTCGCGACTCTTGTCCCCTTTACCTCACGGCCGGCCGAGAGCGTGATGGTCGTGGACCTCGCCGACCTGCCGCGCGTGTCCGATTTCCTGCCGCCGAAGCCCGGCATCCTCGAGGGAGGGCGACCCAGGGTCCCGTCCCCGAAACCGGAAAGCCGTCCCCGGGCGGAGGCACGACCGCAGATGCCTCCCAGGGTCATGGAGGGACGCGTGCCCGACCTTCCCGTCAACCCCGCGTTGCCGCCGGAGGAGAAGTTTCCCCTTCCCCGCGCCGGGGAGACTCCGGCCGGGGCCGCACGCGAAGCGGCCGCGAAGCCCCCCCGCGCCGTCGGGAAAACGGAACCGGCGGAGAAAACCGCGCGCGCGGTCCCGGTCGAGCCCGGGGCTTCCGGCAGCGCCGGGAAGCCGCTCAAGGAGCTGACCCCCTCCCTCGGGAAAATCGTCATCGCGATGGGAGAGAGAGGGGGACGCGGGTCTGGAAACACCTCCGGGGAGACCGTCGGGACGGGCGGCAAGGCCGGCGAGCGCGGGGCGATCGTGGAAGAGGGCGGGGCGACCCTCAAGGCGCTCAACGCCCCCGAGATCCAGTACATCTCCTATTTCGCCGGCATCAAGCGGAAAATCGAGCTGGTCTGGGGATACCCGGCGGCGGCGGCCGGCATCGAAGGGGACGTCATCGTCGATTTCGTGATAGCCCGGAGCGGGAAGCTGGACGCGATCAGGCTGGTCAACGGATCGGGCCACAGCATACTCGACGACGAGGCGCTCGGCGCGATACGGAAGGCTTCCCCGTACGATCCGATCCCGTCCGAGTACAAGATCCCGAATCTGCAGATCAGGGCCCACTTCGTCTACACGGTTACACAAACCCGCATCATCCGTTAGGGAAGAATGCGGGCTAGCCCTCCGGCAGGCTATCGTATTCCTCGCAGTCAAAAAGAGAGGCCATCTCGGACGGATCGGCGGGACGAATGGTCATCAGCCACCCTTCGCCGTAAGGGTCCGCCGTGATGGTTTCCGGGGAGCTCTCCGCCGCCGGGTTGACCTCGACGACGATGCCGGAGACGGGAGACGTCACCTCGCACACCGCGGAGGACGACTCGACGAGGCCGACGGGCTCCATGGCAGCGACCTCGGTCAGCGGGGCCGGGAGCTCGACATGGACAGCGTCCCCGAGGTAGGAACCCGGGACGTGCGTGAGGCCCACCCGCACGTTCCCGCCGTCGCGCTCCATCGCCCAGACGTGGGTGCGCGCGTACCTCCGGTCGGCGGGGGAAGCCAGGCGCTACCCCGCGGAAGCGATGCGGATCGCCGCTTCCAGCGTGTTGTGCAGAAGCATCGCGATGGTCATCGGGCCTACTCCGCCCGGGACGGGAGTGATTTTACCGGCCACGGCGCGCGCCTCGTCGAACGCGACGTCGCCCACCAGCTTCCCGTCCGGCAGCCGGTTGATCCCGACGTCGACGACGACCGCCCCCGGCTTGATCCAGGATCCGCGCACCATCTCCGCCTTGCCCACCGCGGCGACGACGACGTCCCCCGACCGGACCACGTCCGGCAGGTCCCGCGTCCTCGAATGGCAGATGGTCACCGTCGCGTGGCGCGAAAGAAGCAGGATGGCCACCGGCTTGCCTACGATGTTGCTCCTGCCGACGACCACGGCGTGCGCTCCCTTGAGGACCACCTTCTCGTGATCGAGTATCTTCAGGATGCCGAGCGGCGTGCAGGCGACGAAGCCGGGCTGCCCTATCAGAAGCCTGCCGGCGTTCACCGGGTGGAAGCCGTCCACGTCCTTCGAAGGCGCGATCGCCTCGATCACCTTCGATTCGTCTATATGCTTCGGCAGCGGAAGCTGCACGAGGATGCCGTGGACGGAGGCGTCGGCGTTGAGCCGCGCCACCAGGTCCAGGAGTTCCTTTTCGGACGTGGACGGTGGAAGGTCGACCTGCCGTGACAGCATCCCGGCCTCGACGCACGCCTTCCCCTTGTTGCGCACGTAGACGCGGGAAGCAGGGTCCTCTCCGACCAGCACGGCGGCGAGGCAGGGTCGGACACCGGTCCGGGCCGTGAACTCGCCCGTCCTTTCCTTGATCTCCGCGCGGACGGCGGCCCCGATGGCCTTTCCATCTATCAGGCTTGCAGGCATGCGAAGCCCCTCCTCAAGGGAATCGAAGTACCTATCTACCTCAATTCACCCGGGAGGGGCAAGGGGAAGAAGCGAAGGGGGCCCTGCACGGAAACCATCCCAAGGGGTTTCCTGCGAAGGCTTATTTTTCCGCTTTCGGGCAGCCGGCGCAGGCGGGCGCGGGTTCTCCGCCTGAGGCTGGGCAGGAGGCGGGCGCTTCGGCCTCTTTTTTCTTTCCCTTGCCGTTGGCCCCGCCGTTCCCGCCGTGGGGGTAGTCGTTGGCGTAAAATCCCGCACCCTTCAGCACGAACGCGCCGGCGGATATCTTCTTTTCCGTCTTTCCGCCGCACGAAGGGCACTTCTTCATGTCGGGGTCGTGGATCCCCTGGAGCCGCTCGGCCACCCGGCCGCACTTTCTGCACTGATATTCGTAGATCGGCACGGATTTAACCCTCGCACGGGAGCGCGCCTTCCGGTCCGCCCCCCAAAGTTGCGGGACGCCGCTATCCTTCGCCCGACAGCGGCGTCCCGTTTTCATTACATATATGATACCTGCCAGGAACGATCCGTTTCTCGAGTTTTTAAGAACGTCCCTGTTTTTGTGTTAGTACATCCCACCGCCGCCGCCCGGAGGCATCGGGGGCATCTTGTCCTTCTCCTCCGGCTTCTCGGCGATCGCGCACTCGGTGGTGATCATCAGGCCCGCCACCGACGCGGCGTTCTGGAGCGCGACGCGGGTCACCTTCGTCGGGTCGAGGATCCCGGCCTTTATCAGGTCCTCGAACTCCTCGGTGGCCGCGTTGTAGCCGTAAGCGCCCTTCCCGCTCTTGATCTTGTCCACGACCACGCCGCCGTCCTGCCCCGCGTTGATCGCGATCTGCTTGGCCGGCTCGACGAGCGCCTTCCGGACTATGTCGACCCCCGCCTGCTGGTCGTGGTGCAGCTTGAGGGAATCCAGCGCGGCCGCCGCGCGGATGTACGCCACGCCGCCTCCTGCCACGATCCCCTCCTCCACGGCCGCCCGTGTCGCGTGCAGCGCGTCCTCGACGCGCGCCTTCTTCTCCTTCATCTCGGTCTCCGTCGCCGCGCCCACGTTTACGACGGCAACGCCTCCGACGAGCTTCGCCAGCCGCTCCTGGAGTTTTTCCTTATCGTAGTCCGAGGTGGTTTCCTCGACCTGCGCGCGGATCTGCTTCACCCGGCCCTCGATGTCGGCCTTCTTGCCGGCGCCGTCGATGATCGTCGTGTTGTCCTTGTCGATCACCACACGCTTTGCCCGCCCGAGATCGGTCAGCTGGACCGCTTCGAGCTTGATTCCCATCTCTTCCGCGATCGCCTTCCCGCCGGTGAGGACCGCGATGTCCTCGAGCATCGCCTTGCGACGATCGCCGAAGCCGGGGGCCTTGACGGCGGACGCGTGCAGCGTGCCGCGGAGCTTGTTGACCACCAGGGTGGCCAGCGCCTCTCCCTCGACCTCTTCCGCCACGATGAGCAGCGGCTTGCCGGAGCGGGCGATCTGCTCCAGCAGCGGGAGCAGGTCCTTCATGTTGGAGATCTTCTTCTCGTGGATCAGGATGTACGGGTCCTCGAGGATGACCTCCATCCGCTCGGGGTCCGTGACGAAGTACGGGGAGAGGTAGCCGCGGTCGAACTGCATCCCCTCGACGATCTCGAGGGTGGTCTCCATCCCCTTCGCCTCCTCGACGGTGATGACGCCTTCCTTGCCGACCTTGGCCATCGCCTCGGAGATGATGTTCCCGATCGTCTCGTCGTTGTTCGCGGAAATCGTCCCGACCTGGGCGATCTCCTTCGGGTCCTTGGTCGCCTTGGACATCTTCTTCAGCTCGGCCGCAACGGCCTCGACCGCCTTCTCGATCCC
>JAKALO010000079.1 GCA_021824125.1 Deltaproteobacteria bacterium | reverse complement strand
TCGTAATGCCCTTCCTTGACGTAGGCAAGAAAGTTTTCGACGGTGACCGGCGCCTTGTCCGGGTACAGTTCCACCTTGATGTCGCCCATGCTGGTTTGAAGAAGAACCACCGGATTACCTCCTTTTCTCACGGGACCCGCCGCGACGGCAATGCCGCAGGTTACCGACAGAATGACGGCAATGGCAACGATTTTTCGCACCGGACGCCTCCTGTTGTCCCCGATTTTTCGAAACATTCTACCCCACGTCCGGGTTCCATTAAAACAGGGACGGCGGAAATGTTTCCCGCCATCGTTACCAGTGGTCCACAGGAGATTAAAACTTGGTAACCCGATTCATCAATAATACGATAACGTATCGATAAAACACCCCGGAAGGCGCACGCCGCAGGGAGGTCCGGCGCAGCGAGGAGCCCGGCTGAATCGGCGAAAGGCCACGCGTTTCGATAGGGAACAGGCTTGGCGTACCATAAAGTGTGATCGAAGGCCGGGAAGGGGAAATATGGGCACGTTTGCTGGACGAAGCCGAGAAGCCGCAGGCGACATCGCGAGCACGGAGCTCCCGGAGGCGCAGCGACTTCCGGGATCTCTGATCGTCATCGTCGCGCTGCTTGCCGCCGCGCTCCCGTCATTCGCGGCCGGGCTCCCGCTAACCCTCGACGACGCGGTGCGCGGGGCGATATCGAACAATCTGTCCCTGAAGGCCGAGTCGTTCAACCCGGCGATCTCCGGGACCGGCATTCGAAGCGCACGCGCGATCTACAACCCGAATTTCACCGCCCTGCTCGATCACAGGGGATCGAACTCCCAGTCCTCCCCGACCTCTTTTTTCGTCGACCGCACGCGGTCGTTCGACGCCAACCTGTCCGCAAGCCTCCTGCTCCCTTCGGGAGCCACGGCGTCCGCGGCGATGACCAACCTGTGGGAGCAGGACAACCAGGGCACTTCCTTTTCCCGCTACGCGAAGCCGAACCTCGTTTTCTCCCTCTCGCAGCCCGTCCTCCAGGGCTTCGGCCGCGACGTCACGGAACGAGGGATCACCGTGGCAACCTTCGCGACGGAATCAACATTGGCCGAATGGTGGGCCGCGGCGCTGTCCGTCAGCTCGAACACGAGGAACCGGTTCTTCGCCCTCGTCAAGGCGCGCGAGAACCTCGAGGCCAGGAAGTCCTCGCTCGCCCTCGCACGCGAGATCCACGCCGGAAACGAGGCCCGCGTCCGGGCAGGCGTCCTGGCCGCGATCGAGCTGCTTGACTCCGAGCTGGGCGTCGCGCAGCGGGAAAAGGACCTCCTGGAGGCCGGGAAAAACGCCCTCGACGAGGAGGACAGGCTCCGGGTCCTACTGCACCTCCCGCCGGGAACCGGGATTCTTCCCGCCGATACGTTCCCCGGGGAGCGCGTCGAGGCGACCGAGGAGGCCGCCCTCCGCACCGCCGCCTACATGCGTCCCGATCTCCGGAAGGCCCGGATTCTCCTTTCCACCAACGAGTTCAACGCCCGCGTCGGGAGGAACCTTCTCCTTCCGTCCCTCGCTCTAAAGGGTAGCGCCGGGATTTCGGGGCTTGGAACCGATTACGGGAGCGCCATCGACGACATGAAGACCGGCAAGTATCCCGCGTGGTCCGTGGGGGTCGAGCTTTCCTATCCCCTGGGCAACGACGCGGCCGAGGCGGACCTGGCGAAAAACCGGCTCCTCGCGGGCCAGTCCAGGGTGTCCCTGCGCAACCTTGAAGAAGCCGCTTCCCTCGAAATCCGCTCCTCGATACGGGCCCTCGATACCGGTTGGCGCCAGATCGAGGTGGCAGGGAAAGGGGTCGCTCTCGCCGAGGCGCGTCTTTCCTCATACGTCAAGCGCGGCAAGCTGGGCATGGCCACGACGAAAGACACGCTCCAGGCGGAATCCGACCTGACCGTGGCGCGGGAAGCCCTTGCGGGAGCGCGGGCCGACTACCAGGCCGCTGTCACGCAGCTGTGGAAGAGCACCGGCGAACTCCTGGAACGTCACGGGATCCGGATCGAGGACAAGGAAATCGAATCCAGCGCCTGGAAGGAAATCAGATGAAACGGGTGATCGTCGCCGTCCTGGTTTTCGCCGCGCTTTGCGCGGGCGGCTATTTCTATTTCGCCGGGGAAAACGGCAAGTCTCCCCCTTACCGGACGGCAAAGGTGGAGAAGGGAGACATCTCCGAGATCGTTTCCGCGACCGGCAACATCAACGCCGTCACCACGGTCCAGGTGGGAAGCCAGGTCTCGGGCACTATCCAGAAGATCCTGGTGGACTTCAACTCCCGCGTCCGGAAAGGCGAGGTGATCGCCCAGATAGATCCGCAGCTCCTCGAGGCGTCGGTCGTTCAGGCGAGAGGGAACGTCTCCAACGCATCCGCGGTCCTGTCGAAGGCCAGGATCGTCGCGTCGGACGCCCTGCGGACGCTTCGCCGGAACCAGGAGCTCGTCAAGGACGGCTACGTTGCGCAGGCCGACGTCGACACCGCGGAGACGGCATACAATTCCGCAGTGGAACAGGAAAAAAGCGCCGAGGCGCAGCTCGCACAGGCGAAGGGGACACTCTCGGTGGCGGAGACCAACCTGCGGTTCACCACGATCCTCTCTCCGGTCGAGGGAACCGTGATCTCGCGGAACGTCGACGTCGGGCAGACCGTCGCCGCAAGTTTCCAGACCCCCACCCTTTTCACCATCGCCCAGGACCTCACCAAGATGCAGATCGACACCAACGTCGACGAATCCGACATCGGGAGGACCAAGGCGGGACAGAAGGCGACCTTCACCGTGGACGCCTACCCGGGGAAGGTCTTCGAGGGAGGAGTCGTCCAGGTGCGGAACTCCCCGATAGTGACGCAGAACGTCGTCACCTACGACGTCGTGATCCAGGTGGACAACAAGGATCTCTCCCTCAAGCCGGGGATGACCGCGAACGTTTCGATCCTGATCCGGGCCTTCAAGGACGTTCTGAAGATCCCGAACGCCGCCCTCCGTTACCGTCCTTCCGGCGAGAAGAAAAAGGGCGAGGGCGATACCACCGGGGGTCGCGTCTACACGGTCGGCAAGGACGGCAAGCCCCAGGCGGTTCCCGTCAAGGTCGGTACCAGCGACGGGTCGTTCACCCACATGGTCGAGGGGAACCTGCGCGAAGGCGACGCCTTGATCACTTCCGAGACGGCCAGGAAGAAGAGCGGGAACAGTACAGGCAGTCCCCCGGGAATGGGAGGCTTCCGGTAAGAATATGGGAAGCCCCGTCATAGTACTCTCCGGACTTCATAAAACGTACCACCTGGGCGAGGTGACCGTCGAGGCGTTGCGGAACGTTTCCCTTTCCATAGACCGCGGGGAGTTCATAGCGGTCATGGGGGCGTCCGGGTCCGGGAAATCGACCCTCATGAACATCCTTGGGTGCCTCGACAGGCCGACGAGCGGGACTTACCGCCTGGACGGAGAGGACGTCGGAAGTCTCGGAAGGGACGCCCTGGCCGCCATACGGAGGAGGAAGATCGGGTTCGTGTTCCAGGGGTTCAACCTCCTGTCCCGGATGACCGCCCTCGAAAACGTCGAACTGCCGATGATCTACGAGGACGTCGCATCCGGCGTTCGCATGGAGAGGGCCCGTGAGGCGTTGCGGTCCGTGGGTCTTTTGGACCGCGAACACCACCTGCCTTCCCAGATGTCCGGGGGGCAGCAGCAGCGTGTCGCCATCGCCCGCGCCGTCGTCAACGCCCCATCCCTGCTGCTGGCCGACGAGCCGACGGGGAACCTCGACAGTGCGACCAGCGGCGACATCATGGGAATCTTCCGGGAGCTCTCCGACGTCCGCGGTATCACACTGGTTCTCGTGACTCACGAACCGGACCTGGCAAGGTACGCGAACAGGATGGTTCGATTCCGTGACGGCCGGATCATCTCCGACGAGCCGGTGAATAAAGCGTGAACATCTACTCGGCGGCCAAGGTTTCCTACCGTTCCCTGCGGGCCAACAAGCTCCGCTCGGCCCTGACGATGCTGGGGATGATCATCGGGGTCGCCGCCGTTATCGCCATGGTGGCCATCGGGTCCGGGGCGAACGAGCGGATCGCTTCCCAGATAGCCTCGATCGGTTCCAACCTCATACTCGTCCTGCCGGGCAGCACCACCTCGGGCGGATTGCGGTCCGGCTTCGGCGGCACTCATACCCTGACGATGGCGGACGCCAGGGCCATCGGCAAGGAGCTTCCCGCGGTGCGCTACGCGGCCCCGTCGAACCGTTCGGGGTCGCCGGTGGTCTACGGCAACCAGAACTGGAGCACGATCATACAGGGGCTCACGCCGGATTACTTCGAGATCCGGGAATGGGGCGTTTCCGGCGGCCGCATCTTCACGTCGGCGGAAGTCGAAGCCGCATCCAAGGTCGCCGTCCTGGGACAGACGGTAGCCTACAACCTCTTCGGCGACGAGAACCCGATCGGGAAATACGTACGCATCAAGAGGGTGCCTTTCACCGTGATCGGCCTGCTGGAGAGGAAGGGGCAGTCCATCCAGGGGCAGGACCAGGACGACACCGTGGCCGTGCCCATCACCACCGCGCAGAGGAAGCTGTTCGGCAGCTCCCACATCGGCACGGTGGGAGTCGTGCTCGTCCAGGCCGTCGACGGCGACTCCGTCAAGGAAGCGGAAAGACAGGTGAACGAGCTTCTACGGCAGCGACACAGGATCGGTCCGGGGGATCAACCGGACTTTTCCGTCCGCAACCTGTCCGAGATGCTGGCCGTGGCGGAGGAATCCACGCGGATCATGAGCCTCCTGCTCGGCGCCATCGCCTCGGTGTCCCTCCTGGTGGGAGGGATCGGCATCATGAACATCATGCTCGTCTCCGTGACCGAGCGCACGCGCGAAATAGGAATCCGCATGGCGGTGGGAGCCAGGGAGCGCGACATCCTGCTGCAGTTCCTGATCGAGGCGCTCGTCCTGTCGGTAACCGGGGGGGCCGTGGGGATCCTCCTGGGGGTCGCCGGATCCTCGCTGATATCGAGGTTCGCCGGCTGGTCGACGCTTATTTCACCCGGAGCGGTTCTTGTCGCCTTCGTGTTTTCCGCCGCGGTCGGGGTATTCTTCGGTTTCTACCCTGCCCGCAAGGCTTCGCGCCTGGACCCGATCGAGGCGCTCCGGTACGAATAGCCGGCGATCATCGCCGGTGGCACCGCGTGCAGATGACCTGCCCTTCGTCCTCCACGACGAAACGCTTCCTTCTCCCCGCCTCTTCCCCCGTTCCTTTCGCCTGTATGTGCGGGTTGTGGCAGGTGGTGCAGGTGATCCTGCCCTTTCCGTCCAGGCGGAACGGCTCCGGGATCTCCATCCTGGGGTGCACCATGTGGTCGACCCCCATCGGGTGGGCGTCCTGCGAGTGGCATCGCAGACAGATCAGGCGGGTGTTCGAGATGAAGGACACGCGGGAGGAATCTTCGTTCGTCGGGTCGGTCATGGTGTCGTGGCAGAACCGGCAGGACTCCCGGTCGGTCATCGAGGAATGGGGATTCCTGCCCGAAAGGTCGGCCTTGTCGTGGCACCGGAAGCAGATGGCGTTTCGCGGGTCCCCGGGTTTCCACTCGCGCAAATCCAACCCTTTGCCGGACACCGGCATCGGGTTGTGGCAGGTGAGGCAGGTGATCTTGCCGTCCTTCGAAAGCGGCAGGCCGGTCCCGGGCCGCATGTCGGGCCCGAGCTTGACGAGGATGGGATGGCACGCGTCCATCGATCCGTGGCATGAAAGACAGATCAGCAGGTCGTCACCGCCGTATTTCCGGTTTTTCCGCATATCCTCCTTTTTCGTCGAGATCCCGGCGTGGCATCCCCGGCATCCGGAGTAATCCCCCGCCGAGTGCGGATTGAGGTATCTCCCCGCCTCGAGGAACTCCACGTATGTTTCCCGAAGGAAATGCAGCGTGCTCTCCGTCCCGTGGGGATCGTGGCAGGTCCCGCAGTTTACCGCCCCGTCCTTTCCGCGGGGAAGCTTCCCGGGAAGCACGGCAAGAGGGTTAACGTTCTGCGGGTGCTCCTTCTCGGACACGTTGTGGCAGAAGTCGCAGATCTTTTCGATCCGCTCCTGGAGGACGATGGTGGCCCCGGTGTCCCCTGCCCCCGGCTTCGCCGTGTGGCAGGTGTAGCATTTCACGCTTTCGGCCTCGACCCGGTGGGGGTTGAGCGCGGCGAAGTCCCCCCCGTGACAGTCCAGGCACATGTCCATCCGGACGGAATATGTGCCGTTGTCGTACCCCCTGAGAAGGGTGACTCCCGACAATTTAAGGTGAACGTCGTGGCAGGTGGAGCATACCACTTCCCCGGAACCGCTAAGGGGAAGCCACCCGGGGAGCTTCCGGGCGGTCCTTGTCTGGACGGGGTGATGGTTCACCTCGGTGGACAGGTGGCATTCGCGGCACAGTTCAACGGGGTCCTTCGAGAGTCCCGCCGCCACTTCCTTCCAGGAAGCCTTCCCTCTCTCGGGTACGGTCTTGTGGCAATGAAGACACTCGATATCCGCGTGCGGGTTCTCCCTCGCCTCTTTCGAAAGAGGCGAGGCATCCACGACCTCCGCCACGCAGGAAAGAAGGAGACAAATAGAAACCAGGACGGAAAGCGGCGAAATCGACATCCGTGTTCCCCGGGGGAAAGCGATTTCCGTTGCGCCCATTGGTGGAAATATTATCATTGTAAAAAGGAAAAGGGGGAGTTGATGCTTCTACCGAAGCCGTGGAGGGCGATCCCGGTCCTCGTGGCCCTGGCGACGCTTTTTCCGCTCCTCTCCCTCGCCGGTCCCGGGGATGCGGACAGGTTCTATTCCAGCGGAAGGGAATTCATCGCCGCGGGCGATTTCGCCTCGGCACAGAAGCAGTTCGAGAACGCGATCGCCCAGAACCCCGATCATCCCGAAGCGAACTTCCACCTGGGACTGCTGTACTCCCGGAACATCAACACCTACGACAAGGCCGAGCAGGTGTTCTTCGGCCTCGCGGAGATCGCGATGCGCACCGGCGGGAATTCCCGCGACGACCTTTTTTTCCGGACGGGCCTTGCCCTCGCCAGCCTCTACCTTAAAAGCGGAAAGACCGTCAGGGCGGGTCAGCTCATCCGGAACGTGATCGCTTCCGCGCCGCCGGACGCCCGGCTGGACAAGGCTTACAACATGCTCGGGCTCGCCAGCTACTACGACCGCATCTACGACGATTCCATCTTCTACCTGCGCCTGGCGATCAAGATCAACCCGAACAACGTCGACGCCAGGTTCAACCTCAAGGCGATCCGGGCGCGCCTGGAGCATTTCCAGGCGGCCAAGATCTATTCCAGGATGGGCGACAGGAAGGAAGCGATCGCCAACTACCGGAAGGCCATCGAGCTGGATCCCCGCTTCATCGAGGCGCGGCAACGTCTCGGGGTCGAGCTGTTCAACGAAGGACATCCCGAAGAGGGGCTCAAGGAGCTTCGCCGGGCGGACTCGCTCTCCTCCGCATACCGGAGGGGCTACGAGATCTGGTACGAAGAGGGACGGATCCTGCATGCCATGGGCAGGACGGACGAGGCGCTGCGGGTTTTCAAACGCGTCATCGGCCACAAACCCAGGTTCGCGGCGGCGCACAACGAGGTCGGCAAGATCCACCTCGCCCGCGGCGAATTCGACGACGCCACCAACTGCTTCGCCCGGGCGATCGGCATCGACCCGAAAACCGAGTACACGCGCAACCTGGTGCTCGCGGTATCCCGCAGGGGGGGAGGGGAAGCGGTCAAATGAGGGAGAATATCAGGGGCCGGGCAACGTGACGTTCACGCTCACGGACAGCGGGCCACGCTCCCCGCGGGGGCGCTCCGCACATACGACGAAGGCGGTCACCGGGCCCTTGGGAGGCCGGCCGTAAGCCGCAAGGAAATCCTCCTTCAGGTTCCTGTCCGACCTGACCTTCTTTCCCTTCTCCTCGTCGCCCGCAAGGATGAAAACCGTCTCCTCTTCCGCCAGGCGGTACATCGAGCCAACAGGCGCCTGGTTGCCGAACGCGTAGGTCAGGCGTATTCCCCCCGGTGCGAAGCCGTGCAAAAACTCCCGGAAAAATCCCGCGATGCGGGTCTTCCAGGGGAGGTCCTGCCGGTCTTTCCCGAATACCGCGGTCACCGAGGCCGGGAATCGGGCGTCGAACCGCCTGTAGTCCTTCGATCTTCCGTTCGTCCCGCTGGAGGACATCTCCAGGGACAAAACGCCCCCTTTCGCGGAATCCCAGTTACCCTTCTTTTCCCAGGATACGCCGGTCCCGGGGGAGAGCGCGACTTCCGCCGAGAGGCCGTCGGCGCGGATCCCGATTTTCCGGTCCGCGCGGCTGTTCCACCGCCCGGGGGTGTGCTCCTTCCAGCCGGAAGCCGCAAGCGCGGAGCCCTGGTCCGCGGCCCACGCGGCAAACGACGTCAGCGGAATACCGGCCAGCAGCAGGACAGCCAGGACGAGAGACGGTCTAACCCGCATTTCCCACCGGCTTCATGCCCTTTCCTCCTCCCGTCGCAAGACGTCCCAGCCGCCTTCCCCGATCTTCCCCGTGAAGAAGTCGGCGCAGGAAGCGGCAAGCGTGAAATCGTCGGACCGGAACACTACCCTGACCCGGTACTTCCCGTCGATAATCGGGTACGAGCCGACGCTCACGGCGGGGAACGCGTCCATCGACTCCCTCATGATCGCCGCGAAGGCCGACTCGGGTGCTTCGCTGAAAAGCGTAACCCGGCTCTTTCTCCTCCCTTCGACGAGAGGCCTGATCCACCCGAACATCTCGTGGAGCAGCCGGGGAATCCCCGGAAACGCGGCCATCCGCCCGATGTAAAAACCGGGCGCGGCGCTGACCGGGTTGGGGATGAGCGTCGCCCCTTCCGGGACCTGCGCCATCACCATCCGTGCCTCCGTCATCCCGGGGCCGTCCATCCGGGAATCGTTCCACCGTCCCTTGTAATAGGACTTCAGAAGGGCGTCCGCCTCCGGGTGGACGACAAGGGGAACACCGGCGACGCGCGCGACCGCTTCCCTTGTTATGTCGTCCGGGGTCGGTCCGATGCCCCCCGTGAGGACCAGCAGGTCGACCTCATCGAGGGCGGCGCGGAGATGGCGGACCACCACGGGCACGTCGTCCGGAAGGATCGCGCACAGTGCGACCTCCGCCCCCCATTCGTTCAACAGGGGCAGAATGTAGGCAAGGTTGGCCTCGCGAATCTCCGCCTTCAGAACCTCGTCCCCGAGGATCACGACCCCCACCCTCTTCGCCATCCGCTCCCGTTCCCTCCCGTAAATCGACCCGATCATCTTATCCCAGGCACGGGGTAAAAATCATTGACATAACCTCGCGCGGATACGTTACAACTATCATGATGCCGAAGTCGCCATGGGGGAATCGCGCCTGGAAAAAACCGTGACATACGCAGCGTCGGGGGTGGACATCGACGAGGGGGAGCGGATGGTTTCCCTCATCCGGCCGATGGTCCGCACCACCCACCGCAAGGGAGTCCTGGGGGGCATCGGCTCGTTCGCCGGCTTCTTCCGGTTCCCGGCGGGCCGCTACCGCGACCCCGTCCTGGTGGCCGGCACGGACGGCGTGGGCACGAAGGTCAAGGTCGCCGCCATGGCGGGGAAACTGGACACGGTCGGCATCGACCTCGTGGCGATGTGCGTCAACGACATCCTGGTGCACGGCGCCGAGCCGCTTTTTTTCCTCGACTATTACGCCACCGGCAAGCTCCGCGCGAGGGACGGCGCCAAGGTCGTCAAGGGGGTCGTCGAAGGGTGCCGCCAGGCCGGGTGCGCGCTCCTCGGCGGGGAGACCGCCGAGATGCCCTCCGTGTACGCAAGGGGTGAATTCGACCTGGCGGGATTCGCCGTGGGCGCCGTCGACCGGCGCGACGTCATCGACGGGCGCTCGGTCCGCCCCGGGGACGTGCTGCTTGGGATATGCTCCTCCGGCCTGCACAGCAACGGGTATTCGCTGGCGCGGAAGGCCGTCTTCGGGATACTGAAAAAAACGGTGGATTCGCGGATGCCCGGGTGGGGGGCGACCGTCGGCGAGGAACTCCTCCGGCCGACGCGGATCTACGTCCGTCCCGTGCTCTCCCTTTCACGAAAGGTGAAGATCCGCGCCATGGCGCACATCACCGGCGGCGGGCTGCCGGGCAACGTCCCGCGCACCCTGCCGGACGGCGTGGACGCGGTGATCGAAAGAGGGGCGTGGCCGGTCCCGCCCGTGTTCGGGACGATCGTCGGGGCGGCCAGGCTGCCCGTGGAGGAGGCGTACCGTACTTTCAACATGGGGATCGGCATGGTCGTCGTCCTGAGGCCCGGGGACGCCGACCGGGCGCTTCGTCACCTGAAAAGGGCCGGGGAGACGGCGTACCGGATCGGTGAAGTCCGAAAAGGCCGCGGAGCCCCGCGGGTCTTTCTGTCGGGAGGTGGAAAATGAGCGACCGTCGTCCTGTCATCGCGGTTCTCGTGTCGGGGAGCGGGTCGAACCTGCAGGCGATCATCGACGCCTCCGAGAGAGGGGATATCCCCTGCCGTGTCGGGATCGTCATCAGCAACAAGGCCGACGCCTTCGGCCTCGTGCGCGCCGGGAAACACGGCATCCCGACGGCGGTGGTCGGCCACAAGGAATTCCCGAGCCGCGAGGAGTTCGACCGGAGGCTCGTGGAGGTCGTCCGCGGCAGCGGCGCGGAGCTGGTCTGCCTGGCGGGATTCATGCGGGTTCTCACCCCCGTGTTCGTCCACGCCTTTCCGAACCGGATTATCAACATCCACCCCGCCCTTCTGCCTTCCTTCCCGGGGACGCACGGGCCAAGGCAGGCGCTCGATTACGGGGTGCGGTTCTCCGGTTGCACCGTGCACTTCCTCGACGAAGGGGTGGACACGGGCCCGGTCATCGTCCAGGCGGTCGTCCCGGTGTACGACGACGACACGGAGGACGCCCTGGCGGCGCGGATCCTCGTGCAGGAGCACAGGATCTACCCGATGGCGATCCGGCTG
>JAKALO010000078.1 GCA_021824125.1 Deltaproteobacteria bacterium | reverse complement strand
ATCACGGCCATCTCCAACTCGTTCAAGGTGCCGCTGCCGTACGGCGGCAAGGTGAACGAGTACATCCTGCACGTCACCGACGCGAATGGGCTGTACTCCGACGCCATCCTGAACAGCATCACCCTGAAGAACGGTGACAAGGAGGTCATGCGGACGATCCCGGCCTCCCTGCTCCGGGCGGTTCAGGATCCGCTCGCCGGGAAGCCCGGCACCCTGGCAGCGCCGACCGGCGTGTACTACGTCGACCTGGCGTACAACGATTCGTTCCGCTCCGTCCGCGACACCACGGGGATGACCGAGTTGCAGCTGCTGCTCGACACGGCCGCCCTGGGGAACATCAAGATCCTCGCGAACGAGTTCCGGCTCGGGGCCGACGTGCCCAAGTAGCGCCCGACGGGGCGGGGGTGGAGACGCCCCCGCCTCTTTCACCAAAGAAAATACGAGGTTGTCAAAATGGAACCTTCCGGATCGCTGGATATGCCGTTCGGGGCGGATTACGCCGGACAGTGGGGCGGGTCGACTTCCGTAGCGCCGTCCGAATCGTTCTGGGATTTCCTCCCCAACGGATCGCAGATTGTGGACACGTTGGTCGGCGCGGGCGTGACGCGGGCTGCGTACGAAATCAACAAGCCGCTGGTCCGGGCGGGCGCGCGTAGCCCCCTGGGGACTTTCGGTAAAGTCGGCACCGTCGGTGTGGAGCTTGGGAGCGGGACGCAAACCCTGATCCTGCTCGCGCTCCTGGGGGCGGGAATCTACCTGCTCAGCCGGTAGGCGCTACGTGATCCCGAGCCTGGACCGCGAGCCCGCGGTTGCAATTTGCTGCTGGAAGCCGTTCTCCGGTGATTTCCGCATCGGCGGTAACCCGATCGAGCGGATCGGCGGGGCCGTAAGCGATGCGGGCCGGGACGTTGTACGCGCTGGCGGCCGTGTCGCGAAACAGTACGGCGCGTTCGCTCTTTCCTTCGGTACGGTCGGACTCGTCAAGCCCAAATGGTCCGGTACGAAAACCGCCTCGAAAGTGGGACAGGTGGCGGGGATCGCCGCCGTTGCGGTGGCTGGCGGGTATGCGCTCGGGCCGTACCTCCCCACCTTTTTCGCTCCGGCGGCCGCCCCTACCGGGATGACCGCCGCGGAGTCTTCGGCGCTGACGGCTGATTTCGCAACGGTGGGAGCGGGGGAGCTCGCGGCTCCTGCCGCCCTGACCGCCGCGGAAGCTGCCGCTCCGGCGGCGCTCTCCGGCTTGCAGCTCGAAGCCGCCGCGGGATCGATGGTCCCGGAGGTGTCGACCTTCGCGCTGCCGACGGCGGCCGCGGCCGGCTCCTCATCGTTGCTTCCGGCGGCGGTGACCGGCGCGGCGGCGGCCGCGGGGTCGAAGCTGTTCAGCAAGGCGGTCGACACCGTGATATCCCCGCTGTTTTCTTCACCGGCTCCCCGCCCGGAAGGTGGCGGGGGAGGCGGTGGCGGATCCGCGGGCGGGTATCCGTTCCAGGACGTGGCAATTTCTCCCGTCGGGAACAATGCGCAGTTCTACCTGATCGCGGCCGCACTGGCCGCGCTGCTGTTGGTCGCGGCGACGAAAGCCCAGGGGTAACCCGTGGACGCCTTCCAGTGGTGGGAAAACCTGTGGAACCCGGTGGCGCTGCCGACGGCCGACCTGGGCGCGGAAGCGTACCGCAAATACCAGGCGGGAGAGATCGACTTTGCTACGTACCAGGCGGCCGCGGGGAAAGCCGCTCTCCTGGACGCGGCGATCGCCGGGGCGAAGTCCGATTACGTCAAGACCGTGAACGAAAAATATTCCCTCGACGCGGGAAGCGTCCTGCGGCCGGTGGCCGACCTGTCGAAGAACCTTCTGGCGGTCCTTCTGGTCGCGGGCGCGCTCTACCTGATCGTGCAGTGGAAGCGTCTTGAAGCCTGAACACGTCCTCGCCCTGGTCGTGGTCGGGGGCGTGATTCTGTACTACGGGGAACCGATCGTGGAGAACGAGGTGCGGAAGGCGGTGGGCGGCGATCGGGAGCAGACCTATGACGGTCTGGTGTACGCGGTCGCGGTCAATTACGGGATCGATCCGGACGTGCTCCGCGCGATCGTGCGGACGGAGAGCAGCTGGCGGCCGGACGCGGTTTCCCTGGACGGCCTGGACATCGGCCTGGCCGGGATCAGGATCTACACCGCGCGGCTGTTCCGGCCGGAGTGGAAGGGTCTTTCCGACGCCCAGGTGAAGGAGCTCCTGCTGGATCCGCAAAACAACCTCGACCTGGCCGGGCGAGTGCTCGCGGAGTTGACCGCCCACGGCCTCGGTGCTTCCCCGGCCGTTTTCCATGCGTACAACGTCGGCGAGACGAAGTATCGCAAGGGGACGCGCTCGCCGTTCGTGAACCGGTACATCGTCGCGTACAACGACTATTCGGAGGCCTCCAATGGGTAGGTACTCGCGGGATTATTTCGACAGCGTCACCATCGTGGCGGGAGACTCCGCGACGATCTGGTCCAAGCGGTGGATCGGGATGGAGGGATACGCCTTCGCCCTGGGCGCGGAAGTGGGGGACCGGTCCCTGTGGGCCCTGGTGGAGTTCAACGTCCTGATTAACGGCGTCCCGGTGCTCGACTACGGGAAGATCCGGGACCTGATCGCGACGGCCGACCTCATGACGGCGGTGGAAATCTACATCCCGCCGTACGCGCTGATCGAGATGGTCGCAACGAACGGCTCCGGCTCCGATGCGGTGTTTATCGGCCGCCTCAAGTGCAAAGAGGGGAAGATGGAATGATGAAAAAACTTACGACGGCGATCTACGCGGGGATCCTCGGGATTTTCATTTCTAGCATCGCATTCGGGGCGGGGTTCTACCCGTACCAGCCGCCGACCGCCGGGTATCCGACCTCTCCGACGTTCACGCACGTAGGGTCGCAAAGCTGGACTGCGACCGACAACGCGAGCGGGAACGGGACCGGAGACTTGAAAAACTGGCGGGACGCCTATGTCAACCGGAACATCATCGGCAACGGCGGCCGTATTTCGGGCTACACGTTCGGAGCGGCGGGGCATACCGACAACGGCGCCTTCATGACGATTGTCATGAAGGATAATAACGTTCGTCTTGGGAACGCCGGAAATAGTTCAATGACGGGAAAGTATAATTTTCTCGCTGGAGACGGTGCGGGAGCGGGGCTTACCAGCGCGGGGTCTGCCGCCGGGGCGAATATCGCCATAGGGAAGGACGCCCTGAAAAGCGCCACTACGGGCGCGTTTCATATTGCTATCGGTGACAACGCTGCCGCTGCGGTGACGACGAATTCTCATACAGTGGCAATCGGGTTTCAAGTGCTGTCAAAAAGCACCGCGCAGGAAAACGTCGGTGTCGGCTCCGTTGCGCTACGGAACAACACGACCGGCCAGTACAACGCGGCGTTCGGGAACGATTCGATGACGGGAAACACAACCGGGAGCGGCAACAGCGCGTTCGGCCAATGGAGTCTGTTCGCCAAACAAACCGGGGACGAAAATAGCGCGTTCGGGGAGTCGGCGTTGTTTCAACAGACTGGCGCAACCGGGAACTCCGGGTTCGGGTTTACTACGCTTGGATCTATCCTCACGGGCAACTACAACACGGCGCTTGGTCATTCCGCGGGCCGGGTCATAAAGTACGGGGACAGAAACACCTTCCTCGGCCAGTCCTCCGGGATGACAACGGGGCACGATAACGTCAACTACGTCACCGTCATCGGATCGGGCGTGGAAGCAGCTTGCGACTACGCTTGCACGGTGATCGGCGCGGACGATACCGACGGGACGGGGGTTCCCGCGACGAAAGTGGGAATCGGGTTCAACGCGCCACGATACCCACTCGACGTGATTGGGAATGCGAACATCACGGGATCCGTTGGCATCGGTGGCGACAGGGTAACGTCGATGGTGGGGTACGGCGGCGCAAAACTCGCCGTAGCAGGGCCGTTCTCGGTCCTGGATAACAACTCCGTCTTTTGGGGAACAAACCCCAACACGAAAATTGTCTACGACAGCGGCACGGGATATTTCACGCAACAGGCGTTCGGGGGGCATTACTTCAATTCGTACGATGGCGGCTACGTCACGCAATTCACGATCGGCGACAACGGGACCCTCACCGCACGATCCTTGACCGGTACCGGCTCCCGTACTGTGGTCGCAAGTGCAACCGGCGTGCTCTCCGCGCCGACCTCGGACGCCAGGGCGAAAGAAAACATCCACCCGCTCACGGACAACCTGGACGTGATCGCCCTACTGAAAGATCCCGCGATCCACGCCGTTTACTACTCCTGGAAGGACAAGACCCGCGGAGCGGGCCCGGAGATCGGCTTCACCGCTCAGATGTTCGAGCACTCCGTCCCGGAGATCACCGGGACGGACGGCAGGGGGAGCCTGTACCTCGACTACCCGAAGATCGCGGCGATCCTCTGGGAGCAGAACCGGGCTCTACTGAAGCGAATCGAGGCGCTGGAAGCAAATAAAAAGTAAGGAGGGGGATCATGGCCTGGAACCGGAAAAACTGGCGTACCACGGTATGCGGGGGCTTGGCGGCGCTGACCGTCCTGCTCCCGGCGATCTTCCCGCCCGCGGCGGCGCTCGTGCCCGCGTTCAAGGCGGCGGAAGCCCTGGCGGTAGCGCTCTTCGGGATCTTCGCCGGCGACGCCGCAAACACGGTCTGATGCCGTGCCGGATCCGGCCACGCTGTGGGGCGTGCTGATGGGGTGGGGGCCTCCGCTAGTCACCACGGCGGCCGCCATCGGCATCAACCGCACTCTGAAGCGGCACGATAAGATGGTGGACCAGTTGACCGATCATGAGACGCGCCTGGTCGCCGTGGAAACCCGGTGTGAAGAGCGGGGGAGCTGCTGACCGTGTATCGGTGCGCGAGCTGCTCGAAGCCGTTCACGCCAGGGGATGAAGTAGATCCCCTGGCGCTCCGAATTCCGCACGTCTTGCAATCGTTCGTCCCGATCGTTCGCCCGTTTCTCTCTCGCCTGGTGGTCTTCCGGTGCATCGAAGAGGGCTGTCGGGGGAAAGTGACGGCTGTTTTCCTGGAAGGGTAGCGGACAGTCTGTCCGCTGACCCCCTTCTTTCCGCTTCATTCGCCAGCGCAAGCAGCATCTGGACGCTTCCCAGGGTTTCGGTCCGGCCTTCGGCTTTCAGGCGCGCCAGCAGGCCGCGTAGGCGGTCCTTGCGCCTTCCCGGAATCGATCGGTACATCTCGAGGATTCTCGCCCGGTCGACTCGGGCGGCCGCCTGGAGGGCGTCGCCTTCCGGATCCGGCTCCCGCTCCCTGCGGGCGTACCGAACCTTCCGGAAATATTCCTCAGCGAAATCAATAGTTATTTCTAAAAAGCGGAGGAAAGACCGATGTTCCCGGACGTCGGTCTCCAACAGAACGATGAAACTGTCAGTTCCTTGACGGTTTGTCAGAAAAACGTCATGAATTCGTATCATTTCCCCACCCCCTGGGGGTAAAGAGGGCGGAGAAAGCAAGCGGAATGCCGAAAGCGACAGCAGCAAAAAGACATTTGACATAATATACATAGTCCGGGCTCACGCTCCCGGAAGCGGGGGAGGGGAGCTGCACCAGGACGGCCACCATGAGCCCGGCGATCGTCGCGGCGGTCAGGTGCTGCAACAGCTTTTTCCAGACCGGCCGGGCCTTCACCGATGCCTTTTCCAGCTTCACCTGGAGGAACAGGGCGGCCGGATCTTCCCCCAGGTAATCGGCCAGGCGCATCAGCAGGTCTTCGCCGGGGACCAGTGAACCGTTGAGAACAAAGGAAATCGCGGTCGGGGTGACCCCCAGGGCGCGGGCGAGCTTTTTCTGGGATCCGGCCTTCTCTTTCGCCTTCCTCACGTAGTCGATAATCGCCATTTTCGCCCCCCCCCGTCCTTAGGTAAGGACTTAGCTATCAATTAAGGTATTGCTTATTTATTTTCTTGACAAGGGTTAAGCAAGTGGTTTATTGTTCCCTCAGCCGGGACTCCCATCTCGGGAAATCAGGGGAGCGCGGCGGGGGGACCGGCATCCTCCCGCCCCTCCCCGCCCATGCCGGGGGGAACAATGCCTGTCACCGAAACCTGTCTCACCTGTGGCGCGCCGCTGCTGTGGATTCCCGATCACCTCCACCCCCACCAGGGGATCTACATCCACCTGACCCCCGCCCCTGACTGGCACGAGCCGGTTCCCGCCCTGGAGAACCCGGCCGTGGCGATCGGCGCCGACCCGGCGGCGGGGGAGGGGATATGACCCTTTCCACGGCTGAAATCGGGTACCTCGTCGCGTTGTTTGCCGTCGCGGTGTTCGCGTACGGGATGGGCGTGGTCGACCGGCCGCGCTCCAGACGGCGGGAGCGGCGGTTGTCGCTTCCTGGCGAAAAGCCGTGACGACGCTGATCACCGTTGGGAATTCGGAAGGGAAGCGGCGCTGTGACGCGAGGTGCCACGACGCGAAAAGCATTGACTGCGACTGCGTGTGCGGCGGGATGAACCACGGGAAAGGCGAAGCCGCGGCGCGAGAAAACACGCAACGGTTCGCTGAGAAAATTCTATCCGACTACAAAGCAAAAACCGGTGAAGACGCGATCATCATCCCGCAACAGGCGGCGCTGTTCGCGTGACGCCCCATGATAAATATTTCCTCTGGTTCCTTCAACACGGCCTTGCTCATCGCGCGCGGCTGTGGCTCTGGAGCAATCCTCCCCCGAAAGAATGGACCGGCTCACGGTGGGCCTGGGCCTTCGAAGAAATGCCGGTTCCGTTCGTAACGGTCATCGATGATTTATCCACCGACCACCCGGTCGGAATTCTCCCCAAGGGGGTTTCACGATGAAGGTACAGCTCGAAGGTCTGGTACTGGCGGTGAAGACGGACGGTTCCCCGAATTATAATTTCGTCTCCATCATCCAGGAGACGGGCGGGAAGACGGTCCCGAAGTGCGACGTCGTGTACCCGAAGGAAGCGGAGCTGCCGCCCGTCGGTTCCAACGTGAGCATCCCCGTGTGGGTCAAGTCGTCGATCGACGAATACCGGGGCAAGCAGCACCCCCGCCTGTCGTTTTTCTTCAACCTCCCGAAGACTCCGGCCGGAGCGGCGGCATGATGGATTCTTTCTTCCGGCTTTTCGTCCGCGCGTGGTTTGTCGGTTTCGGCGCGGCTCTCGGTGTTCTTCCCGTTGCGATGATTTTCTATCGATGGGCGCGGTAATCTGACCGGCCCGCTGCATATTTCCGTAACCCTCCGCGAGCTGGTAGCCCGCGGGGTTCTGCCGTGCCCGCCCGGCAAGCGGTGGCCCGTCCTGGCGAAGCCCCCACAGGCTTTCGAACCGGCCCCACCTTTACCCGACGCCTTCGGCCACCGGCCGACGCGCACGGAAACGGATGATCGAGCGGAGCGAGGTACGGCCGCCCCGTGAACCAACCGACGTTGACCCCGCGCCGGGGCCTTGCCGAGCAGCTCGGAGCGATACACCCCCGGCGCGGGGGCTTTGGATTATCACGGAACGACATCGGCATGCAGATTGCCGATTATGGCGCCCCGGAGGAACGGCCGACCGATCACGCGTACGCTCCGCTTCCTCCGGGACATCGGTTTTTCCAGGACTGCGACCGCGAGGTCAACGCCCGGAAGATCGAATGGATGATGTCCTGCAAGGGCGTCGAATCGTGGTTTGTAACGCTAACCTTCAAATCGTACATCTCCGAACGCTTGGCGTTCGTCAAACTGGGCCGATGGCTCTTCTCCCTTTCTAAGGCTTACGCGGCGCATGCCGACACCGGGAGCAACACGCTTACCTGGGTTTGTGCGACCGAATGGCAAAAGCGAGACGTCATCCACTTCCACCTTGTCCTGTCTGGGGTACGCCTGGGGGCTCTGTCGCGGAAGCGATGGGAGCTTCGATGGGAAGCAGGCAAGCCGGAAGATCCCTTCCCCGTGGAGGGATTCGCGCGAATTCACGATGCGGTTCCAGGAGCTGCTCCCTACCTGGCGAAGTACACAAGTAAAGGTCGAGGTGGCGCCCTAAGGTGGCACCTTACTTCGCGGGGAAAAACGGTGCCGGGCGCCGTTCTTTGCTGTCGGGCGTAGTAGACACGGCTTCCCATCGGCAGCAGGGAAGGGACTCCAGCTCCACCTCGATCGGCGCTCCTACGTAGGATGAGCCTGTACTGATAGGACCGTTTTTATAGAGTCCCCTCGGTGCTTGATGGGGACTCTATATCTACCAGGAGACGATGAAAAAACAAGCGCGAAAAGTGCTGTGTAACGATGGGGAATATCACCGGGTTTTGGTGAGAATCCGGGCGGTGAAATGCGGTCGTCTTTCGTGCCGGGTGTGCGGGGAGCGGGGAGGGCATGGCGCGTACGCGTACACCCGGTACCGCGCCGGAAACCAGACTCGGGATGATTATGTGGGCCGGGTCATCATCATTCGAAAGGGGGAAGACGGTATGCCGAAGGTTGAAGCGATCGACTGCCCGACGCCTGGTTGCGGGCAGAAGCTGGAAGTGAAGACGACGAAGCGCGGGAAGCCGACGGTGTTCTGCAAGGAGTGCCGGTTTCAGGGGTTCGTCCGGGACCACCGGACCGCCCGGATCTGGCTCGGGGACGACGTGAAGCCGGAAGCCGCGCCCGTGAAGTCTCCAGCCGAAGGGGAACCGGCGGGTGAGAAAAAGAAGGGAGGAAAGGACATTTGGGATCTGTAGACGACGCGAAAAGCGCAAATGTGGATCCGTTTGAGAAGGAGCTGGAAAGTGGCGTACCCATGAGCTCCGAAGCGAGCCTTCCGGGAGGGGAGCCGGTGGCGCCTCCGGCGAAAGTTCCGGATGAGAAGAAACGGACGGAGTACGTCATGCTCGTACAGGTCTGCCTGGACAAGATCAACGAAGAGCTGGCCCGCATGGGGCTGACGCCGATCGGCGCTGTCCAGGCGATGCTGATTTCCGTGGGAGCCGTCGGCTCGATGATGAAGTACGGATTCGAGCCGGACGACTACCCGGAGGTGTGCCTGGGCGCGGGCCTGGTGTGGGCCGGATTCGACAAGTACACCGAGTTCCAGAAGCTCCAGAAGATTTCGCCGGTGGCGGTGTCGGGCCCGCCGGCGGAAGGGAGGTGACGTTCCGATGGCCGGCCTGATCGATTCGATCCTCTGCCGGGTCCGGCACGATTTCGTGAAAATGCCGGAGCCCAACGAATGCCGCTGTTCCATCCGCGTCTGTAGGCGGTGCGTTTTGCTCCAGCGGTTCACCCCGCACGGTGGTTTCTCCGGCCACTGGATGGACTGCCGTCCTCACAAGGACGGGTACGATTTCATCGATCCGTGGATGAACCGATACGTCGAGAAATTCATCGCGGAGGTGCGCGGGCGGTGAAGGGGAAGCAGGCTGAGATTATCTGCATTTTCGGCAAGCGGGGGAGCGGGAAGAGCTACCTTGCGAAGCAGATGGTGAAGGGCCTTGGCCGGTGCGTCGTCGTCGATCCGAAGCGGGAGTATCGCGGCGGGCAGGTCGTTTCCCATCCCCTGGAGCTGTACCGCGCCATCCGCGGGAAGCAGTCTTTCACGGCGATCTACCGGCCGCCGTACGGCGTGGACGTTCGCGAGCACTTCCCGTGGCTCTGCAAGACCGCGCTGCACGTCGGGAACCTGTGGTTCGTGGTGGACGAATTGCCGAAGTGCGTTGACATGCGGAAGAGCCCGCGGGAGTGGGATGAGCTGGTGAACGAGGGGCGCCACGCCCTGGTGCGGATCGTCGCTATGGCTCAACGTCCTCAACGGGTGTCCCGCGACCTGACAGAGAACGCGAACAAGCTGTACGTCTTCCGGACCAACGAGCCCAGGACGTTGAAATATTACGGCGATTTCATGGATGCATCCGCGATCGAAAAGGTAAGGACGCTTCCCGACCATACGCCGTTCCTCTGGGCCGACTAACCCCTTCTTTTTCCCCCGGATTGGCCGGTTTTTCACTTCGAAAGTCCTAAGGACTTTGTGGGGTAAGCATCTTGCGCGGCCGCTCTCAGGGGATACCGTGGCCGAAAATACCGCACGAAAGGAGGAACGATCATGCCGTCCGCGAAATCGATCCTGATCACGGGCTTGATCGCCCTGGCGTTCGTCGCCGTCGTGGTTCGCGTTCCCGCCGCCAAGACCATCGTGTTCGGCGGGTAGGGAACAAGCATTCCGACCGTCAACCTTTCAGACCCCACGAAGGAGGGAAACCTACTGTGGCAACTCCGGTGAAACAGAAATTCGGAAAGAAAGACCTGCTCTCTCGCATCGGAACGATCGTCGCGCCGTTCTCCAGCGGGACCGCGGGCGGGACGTGCGAGCCGTTCCCGCTGCTGTCGAACCAGGCGTACAAGACGCTGTTCCTGTACCTCTCCGGGACGGTCAACGTCGCGACGAACAACCTGACCGCGGTGCTCGCCAACGGCGTCCACAAGCTGCTCCAGTCGATCGCCGTCACCGTGAACAAGGGGCCGGGGCCGGTCGCTGTCGACGGTTACACCCTGTTCACGAAGAACGTCAAGGATTGGGGATGCGTTCCGGTGTACGCGGATCTTGCCAGCGTGAACATCGGCAACGGGAAGGCGTTCTCCGCACTCTTCCGGATCGACTTCGTGACGCCCCGGTATCCCGGCGGCGACGCTACGATGCACAAGATGTTCCCCGGATTCCTCTACAACCTCGAAGTGACCTTCGGGGCGGTGACGAACCTCGGGACTCCGGCCATCGCGGGCCAAATGACCTGGGCGGCCGCGCCGACGATCGATGTGATCGCGCACGAGATCCTCGACGTGGACAAGTTCGACGCCTCGGGGCGGCAGATCCCGAACACGTACAACGCCCTGAACCAGTACACGTTCCCGATCACGGCCATCTCCAACTCGTTCAAGGTGCCGCTGCCGTACGGCGGCAAGGTGAACGAGTACATCCTGCACGTCACCGACGCGAATGGGCTGTACTCCAACGCCATCCTGAACAGCATCACCCTGAAGAACGGTGACAAGGA
>JAKALO010000077.1 GCA_021824125.1 Deltaproteobacteria bacterium | reverse complement strand
GCGTGACCTCGGCAGGCGACGTGTCGGGAACGAACTCCGCCACCCGTATCAACCGGGGGGAGATCTCCACCGCCAGCATTTTCCCTTTCGCGCTAATCGTCATTTCTCATCTCAGGTAGAGGCTCAACTGCGCCTGCTGGTTGTTTCCGGGGACGTACACAACCGCCTGCCCGGTCGCCGCCGCCGCGCTCCCGACGAGCTGGCAGGTCCCCGTAACCGCGTGCAGGCCCGCGTGGTAGCCGGTGAACGAATACGGGGGCCCGACCGCGGAAGGCGGGACCGTTATCGACACGCTGGCCTGGCTCCCGTTGTTGGAGTAATAGTATGTCACTCCCATCCCCGTAACCTGGGCCGGCGTCGGGTTCAGTCGGTACTGCCCCGCGGTGTTGTCCCACACGTGGAGGTTGACGACCAGGTTCCCGGTGAAGGTCACCGCGTTCGGGGGGTAAATCAGGTCGTCCGCGTTTCCCATCGTCCGGTCGGGTCCCGCGCTGCGGATCTGCCCCGCCCCCGGGTTGCCGTAGGCGTATGCGGTCCCCCATGCATCGTTCAGATATCCGCTCGGGTCGAACCCGGTGTTGACGTACGGCCCGTACCACCCTAACTTCACCCCGAGCAGACCCGTAAACCCGACGGGGGGAAAAGGCCCCGGCGGAGCGGTTCGGTTGTTAAGCTGGCTGAGATTCGCGGGCAATCTCCCAATATCGCCCGAGAACCCGCCGGTCGGAATCTTCGGGTCCCCCAGGATTGTGTTGTACAGCTCCTCCATCTCCTTGCGGGTATTCTCCGTCCTCGACATGTCGATCAGCTTCGCCGCGTACGGGACCGCCATCGAGGCAAGGATGGAGATGATGGCTATCGCGATGACCACCTCGATCAGCGTGAAGCCGCTCCGCCGCCTCATCGTCTCACCCCCCACCCATGGCGCCGACCATCTTGTAGAGGGCCATGAAGAAGGACAGGGCGGCTCCCAGGACGACGGTCGCCAGCACCAATATGATGACGGGCTCCAGGATCGCGAACGTTTTCTTGACCGCTAGGGGTATCTCCTGGTCGTAGTAGTTCGATACGTTTTCGAGCGTCTGGTCCAGGTTTCCGCTCGTCTCGCCCGCGGACACCATCCGGACGACCATCGGGGGGAACTCCCCCGATTTGCGCAGGGACGCCGAGAGCCCGCCCCCGGCGATCAGGTCCTCGCGGGCAGTGTGCACCACCGCGGCGATGACCCGGTTCCCGATGAGCTTCTCCACCACCCATAGGGAATGGGTCATCTCAACGCCGGCCCGGAAGAGCGACGCAAGGTAGTGGCTGAACTGGCTGATCTCGATGGCCCGGATCAGCTTTCCGATCACCGGGATCTTGAGCTTCCAGCCGTCCGTCCGGAGCCTTCCGCTCTCCGTGCGCCGGTAGAAGTGGAGCAGCAGGAACCCCAGGGCGATGCCGGCGAGGAGGTAAAGCCCGTAGTCCCGGAAGAACTCGCTCAAAGCGATCACGATCCGCGTGGGGAGGGGCAGCTCCACCTGCGCCGCCTGGAAGATCTTCAGGAACCGCGGGAACACGAAGGCGAAGAGGATGAAGATCAGCCCCGCGACCGCTCCCACGACGGTCACCGGGTAATAGGTCGCCTGCTTGATGGTCTTGGACAGCTCCTCCTGCCACGTGAGGAAGCGGCCGAGGTCCCCGAGGGCGCCGTCGATGTTACCGGTCGTCTCGCCGGCGCGGACGATGCTGACGAAGATCTCCGGGAACGCCTCGGGGTGCAGGGACAGGGAATCGGACAGCCCGGCCCCCGACTGGAGGTTGCGGCGGACGTCCTGGATCACGTCCCGGAAGGAGGGGTGCTCGGTCTGGTCGGCAAGGTCGCCGAGAGCCGGGACGATCGGGACGCCGGCCGCGATCAGGGTCTTCAGATGGAAGGTGAACTGGATCAGGTCGGCCCTCTTGACCCCCTTGCGGAAAGCGGGAAGTCCGCCCCCCGCCGCCCGCTCGCGCGCGTTGAGCAGGTGGAGCCCCATCCCCGCCAGCGTT
The DNA here is from genome assembly GCA_021824125.1 of Deltaproteobacteria bacterium. Classification (GTDB taxonomy): domain Bacteria; phylum Desulfobacterota; class Deferrimicrobia; order Deferrimicrobiales; family Deferrimicrobiaceae; genus JAKALO01. The sequence goes on along the minus strand of JAKALO010000077.1, from coordinate 9,071 downwards.
CCGCGCAAGCTTTTCTCGTCCGTGGAGAACAGGCTCCCGCGCACCTTCTTGCCGTAGTCGTCGATCGCGTTGTATTCGTACCGCGGCACCGTCTCTCCCTAGGTCGTCCGAACCGCTTCTTCCAGCGTGGTCATTCCCCGAAGCGCCTTCGCGACCGCGTCCTGGCGCATCGTTATCATCCCTTCCGCCTTCGCCGCGGCGAGGAGGTCCTGGCTGTTCGCCCGCTCCATCACAAGGCGGGTGATGGCGGGAGTCACCTCCAGGATCTCGAAGACGCCCACGCGGCCTCGGAATCCGGTACCCCCGCACTGGTCGCATCCCTTCCCCATCGCGAACGTCCCGGCGGCGGTTTCGGGAGGCAGGCCCGCGCGCTCGATCGTCTCGGCCGCCGGGGTATAGGTCACCCTGCAATGAGCGCAGTTGGTGCGCATGAGCGCCTGCCCGATGATCGCGCGGATCGACGAGGCCACGAGGAACGGCTCCTGCCCCATGTTTATCAGCCGCGGGATCGCCCCCGCCGCGTCGTTCGTGTGCAGGGTCGAGAACACGAGGTGGCCGGTCAGCGCCGAGCGTATCGCGAGCTCGACCGTCTCCGCGTCCCGCATCTCCCCCACGAGGATCACGTCCGGGTCGTGCCGCAGTATCGCCCGAAGACCCGAGGCGAAGGTCACCCCCGCCTTCACGTTGATCTGGCACTGGCGGATGATCGGCAGCTCGTACTCCACCGGGTCCTCGAGGGTGATGATGCTGCGCTCAAGCGAGTTGATGTAGGAGAGGGCCGAATAGAGCGAGGTCGTCTTCCCGGAGCCCGTGGGGCCGCAGACCAGGACGATCCCGTGCCGGCTTTCGATTGCCCGCCGGAACCTGACGAGAGTCTGCTCGTCGAACCCCAGCGACTCGAGCCCGACCACGAGCCTCGCCCGGTCGAGGACGCGCAGGACCATGTTCTCCCCGAAGACGAGGGGAAGGGTAGAGACGCGCAGGTCCACCTTCCTCTTCCCCACGTGGAAATTGATCTTCCCATCTTGTGGAAGACGGGTTTCCGCTATGTTCATCCCCGAAATGATCTTGACGCGCGCAGTCACCGCGGGCTGGAGGGCCTTCGGGAGGGAGGGCCCCTGCCGGAGCTTCCCGTCGATCCGGAAGCGAACCCGGTAGATCCGCTCCTCCGGTTCGAAGTGTATGTCGGTCGCCCCCGCCTGCACGGCCGTCAGGAAGATCTGTTCCACGAGGCGGACGATCGGCGCGCCGGATGCAAGGTCGGCATCCGAGACGCGGCCCGCCTCGACCTGGCGGACCGACTTCTGGATGATCTCCTCGAGGGAGATGCCACCCGCGTAATACCGGTCGATCGAATGGAGGACGCTCGACTCCGTCGCGGATACCACGTCCACGACGAGCCGGGTGGCCCGCTGGACCTCGTCGATCGCCATGACGTCGAATACGTTCGCCATGGCGATCGTCAGGCGCGGGGGGTCGACCAGTATGGGGATGATCTTGTGCTTTCTCGCCATCGCCTCGCTCACGTGCTTCAGCGCGGCCGGCTCGATCAGGTAGTTGTCCAGCTGGACGAAGGTGACGCCGGCCTCGGAGGCAAGCGCCGAGGAGATCAGTTCCTGGGTGACGAATCCCAGGTTGATCAGGATCTCCCCGATCCGCTCTCCCGTGCGCTTCTGCTCCCGCAGCGCGAGCTCGAGCTGGTCGGGGGTGATCAGCCCCGACTCGATCAGCCGTTCCCCCAGTAGCTTCCGCTTCGCCGGGGCTTTCGGCAACGTTTCGGCTTTAAGCTGGTTCATCCCGCCTTCCATCCCTTACGGTTCGCCGTTCCCGGCCGTCCCTGGCCTCCGCGGCATGTCGCCCTCCCTGGCTCCAAAAAAAAAGCCGAAGAAGTTCTCTTCGGCCCTCTTTTCGTTGCCGCAAGTCCTCCTACCTGATACGCACTCCGACGTCGTCCCCCCCCGTCACCGTCGTGGCGGCGGCTATGTTTGTCTCGATCACGCCGTTCACCCCCGCGGAGAGGACCCAGACCGGGATGGGCGGCACGGCCGTCGACATGAAGTTCGCCGCGTTGATGACGTACGGCCTCCCCCACGGGTCGTTGGGAAGTTGCGTTGAATACGGCCCGGCCCACTTGTTGTCGCCGGTCGCGGGGTAGCCATGCCCGTTGGTGACAAGGTGGGTGTTAAGCTGGTTCCACCCGGCGCCGGCCGCTGTCCATCCGGTGGCGGTCCCGAAGAGAGCGGCCGTCGGCGCGACGGTGCTGGTGTAGAGCCCGCCGTAATCCGTCGTGGCGTTGATCCGGTTCGGCCAGCGGCCCAGGTCCTTGTAGGCATTGGTCACGGCCGCCGCGATCACCTGCGCCTCGTTCTTGGACCTTGCGACCTGGGAATCGGAGATGTACTTCGTGATGAAGGGGGTCAGGATCGCCGCGAGGATGGCGATAACTGCAACTACCACCACAACTTCGATGAGGGTGAACCCGCCAGTCGAGCGTCTTTTACTCACTGTTCCCTCCTTCTGTCGGTACTGGCCTTAAATTAAACACAAAATAAGCCAGATATATATAAATTATACGTAATCATATTCTATTTATATGTCAAGGACATTTTCCTGCTTCTTGCCGGAATCCTTGACAATAAAGCGTTCCCCCTTTTTGTAAGGAAGCGCTCCAGGGTTCTTATCGGAATATTCAACCGGCTTCTTCAGCGGATTGCTTGTCGGGCCGTCCGGATGGCGGCCACCCTGCCGGATGCGGATCAGTGGGTGCGCGAAACGATGTAATCGGACAGCGAGAGAAGGGCGGCGCGGGCCCGCGACTCCGGGAGACCGTCGAGGAACCGCTTTCCACGGTCCACGTAAGACCTTGCCGTGCGGGACGTGTACTCGATCCCCCCGTTTTTCTCCACGAGCCGCGCGAGGAAAGAGATTTCCCTTTCGGTTCGCTTCCCGCGGCCAAGAAGCGTCGCGGCGGCTTTCCGGTCGGCAGGACCGGCCTCCCGCAGGGCCCAAATAAGGGGAAGCGTGACCTTCCCTTCCCTAAGGTCCTGGCGAGGGGGCTTCCCGAGCTGCTTCTCTGTACCGGTATAGTCCAGGATGTCGTCCATCAGCTGGAAGGCGATTCCGACCGACTTCCCGTACTCGTACATCCGGCCACGCAATGATTTCCCGGCCCCGGCGAGCACCGCCCCCGTCTCGCTCGCGGCGGCTATAAGCGAGGCGGTCTTGTTGTAGACGACCCGCAGGTAATCCTTCTCCGTGATCCCCGGATCGCTCGACCTCATCAGCTGGAGGACCTCCCCCTCGGTCAGGGAGACAAGCGTCCGGGCGTAGATCCCCAGGACGTCGATGTCCCCGTCCTCGGTCATCAGCTGCGAAGCGCGCGCGAACAGGAAATCGCCGACAAGGACGCTCACGGAGTTGCCGAACACCACGTTTGCCGAAGGCCGCCCCCGGCGCACGTTCCCCAGGTCGACCACGTCGTCGTGCAGAAGGGTCGCCGTGTGCATGTACTCGGTGACGACCGCCATGACGGTCCGCCGCGGCCCCTTGTACCCGCACGCCTCCGCGGACAGGAGCAGGACCGCGGGCCGGAACCGCTTCCCGCCCGAAAGGGTGATGTGCTTACCGACGACCGGAATGAGGGAGACGGGGGACTTCAGGTTGGAAACGAGCGCCTTTTCGACCTTGCGCAAATCGCCTTGCAGATAGCGGAAAACCCCTTCGATGTCCTGCGGCTCGTATCCCATGGGCAGATTGAATCTATCGCACGCCCTTTCCCACTGTCAACCGCGCCGGGGTTCCGGTAGCATGGGCGGCATGTACAAACGGAAGGACAGCTACTACCTGCAGGCGAAGAAGGAAGGGTTCCGGTCGCGGGCGGCGTACAAGATCGCGGAGATCGCCCGGAAGGAGTCGCTGGCGCGCCCCGGGGACTGCGTCATCGACGCGGGCGCCGCCCCGGGGGGCTGGAGCCAGGTCCTGCTGCCGCTCGTCGGGGGAAAGGGGAAGATCGCCGCGGTGGACATTCTCCCCATGGAGCCGCTGCCCGGCGGGAACTTCCGATTTTTCCAGGAAGACCTCTCCCTGCCGTCCCTTCCGGGCCGGATCCTGGAGTTTTTCGGCCGGGAGGCGGACATCGTGGTATCCGACGCGGCCCCGAACACTTCCGGTATCCCGTTCACCGACCAGGCCCGCTCCGCCGACCTTGTTCGCACGGTCCTTGCCCTTGCACGCCGGACGCTTGCGGAAGACGGGACGTTCCTCGCCAAGATCTTCGAGGGGGCGGAAGCCGACTCGGTGTTCAAGGAACTGCAGGCGGAGTTTCAGAAGGTCCGGCGGATCCGCCCCGCCGCAACGCGGAAGGAGTCGTTCGAGTTGTACCTGCTGGCGAAGGGCTTCCGAAAAACCTCTTGATCCTCTTTCGGGGAAGGCGCTGCGCCTCCGGGAATCCGGGGCGCAGCGAGTTTTTAAGAACGTCCCTGTTTTTGAGAGTGGGCGATCGCTTCCTTGATGTGACGGACGGGGACGAGCGCCAGGGGATATTTCGACGGAAGGCGTTCAGCGTTGGAGGCGGGCAGGATCACCCGCGTGAAGCCCATCCGGCTCGCCTCGTTCAACCGCTGCTCGGCCATCGGGACGGCGCGGACCTCGCCGCCCAGGCCCACTTCCCCGAATGCGGCCGTCCCCGCGGGGATCACCTGGTCCTTGAAGCTCGCCGCGATCGCGCATGAAAGCGCGAGGTCAGCGGCGGTCTCGTCGAGCTGGAACCCACCCGCGATGTTGACGAAGATGTCCTGGTTGTAGAGGGAGAACCCCGCCTTTTTTTCCAGGATGGCGCACAGGAGGATCACCCGGTTCGTGTCCGCGCCGATCGTCGTCCGCCGGGGCATCGCGAGGAAGGACTGGGCGGCGAGCGCCTGGACCTCGACCAGGAGCGGCCTCGTCCCCTCGATCGCCGGAAAGACGAGCGTCCCCGAGGTGTCCCCGCTCCGCTCGGACAGGAAAAGCCCCGACGGGTCGGCCACCTCGGCGAGGCCCGAGGAGCGCATTTCGAACACGCCGATCTCGTTGGTGGAGCCGAACCGGTTCTTCACGGCCTTCAGGATTCTGTAGGGGTGCCCCTTTTCCCCCTCGAAATACAGGACCGTGTCGACCAGGTGCTCCAGGACGCGCGGCCCGGCGATCGACCCGTCCTTGGTCACGTGCCCCACGAGGAAAACCGACATCCCCGTCTTCTTCGCGAAAAAAACCAGTCGTCCCGCGCACTCCCGGACCTGCCCGACCGAGCCCGGCGCGCCCGGCAGGTCGGAGGTGAACATCGTCTGGATGGAGTCGACCAGGAGCACCGAAGGGGAGATCTCCGAGGCGGCGGCCATGATCCGCTCTATGGAGGTCTCGGAGAGGAGATAGATCTCCTTCTCCTCCACGCCAAGCCTGGCGGCCCGGAGCTTCACCTGCGCCTCCGACTCCTCCCCAGATACGTAGAGGACGGGCTTCCCCTCACGCGCCAGCCCCCGCGCCACCTGCAGGAGGATGGTGGACTTCCCGATCCCGGGGTCCCCGCCGATCAGGACGGCCGACGAAGGGACGACGCCCCCGCCCACCACGCGGTCGAACTCCTCGATGCCGCTTTTCGCGCGGACTTCCGCGCTTCCGGATACCTCCGTCAGGCGCACCGGCTTCGACGCGGGGAAAGCGTCGACGGCCACGCGGTATTTAGGCTCCGCCGCCGCGACCTCCTCGACGAGCGAACCCCACTTCCCGCAGTCGGGGCACTTCCCCAGCCACTTGGGCGAGGAGAAGCCGCAGGAGGTGCAGGCGTACTCGACCTTCACCTTCGCCACTTCGCCGCCACCTCCAGCGCCACTTCCTCGAACGTCGCCTTCGCGGAGCGCACGATCCTCTTCACGTCGTCGTACTCGGGCACAGCGCGTACGGAACCGTCGGGAAGCGTGGCCTCCTTGACCCGCACCCTTCCGAACCGGGTCTCCACCACGCCGATCTTCCGCGCCAGCTTCAGCCGCTCGCACGCGTGAAAGCGCAATCCGATGGCGGTGGAGAGAGAGAAGACCGCCGCCGAGACGAGCTCCAGCCGCTCTTCCGGGCAGAGGATCCGCAACACCCATCCGGGCCGGTTCTTCTTCATCGTAGCGGGCAGTATCGCGACGTCCAGCGCGCCCGCGGCGAACGAGCGCTCCATCAAAAGCTCGAACCGCTGCGGATTCATGTCGTCGATGTTCGCCTCCACCTCGAGCACGCGGTCGCGGCCCCTCGGGCCGGCGGACGGTTCCCCCTCCACCACCCGGAGTATGTTGGGTCGCCCCGGGATCTCCCTTGTCCCGAGCCCCACCCCGACGCCCCGGACCGTCATCTCGGGAGGACGTCCGAAGGAGACCTCGAATGCGCGAAGGAGCGCCGCGCCCGTCGGGGTCACCATCTCACCCTCGCCTTCCCCGAACCGCCAGGGGACCCCGGTGAGAAGGGCCAGCGTCGCGGGGCCAGGGACGGGCAGCTTCCCGTGGGAAGACCACGCCTCCCCGGAACCACCCGGCAGCGCGGAACACCAGGCTTCGCCCGGGCCGACCTGGTCGAACAGGAAGCAGGCCGACGCGATGTCCACGATGGCGTCCACCGCCCCGACCTCGTGAAAATGCACCTTCTCCTTCTTCGTCCCGTGTACCTTCGCCTCGGCGGCGGCAAGGAGGTCGAACGCGGATATGGCGCGCGACCGCGCCCCTTCCGGCAGCGCCGACCGTCGAAGAATGGAGACGATGTCCGAAAGATTCCTCGAGGGGACCTTGCGGGACGACAGCTTCACGCCGAACCGCGTGCCGGCCATCCCCGCGGACATGCCGTTCCCGACCGATACGCGGTACCCGCCGAGCGGGAGCCCGCGCAGCGCTCGCCGCAGCTCCTTTTCCCCCCCTGAGAGGGAAAGCAGCGCCGCGCACGTCATGTCGCCCGCGATCCCGGAAAAACAGTCGAAATAGAGGATTTTTTTCATCGCTCCCGCACCGCCTGGAAAGAAAATATCATTTCTCCCCCGAAATGTCTTTTCGGGAACGGTTGTCGCATACCCGAGCTGTGCCGACGATCCGCTTACAGGTCCTCCGGGCTGCGCACCGCGAGGCCCGGTCGATTCAGGACGTGGGTGTAGATCATCGTCGTCGAGACGTCGCTGTGCCCTAGCAGTTCCTGCACGGTGCGGATGTCCGCGCCGGACTCCAGCAAGTGGGTGGCAAAACAGTGCCGCATCGTGTGGCAGCCGACGGGCTTCGCGATATCCGCCTTGCGCGCGGCAAACCGTACGGCCCGCTGCAGGGCAGTTTCGTGGAGGTGGTGGCGCCGTGTTTTTCCGTTGGCCGGATCGACCGAAAGACGCGAAGCCGGGAAGATGTACTGCCAGGCCCACTCGCGGGGCGTGCCAGGATATTTGCGTTCAAGGGCGGGCCAGAAGGTCGTCCCGGCATAGCCAAGTTCCAGGTCCCGGGCATGGATCTTTCGTACTTCGATAAGATGGACAGCGAGCCGTTCCCTCCACCGTTCGGGAAAGACCGTCATCCGGTCTTTCTGTCCTTTCCCGTCCCGGACCGCGATCTGCCGGCGATCAAGATCGATGTCCTTCACTCGCAGCCGCAGCACCTCCATAAGGCGGAGACCGCCTCCGTACATTAGCGCCACCGGGAGACGGTATGCAGTTTCGACAGCATCCAGCAGACGCCGGACCTCCTCCCGGCTCAAGACGACCGGCAACTTCCGGGAGCGCTTCGATCGCTGGAATTCCCCGAGGTCTCCGAACGGGGTACCGACGACATGTTTGAAGTAGAAGACGAGCGCGTTGAGCGCCAGCCCCTGCGTCGACGCCGACATCTGTTTCGCCATGACCAGACGCTCGAGGAATGCGCGCACGGAATCGGTATCCTGCTCGACGCCGCCATCACGGCAGAATGCGAGGAAGCGGCTCACCCAGAAAACGTACGACTCTTCTGTACGAACCGAATAGCGCCGGCATCGGATGGCGTACCTTAAACGTTCGGCCGGCTCGTCCCCCTTGGGAAGCGGGACGTCGGGGGGAGCAGGAGGGGCCGGAATACGGATCGTTCGTGCCCACTCTTGACCGAAGACGCTACTCAGGAGTATCGTCAGGGCATCGGTTGCCTGCTCCACCTGCCAAGCGGCTATACCGGGCGAGGAGGCGAGCGTGGAAAGGAATTCCTCGGCATCCTCGCGGGTCGCCAAGCGGAGCGGCTTGTCGGCGAGCGAGGCGGCGAAACGCCTCGCCCAGACGAAGTACCACTTTACGCGCGCTTCGAGACGACCGCGCAGGCTGAGGGCCTTTCGGAACGGCGCGGCCCACGACTCCGGGGGTGCTCCCCGATGATCTTCATCGAAGTCGTTCCCCATGGAAACACCCCCTTCTGTTTCCAAGGGAATGTAGCAAGAACCATGCTACACAGCACGGTCCACCACCCTCTCCCCCCCACACCGTCTAAGAAAAGAACATTACAGCCCGAGCTCCCCACCACCCCCATCCCATCCCGCCTAATCAGATGTTAGACTCTGGAATTATTTAAAGGAGCATTAAAAACAATAATTATGAAGAGCAATAGTGACAAAGTCATTGGGATCGCATGGTACAAGAAAGAGCAATGGTTTATATTAAGGCAAGTAACAGAGAACCCTAATGATATCGAAGATACATATGGGGAATGGTTAGAAAATGCAATTAAATTAAAAAAGAAATTGATGGATTCAGGATTGACTGTTGAAGAAGTAGATATTGATATTCAAGACGTTATAAGTTGGTGCAAGAAAGGCAATAAAACTATTAATTCAAAAAATATTTCAGAGTACGTCGTATTCAAGCTCATGGAGAAAAATACAAAATGAGTCTAACTACAGGTTGGAGCTGACGGCTCCGGCAACGGAAGAACGACGGCCCGCAGCTCAACCTGAGCGTTGGACGGACTTAAATTCCATGTTCTGAAACCCAACAATGGCATCGACATACTTGACGCTATGTCATATATGACATATCATAGTAAAACATGAGTCCGACCGATAAACCGTTG
>JAKALO010000244.1 GCA_021824125.1 Deltaproteobacteria bacterium | reverse complement strand
CGCGAGGGGGGATATTCCGCGGAGGGCGAACGACCTTGCCCGCGGCAGCTACTTCGGCGGACGCAGGCCCGAGGACGGGCGGATCGACTGGTCCCGGCCGGCGCTGGAGATCTACAACCTCGTCCGCGCCGTCACCCGCCCGTACCCCGGGGCGTTCGCGGACCTTTCGGGAGAGAGGCTCACGGTGTGGTGGGCGGTCCCTTTACGTGGGGAGGCGGGGAGCACCCTGTCTCCGGGGACGATCCGCGTATCGGGCGGGCCGTCGTACGCGATGGCGGGAGGATGCGTGGCGCCGGTCACCGCGCCGCGGCGGGTCGTCGTCGAGACGGGGGACGGTTGGCTGCAACTGGAGGAAATCGAATGGAGATCGCGGACGGCGAAGGGAGAGGCGATCGTCGACCTGCTCGCCGGCGCCGCGAACGGGAGGTTTTCATGAAGGTGCTGATCCTCGGGGTGAACGGCTTCATCGGCCACCACCTGACGGCCAGGATCCTGAAGGAAACGGACTGGATGGTGTACGGGATGGACCTCTCCGCCGAGCGGCTGGGGAAGATGGCGAGCCACCCCCGGTTCGATTTCGTCGAGGGGGACATCTCGATCAACAAGGAGTGGATCGAATACCACATCAAGAAGGCGGACATCGTCCTGCCGCTGGTGGCCATCGCCACCCCGAAGGTGTACGTCGAGCGGCCCCTGTCGGTCTTCGAGCTCGATTTCGAGGAGAACCTCCGGATCGTCCGGCAGGCGCATCGCTACGGGAAGCGGATCGTCTTCCCTTCGACCTCCGAGGTGTACGGGATGTGCGCCGACCCGGAGTTCGACGAGGAGAGATCGCCGCTGGTCCTCGGGCCGATCGCCAAGGAGCGGTGGATCTACTCCTGCAGCAAGCAGCTGCTGGACCGCGTGATCTGGGCCTACGGCCGGCAGGGACTCTCCTTCACCCTTTTCCGCCCCTTCAACTGGATCGGGCCGCGGCTCGACTCGATCGAGACCGCCAAGGAGGGGAGCTCGCGCGTGGTGACGCAGTTCATCGCGAACCTGTACCTCGGCGAGCCGATCCAGGTGGTGGACGGCGGGCTGCAGCGCCGCTGCTTCACCTACGTGGACGACGGGATCGCGGGGCTGATGAAGATCCTCGAGAACCGGAACGGCTGCGCGAGCGGCGGGATCTTCAACCTCGGGAACCCGTCGAACGATCATTCGATCCGCGACCTGGCCGTCATGCTCCGTGACCTGTACGCGAAGCACCCCCGGAACCGCGGGAAGAAGGTCCCCCCGATCGTCGAGGTCGACTCGAAGCGGTTCTACGGGGAGGGGTACCAGGACATCCAGACGCGGACCCCCTCCATCCGCCGCGCGAAGGAGATCCTCGGGTGGGAGCCGAAGGTGCCGATGAGGACGGCGCTGAAAAAAACCCTCGACGCCTTCCTCGCCGAGGCCGACGCCTCCCGCGCAGCGAGGTAGCCGCGTGGACGCGGCTGCGCCAAGGCGCATCCTCGGTCTCAAGGTCGACGTCGACACGCGGCGCGGAATGGAAGAGGGGGTTCCGTCGCTCCTCGACACCCTCCGCGCGTTCCACGCCCCGGCGTCGTTCTTCCTCTCCTTCGGTCCGGACAACTCGGGGAAGGCCGTGTACCAGCTCCTGAGGAATCCGCGCTTCCTGGGGAAGATGGTCCGCACGAACGCTCCCGGCCTGTACGGCTTCCGCACCGCGCTGTACGGCACGCTCCTCCCCGCCCCGATGATCGCCTCCGCCTTTCCCGGGCTCTGCCGGGAGATCGAGGCGCGGGGGCACGAGGTCGAGCTCCACGCGTGGGACCACCGGACGTGGCAGGACGCGCTTCCGCGGAAAGGCGCTGCGTGGATCCGGGACTGGCTCACCCGGGGGCTCGCGGCGTACGAAGGGGCGCTGGGGCACCCGCCGCGATCCTTCGGCGCGCCGGCGTGGCTCCTGACGGAGGAGGCGGTCGCCGTGCTGCGGGAGTTTCCGCTCGAGTACCTGAGCTGCACGCGGGCCGACGCCCCGTTCGTTCTCGAGGGAACCGGCCTCGTCGAGGTTCCGTCCGACCTGCCGTGCCTCGAGGAGGTCGGGGGCGGGAACGGGGTCCCCCGTGTCCTCGCAGCGCTCGACGAAGGTGGGGTACACGTGCTCCCGGTGCACGCGGAGGCGGAGGGAGGGATCTGGCGGGACGCCTTCGCGGAGGTCCTGCGCGGGGCGTCCGATCGCGGATACGAGTTTCTCCCGCTTTCGCGGATCGCGTCGATCGTCCGGGAGAGCGCGCCCCGGACGCGCCCTTTCCGCAGCGCCCTGCTTCGAGGACGGGCGGTTCCCTGCGCGGTCTGAATCCGATATAATATAAAGTTTGGAAGTCGCAAAACGATGTTTTCCGGTTAAAATGCAGGCTTACACAATTTGGTTGGGGGGGATCTTGAAACTTCCGGAACTCACCATCGGCCGGTTCACGGCAAGAATACCCATCGTCCAGGGGGGGATGTCCGTCCGCGTGTCCACATCGTCGCTCGCGGCGGCGGTGGCGGAGGGCGGTGGAATCGGGACCATCGG
>JAKALO010000243.1 GCA_021824125.1 Deltaproteobacteria bacterium | reverse complement strand
CGATCGAGCAGCTCGCCGCGTGGGCGGACCGGACGGGAGCGGACATCGTACGGCACAAGGAAGGCGCGGACTCCTCGGCCGTCGCGTTCGACGCCGTCCGGGCGGCGAAGGCGCGGGGGACCCACGTGGTCCTCGTCGACACCGCGGGGCGGCTCCATACGAAGTCCCATCTGATGGAAGAGGTGCGAAAGGTCGTCCGGGTGATCGGGAAGGAGATCCCGGGCGCGCCGCACGAGGTCCTGCTCGTTCTGGACGCAACGAACGGACGCAACGCCATCGCCCAGGCGAAGACATTCCAGGAGTTCACCGGCGTGACGGGCCTTGCGCTCACCAAGCTGGACGGGACCGCGAAGGGGGGCGTCGTCCTCTCCGTGACGCGGGAGATCACCGCCCCGATCCGTTACATCGGCGTCGGCGAAAAAGCCGGGGATCTTCGCCCCTTCGACGCCCGGGACTTCGCCGAGGCGCTCTTCTGACGCCTCGCCCCACATGATCGACCTCCTCTTCCTCCAGGTCGTCGGGGCAGTCTTCCTGCTTCTCTACGCGATCCGCCTCACCGGCCAGGGGTTCGAGCTGGCCTTCTCCTCCGCATTCGACAAGGCGTGGTCCTCCGCCGGCGGAAGCCGCGCCCGCGCCTTCGCGGCGGGGGTCGCCGGCACCGCCCTGCTGCAGAGCTCGGGGGCGCTGGTCACCCTCGTCATCTCCTTCGCGCACGTGGCGACCCTTCCGCTCGCGCGGTCGCTCGGCATCGTGCTCGGCGCCGACATCGGATCGACGCTGACCGTCCAGGTCCTCTCCTTCCGCGTCCACCAATTCGCCTTCCCGGTCCTCTCCGCCGGCGTCTTCCTGTACCTCTGGGGGCGCAAGGGGAAGGTCCGCGCGATCGGCCAGGGGATCCTCGGGTTCGGGTTCATGCTGCTGGCCCTCCGCTTCCTGTCGGAGGCGGCGGGGGATGCGGGACGCATCGATGGACTACGGACCCTCATGGCGCAGCTCCAGGATTCCCCCTTCACCGGCTTCGTCCTCGGGGCGCTCCTCGCCGCGCTGTTCCAGAGCGGCACCGCCGTCCTGATCCTCCTCATCGCGTTCGCCAAGGAGGGGATCCTGGCGGCGCCGGCGGTGCTTCCGCTGGTCCTCGGCGCGAACGTCGGGGGGACCGCGGTCGCTTTCGTAGCCGCGTCGGGCCTCGCCTCGGAGGGGAAACGCGTCGCCTGGGGACACCTGGCCATCAAGGCGTCCGGGGCGTTGCTGTTCCTCCCCCTTTTCCCCGCGGCTCTCCGGGTCATCTCCGCATTTTCCCGCGATGGTGCGCACCTGGTGGCGAACGCGCACACGCTGTTCAATCTTTCCCTGGCGCTCCTCTTTCTCCCGCTGGTGGACAGGATCGCTTCCCTGCTGACGCGCGCGATCCCCACGCCGAAGGGGAGCGTTCCCCGGGGGCAGCCGGTATTCCTTGACCGGGAGCATCTCCCGGTCGCCGGAGCGGCCCTCGGGCAGGTCGCCCGGGAGATCGTGCGGATGGCGGACATGCTCCAGGAGATGCAGGAGGATGCGATCGAGGCCATCCGGAGCGGGGACATGGCGCGGCTGGAACGGATCGCGCGCGCCGACGACGACGTGGACCGCCTCACGCGGGAGATCAAGGTGTTCCTGTCCACGCTGGGGGAGGGCTCCCTCGATTCCGGCCAGACGCAACGGGCGACGGCGTACATCGCGATCGTCAGCGACCTCGAGAACATCGGAGACTTCGTCGACAAGACGGTGACGGACCACCTCCGGCGGCTTGGGGAGCGGAACCAGCGGTTCTCGGAGGAGGGCGGGCGGGAACTCGTCGCATTCCTGACCGAGGTGGGTTCCCTGTACCGGGAGGCGGTGTCCGCCTTCGTGACCCGTGACCGGAACGCCGCCCGGAACGTCATCGATCGCCGAAAGGAGATCGGCGCAAGGGAGCGCGAGCTCCGGATGGCCCACATCCGGAGATTGCAGCGCGGAACCCCCGAGTCCCTCGAGTCCAGCGCGGCGCATCTCGATATCCTCTCCTCATGGAAGGGGATCGTCTTCCACTGCGTCTCGATCGCCCATGCCGTGTCGCAGATGGAAGGGTGACCCGGCTTCGCCATTGAATCCGCAAGGCCCACGGGGTATCCTGCATACGGATTTCCCGTGCGGAATCCCGGGCGGGAACGGATGACGACTCAAGGAGAGGCCGGATGGGAGAAGAATCGTTCGCGTTGATCGAGAAGAAGATCAGCGACCTGGTGCAGGTCGTGTCGGCGCTGAAAAAAGAGAAGGAAAGCCTCACGGCGGAACTCGCGCGGAAGGACGGGGAGGTCCGGGAACTGAACCGGAAGCTGGCCGAGCTGTCGCGGGAACGCGGCGAGGTGAAGGACCGGGTGGACAAGATCCTCTCACGCCTGGATACCATTGAGTTATAGGGGCGCGGCGGTATAATGGGGTGAGAGAGGATGGGGAACCGGGTCGACGTCAATATTGCCGGGTACGCCTTGACCGTTCGAACCGACCGGTCGGAGGAGCACATGGCGCGCCTGGCGGAAACGCTGAACGCAAGGGTCCGGGAGATC